>NC_014098.1:3000000-3300000 GCF_000092905.1 Kyrpidia tusciae DSM 2912
CCACGACCCGGCTTTTCGCCGCTAACCGCAAGGAGGAACCCCCATGCCCCGCCGACGCCTCACCGCCGCCATCACCAAAGAGGGCAATTGGTAGGTGGCCCGTGGCCTGGAAGTGGAAGTGACCAGCCAGGGCGATACCCTCGAAGAAGCTCTTGCCAATCTCCGCAAGGTCCTGGGTTGGACTCCGAGAGTGTCTCAATCGAGGTGCGCCTCACTGCAAGGATGAAAATGAGGTTCGTCGCATGATCTCTATAGGTACCCAGGAGCCGTGTTTTCCATTTCTGGATTATCCCTCGATCATTCCTGGTGAAGGGCTCCCCCTAGAGGCCGACCACGGAGGTCGACGTCAGGTATCCCAGGGACTGATGCGGGCGCTTGAGGGGACAAAAACGCCGGCTCGCTAGGAAGGCATTCCACGAGTCGCCCATTACCAGCTCCCGGACGGCCGGCAGACGCGCCACGTCCTTGCAGACTTCAATCAGCGCCTCCGTTCGAGCCGCATTGCTCGCCGGATCTTTTGCCCGGTAAAACGTTAAACGGTCGCACTCAATCAGGCGCATAGAAGCGAAACTGACTTTCGAGGTTTGCCAGCGGGCGGTACACGTCGTGGTGCCCGACGGCGAATTAGGAGGTTCTTTTTCGTTCTTCCCATCATACGGCGCGAATGTTTGCCGGTCCATTTCTTCAACAGCGCACTGGAGTTCTTCCTTGACTCCTCACCCCGGGGGATCGACGACTGGGATTCCCTGCACCTCTTCTAGCCAAACGCCTCCCACCCCTTCAACACCTCGCGGGCCTTCGCATACCGTACGCCTGGTTCCGGGCCCAATCGACGGCCGGTTTCGGCATCTGTGGTATGCGCTTCCCGCATTTCGTCCGCTGATAGCGCGACACAACGTTTTTCCTT
Organism: Kyrpidia tusciae DSM 2912; assembly: GCF_000092905.1. Classification (GTDB taxonomy): domain Bacteria; phylum Bacillota; class Bacilli; order Kyrpidiales; family Kyrpidiaceae; genus Kyrpidia; species Kyrpidia tusciae. The sequence continues at coordinate 3,000,908 of NC_014098.1, forward strand.
CTCGTCGATGACAAGTCCACACATGGTTTTGAGCGGCAATCCCGTTGAGGCATCGCGAAGATGCTCGAAACGGCGAATGACAATGCTGATGACACCATCCACATGACTTAAACTCCAGACGAAGAACCGCTCCCAGTTATCGGTGGAAAACGTGTGGGTGATGTGTTGTGTGTCGTTAAGCCACTCCAGAACAGTGACATACCAGGGCCGCCCGTCCCGAAACCAGGCGTCCGTGAGATAACGCCACAACGATACGGTCGGTCTGTCCCATGCTGTTTCTCCTGGACCGATGTCTTCCAAACACGCATCCAGCCGGTCCAGCCATTCCTCCCTCACCCTGCGCGGCCACGGAAGTTGCCGAACGCTCGCATCATCGTTCAGCCACATGGACAGGGCCGCCAACCCCTCTGCGTCCGCGGCGGTCGCCAGCGTTTTGGCAACCACCCAGTCTGCCGGTTCTGCATCCTGATCCGTTTTTTCGTTCAGGGCGCGTCGAACCGCAGGCCTGAGAGTTTCCAGGCGGCTTTCGACCCGTTTGCGGCGCTCGCGATCCGCCTGGAGACGGGGTAGAGCATCCGGCCTAAAACGGGCTACCGCTTCTTCCCACGAGACGTTTTCGACACGATCCATCAAATCCGATTCAAACAAAATTTCCTCGAATTCTCGCTCGTCTTCCATGAATGCGTACGCTAACTCTCTCCATTGGCGGAGTGTGGCAGACTTCACTTTCGGATCGTCTGACCACCCCGCTTTCCCTTGCCAACTCGGCCACAACTCGTCTTCGAGGGTTTCGTACAGAACATCCCACGCCACTTGACCAACGACCCACATGACGTGGTCTCCATACGTTTCTGCGGCAAGCCCGTGTCCGGAAATATACGTCGCCACGGTATTGCCGGTTGGTTCTTTCAAAAAATCGGCCACGGTTTCGTAAGCGGACAAATCATATGGTTCCCCGGTGTACTTGGCCCCCGTTGACACGTCCCACGGGGTTTCATCGACAACAACCCGGAACCGGCCCTCATCCACAACGACATCAACAAGGTCGCGAACAATGTCTTCCACAATATCATCTGTCTCGGACAGCTTTCGCAATACGATGTCTGCGGCCTCTTTGACCGCATCGTCCGGGATGGGCTCAGGCTCTATGACCGCAGGCTCGCTTTTTGACCTGGGGAGGGTCGGCCGATCTTTCATCCATTCCTCGGCAACTTTGAGCAACAATTTGCAATCAAGCGGTTCAGGCGGTGCGCCCGAATCGAGGTAAGCCTTGGCAATTCCTCGGGCATCTCCTTTTCGCAAGAGATATTTTTCCTTGCCCAAAATGCGATTCACCTCAGCAACGAAAGCACCTGTGGGTTCTGCCACCGCAACCCCCTCGCTTCGCTCGTTTGTGCAACCAGTGTACGATGATTCGTTGATTCGTCGCAAATCAAACCAAGCATTTTTCGTGATTTCGCCGCTCGACAAGATTGCTCCCCCCTTCTTCGATCACGCCGGTCCACCGAGTTCACCGGCGGCTTCTCTTCAGCCACAAAGTCCTGCACCGAGAGCCCGTAGAACTCGGCCATCGTGAATCCTCCCCCCACTGAAGTGGGAAGCATCCATCCATAGGCACGGGAGAAGCTTCGGCATCCGGCATAGATAGCACTTCACTTACGCAAAGACCCTGTTCAACCAGATAACGAGTTCTTGGACCGCCGGTACCCCTGCATCCAAATATCGCATCGTGATCGCTGTTCCCACAGGTTTGCCCGGTTCCTTCTGCCAGGCCAGCCATGTGTGAAGCCGCGCTTTAGATCGGTCTTTTTCGTCAAATCGTGCGGAACATGTGGGAAGATTACCAATGCATTCCTCAGCCCGACTCCACAAAGGGTCATTCGGCGGCACGAGAAAGGACACAAAATCTTCAAGGATTCCGGAAGTCGAATTATTGGGCATGATCCATATGCCGACCACGGGCCCTTCCGGATCTGCGATGACAGTACCCGACGGCTCCGGCTGAAGAGGAACCGAACCATACCCCGCCTGAAGAAGCATGTTCCTGATGCTCTGCCATCTGGCTTCGATGTCCAAGTCGGCATCCACTATGATCCCGAGTCTCTCTTTGTTAGAAGGCTTTTTGATGAGGACACGAAAGTCATCGAGTAAACGTTCGATTCCTTCCGTGTCCTTCACCTCAAAGGTCTTCGGGACACTGTGAATATTACAGAGACTAGCGACCACGTGGAGATCATCTTTCCCCTCCACCAGTAATATCCGGCTGCTCTGAAAATGTACCTTTCCCACCCTTATCGCACCTCAACATGATCGCGCGTAATCACTGCCAGGTCACTTTCGTCATATATTGTTGCGAGACCGCCCTGCTGCCGGTTCAGCCGAATGAGAAATCCCGTTCCAGGTCCATCGTTCTTTGAATCTTGCACAGCCGCTTGGAATGCTTCAATGCAGTCCCAACTATGAGTGGTTGCGAAAACCTGAACGTTGAGCCGCTTTGCCGTGTGGATAATGAGCCTCCACAGTTCCGGCTGGACCGTGTAATGGACGCCGTTTTCGATTTCGTCGACCAACAGTACACCGTTTTTGGCGTTGACCAACGCCAAAATAATGCCGAACAATCGGTTCATGCCCTCTCCCAGGTTGCGCAGCGGGACGGGGAAAGAAACACCGCGGATTCTCACCATTGGAATGCCGATCGGGGCTCCTCTGGACACACTCACCATCGCGATCCGTTCGACATCCGGCTCGATAAGACGCAACGCCCTCAGAACATCTTCTTCCTCTTCGGTCAAAGCCACCCCTTCCCACCACCGCACGACATCCACCTGTCTGAGTCCCCCTGCAGGCACGAAACAACACGCCGTGTCTCGATCGAGAAACCACTCGGAACCAACGATCGGCCTGTTCCTCACTTCCAACATCGTTTCATCCAACCATAAGCGCCCTTTTTGATCACTTCCCCACCGGATCGTTAAGGCAGGACGCAATGCTTGCTGATCGGCTTCTAACGGTGAAGAGACGACTTGCCATTGCACAGGACCTTCCGGGGGTTGCGTGGCTTGATACCATTCGAGAGAAAGCGACAATATCTTATCCGCCGATCCGATCGGCCCCATCTTGATGGTACGATCCCCGTTTATTCTATGACGGTAAAATAAATAGGAAACACCAAAGAAAGTTCGAACCTCATATTCAGAAAACTCCTGCACGCGTTGCTTTGGCATTTCATCTCTGGAGTTCAACATCTCTATTATCACCGCCGGAGAACCCCGAAAACTATACAGTCTCAACGCTTCCAACAAAGACGACTTACCGGAGTTATTCTTTCCGATGATGAGGTTGACCGTCCCCAACGTCTCGATTTTCAAATCGGAAAAAATCCGGAAATTGGTCACTTGAAAAGACTTAAGCAAGACCTTCACCTCCTACAGGCAAAGCAAACGCACACGTGGGAACACCAACATCACAGTCATAGCGAGCTCGCGGTCAACATCGCAGCATCTATTCTCGCCGTACCCTCACCCTAACAAACCGCCAAAGGGAATGTAAAGTGGTGGCCGGCCGCTGGGACCGGCCCTGGAAGATCATCCACCCAAATGTTCGTGTCAATGACGGCCTTCATTCCGCGCCTCCCGGGCCTCTTTCTTTGCCGCCCGGACGTCCCCCTCAATCCCTTCCTCCGAAATGTCCTGCCCCACCCTGCTCCTGACGCGCTTGACCAGCGCATCCATCTCCGCCTGCCAGTTCGAGGATTCTTTCAGGCGTTCCCTCAAAAATTCGTCCACGGCTTGGCGAACCAAATCGGACACGCTCTTGTTCTCGGCCGCCGCCAGATGTTTGAGAAGCCGCAATTGGTCTTGGCTCAGATAAATGTTCGTGCGTTGCATCACGACCCGCCTCCGGAAGTGGTTTCCCTCATTATACATCATGGTGTATACGTACGCCTCTCTCCGTTGGCGTGTCTGAGCCTCTCCTCCTCAAAAACATCTCGGGACCGGAAGAAATCCCGCCCCTACCGGTTCAGAAGCACGAGAGAAAAATTCCCTCCGCCACCCCCGTATGATTGGAGGACCGAGAGAAATTTTTTGCCCGCCACCCCCCCTCACACTTTGGCAAGGGCGGTAGAACGGTTGGCCTCACATTCGACGGCACGCTAAAATAACGTTACAGCATCCCGACCTCCCCAGAGGTCCAAAAGGAGGAACCCGTATGCCCCGCCGACGCCTCACTGCCGCCGTCACCAAAGAGGGCAAATGGTACGTGGCCCGTTGCCTCGAAGTGGAAGTGACCAGCCAGGGCGAGACCCTCGAAGAAGCTCTTGCCAACCTGCGCGAGGCCCTGGAGTTGTACTTCGAGGACGCGTCGGCCGACCTGCCGGACACCGGCCCGATCATCGCACCCGTGGACATCGAAGTGAAGCAGGCTTGAGCCCTCGCGTGCCGGTCGTGTCCGGAACGGAAACCATCATGGCGCTGGGCCGCGCGGGATTCGTGAAAGTGAGCCAAAAGGGAAGCCACGTGAAGGTCCGGCGCAAGGACGGCAGGCAGGCCATCGTACCCCTGCACGATGAGCTGGCTCCGGGCACTCTCCGGTCGATCCTCAGGCAGGCCGGGATCTCTGTGGACGAGTTCCTGAGACTGCTGAAGGGATGACCCGCCGTCGCGAAAAACCCGCCTGAGCCTCAGAATGTTGATATACACTGAAAATGGACCCCAGATCGTCAGAGAAAATTGACCCCCACCAGATAGACTGGTACGCTCCTACTAATCTGAGTGGGAACGGAGGAGAAAGGATCAAACGCTGGAGACGGTCCTGGAAGCTCTGGAGTGCGGGATTCGCCACTTTGGCGGTGTGCCTGAGAGGGTGGGTGAACTTGAGAGCAATAAATGAGCCGACCCGATTCTGTAATGAGGTTCTGCTGAACGATCACCGATCGGCGAATACGGCAAGGGGGACTGACCCGAAGAGCCATCCGTATGATGGCCTGCACCAAGTATGCATTTTCGTACTTCATCCGGCTGGGACATACGCTGTACCTTTCCGTCTAACGTTACCGGATCGCCGATACATGCCTGCCTGGCTTCACCTCCCAAACAATCTTTGGTGCACGATGTAGTCTACTGGTCTTTGTGGTTCTATCAATGCCGTCACGGCGTCTCCGGCTGTCCCGCATAAATCTCCTTTATAAATGTCTCGACCTCATTCCATGCTTTGTTGGCATCCGGCAATTTCGGGAACAGCAACTGAAAATCATGGAACATGCCGGGGTACGTTGTCTGCTGAACCGAGACTCCGGCTGCTTCGGCTTTTTGCGCGACCTTAACGGTATCGTTTAGCAGCATTTCATCCCCGCCGACCTGCATGAGCATGGGAGGAAAGCCGGCATACTCGCCATAAATAGGTGAAATGTAAGGATTGTCGGCGCGGTTCTCGCCCACATATTCGGGAATCACGCGTTTGTAGTTCAGATTCGTCCATGCGGACATGGTGATCAGGGCCGCGGGCATCGGCATGTCATGATCCCTGAGATAGAGCGCAGTGGCCAGCGCAAGTCCGCCGCCCGCCGAATCGCCCGCTAGAATGATTCGCTCCGGCCTGTATCCTTGCTCCAAAAGCCAGTTGTAAGCCAAAACCGCGTCCTCCAGAGCCGCAGGATAAGGGTGTTCCGGAGCGACCCGGTAATCCACCGTCAAAACTCCGGCTCCGCTTATCTTGGCATATTGTATCGCCGTGCGCCGGTATGTCATGCCGCTTTTCTCCAGCGAGCGAATATAGGCTCCGCCGTGAAGCTGTAAAATAACCTTATCCGGCTTTGTATCCTTTGCTTGCACCCAATTCATGGTTATGCCGTCGACTTCTTTGACTTCTAAAGTGTAATCCTCCGGCAACACCCATTCCTCATTCAGCTCATTCAGCTGTTTTAGTGTTTTAACGTTGTCATTTCCGCCGATATCCAATCTATTCCGCAGGAAATTTCCTTCCCCGAGGTTCGGACTCTGCGTTGGCTTCGAACTCTGCGTCGGTGATGGCTCCTGCCTCGGCGTTTGAAACAAATACCGAATACCTCCGACGACGGTAACACCGATGATTACGATTAAGACGATCCAAGGAACGGACTTACGTTTCCTGTTTTTATTCGTCGCTTCCGCCTCCTTTCTCCTCTTTTATAAATTTCTGCAAATAGCCGTAAAGCTCGGTTTGGGAATATAGGCTATTCCACGCCTCAGCGGTGCAGAGTGTATACATTGGCCCTTGAGAAGGACCGGATCAGTTTGACTTCGTCTTGGGTTAAGTCCGGTACACGCGCGGCTCCGGTGTTGGTCAGAAGCTGTTCCGTGCTGCTTGCTCCCGGGATGACCGCTGCGACGGCCGGGTGAGCCAGCGGGTAGCGCAACGCGATTTGTGAGAGGCTCCGGTCCTCGCCGGCCAGCGCGGCAAGGCGCCTGACCAGTTCGACGATTTCCACCGGTGAATAGTCGAGGTACCCGGCGGCCGGCGCAGGGCCAGTCAAGGTGCGTTCGGACAAAAGCCCCTGGGCGAGAGGACCGCGAGCAATCATGGAAATGCCGTGTTCCTGAAGGAGGGACAAAACCGTCTCTTCGGGCCGCCGGTCCAGCACGCTGTACTGCATCATCACGCTCACGATGTTCGACCGCTTGACATATTCGCGGATGACGTTCGGGCGGATCGAAGAGATGCCGTAGCAGCGGATGACGCCTTCCTGCTTGAGTTCTTCGAAAGCATCAATGGTTTCGTCGATCGGATCATCGAGGGTCCCGCCGTGGAGTTGGTACAAATCGATATAGTCCGTCTGCAGCCGCCGCAGGCTGCCCTTCACCGCCTCCTTGATATAGGCTTTCGAAGGATCCCAGGACCAGCCGTCCTTGCCGGGCTCCCAGCGGTTGCCGACTTTGGTGGCGAGGATGACGTCATGGCGTTTGCCTTTCAACGCCTTGCCGACCCACTCTTCGTTTCTGCCCTGTCGGTACAGGTCCGCCGTATCCAAGAAATTGACGCCGCGGTCAAGGGCGGCGTGAATCATGCGAATGCTCTCCTGCTCGTCGCGGCTCAACGACATACAACCCAGTCCAATCTCGCTGACGTAGAGATCACTGCGACCCAACCGGTTCTTCTTCACCCGCGAACACCTCCTTGTAAAAAGAATTTCGATGACCGTCCCCAAGAGCTTCGGATTCAGATTGGCTTCAGGTTCGTCCCAAAACAAGACGGATCCGTTCAGCAGGGTCCCGTTCTGGATTCCATTGGTCCGCGCAGCGCGGGGCGGTAGGCCCTGTCAAGAATGTCTGCGTAAATCTCTTAAATGGATTTCGCGCTGGGCATAGAGCGAGCGAAAGCCCAGGGAATTGGCAAGCATTTCCTTAACAGGGATATATACACTTTCGATTGGTTCAGCCGTCCATTCCCTAGCCCCGTTGATGGTGGCAGAATCAGGACTTGTGGAATGGTTGGAAAATGAAATTCGCAACTTCTTTGATCCACGATATACTTCTACGACACAACCAGCGCTTCCTTTTTGGCGCTTGACCAAACGCCCAATTGTATGGCCGGACGGCATATACACTCGAATCAACTTCTCAGCAAAATTGGCCTTCGTTTTGCTAATGTCACAAGCAGCATCAGGCAAAGCCTGAAACATCAGGAAGCGCAACACATCCGGAGGCGAAAAAGAAAACCCGTTCGCACTCATGGCTTCGCCCCCTCAAGTTGGGACATCCAGCCGTCAAACCACTGGAGGAACCGATGGTAAGCATAACCCACGACACTCTTACGGACGTTCTGCAACAACGACACGGCTGCAAGCCCCTCGTTCCAGTGGACGGGGATGGGCTGGTGCGGAGCATTGTCGTCCAGCCGACGCCTTCCAACCGCATTCGGACGGCGGTGCCGACCGCCAGCGCGACAGACACCATCACTGCCTGAGTGGTAAGGACAAACAACAGGTCCATTTCTTATCTCACCTCTTTCACCCTATCCAAGGCACGGAAGAACTCTTGCAACCACCCACATTCTGTGGGAAACTCTGTTCAGAAAGTGTTCGCAGGTTTGGATGAGCGGACCCGGCGCTTCTTGCTGGACGTGTCGGTTCTCGAGCGTATGAACGGTCCCCTGTGCGAAGCGGTGGGGAGGGAGAACGGCTCCGTGATGCTCGCGGAACTGGCGGATCTCGGCCTGTTTTTGGTCCCGCTGGATGACCGGAAGGAGTGGTACCGATTCCATCACTTGTTTGGAGAGTTTTTGCGGAACCGGCTGAAGCTCCAAGATCCCGGCAGAACGAGCGCCTTGTTCCGAATCGCCGCCGAATGGTGCGAGGGACAGAAGATGCTCGAGGAAGCGGTCGATTATTATTTGGCCGGGCAGCAGTATGAGGAAGCCATGCGCTTACTGGAACCGATGCGCAGCGTCATGATCCGTCGGGAGTTCCAGGCAATCCGGTCCTGGTTATCGAAGATTCCCGAGCAAATGTTGATGCAGAGGCCCTACCTGTACTTTTCGTATATTTTCTCGCTGTTGTGGGTCCATGATGTTAATACGGCGGATCGGCATTTGCGCATGGCCGAGAAAAATCCGGCAGCCCCAAGCAACCGTCATTCCATAAACCGTCTCCGCAGTTCCTGATTGACGGCCTCTTTGTCGAAACGCATCGGGCTGAACGTCCCGCCGCTCCAGAGTCTCATGTGTTCGTACTCCGGATGGCTGGGTTGACTGATGATTTTTAGAAAATCGGCGTAGCCGTGCGGCCCCCCGACATCCTCCGGAGGACAGGATCGCGCCCCGTCCAAACAGGCGTATGCGGGACGGTCTCCCAGATCGTAGATCGGGCGTATCACCCGCAGGACGTGCATCCAATTGTCGCCGAAATCATACAAGTACCCGAGCACGTCATCCCTATCAAAACCCAGGGACGGCAGTCGCTTCCTCCGAGCATCAAAGTGCGTGGCATCCACTTCAAACTCATCATCCGGAGTACCGATCCGGGTCTTTCCGAATCGAAACTCGTACAAATGAGAATTCTCCCACCCCATGACCACCTGAATGACGTCGTGGAGGCGCTGAAAGGTAATGTTGGCAGGAACACAAAATCGCCGCCACACGGTCGGGTGAACATCGCACAGCGTAATTTCAAATTCGTATGCCGCGGGCTTACTCGCACGGATTCGATTCGACACGATGTCGTCCCCTTTCATTCCCTCTACTTAATCCCGCCGAGCCGCCGCAACAGGTCGGCGGTGCATAAATTTTATAACGATCACTCAGGCCGCGCCAGCGCCGCCACCAGTCCAAACCCGGCCGTGGCCAAGTCGATCACTTTCCCAAGACGGTTCTGACCATCAGGGTTCTCATCCCCGAAAATCTCCTTCCGCCAGCATACCACATGCCGTGACAGATCTGAAAAAGGGGTGGTGTTCGCCAGGGGCATCCCTGTTGTAGTTTTGTTAGGTGAAGCCACTGTTTTTCCCGTCCACAACATCGGCATCGCCTATGCCGTCGCTTCTTGGCTGACCATGGCCTTGATTACCGGAATCCTCGCCTTTTTATGTTGACCCCTGGTGCGCGGTCGCCGCCCGAACACTTCGACGGCGCTTTGGTGGATGAGGTCTTTCGTTCGCCTGGCCATGCAGTACACCCATGGCCTATGAAGCCAAAGTCCACTTGGCGGAACTGTTGGATCAGGTCGCCCGGGGAGAAACGATCATCATTACAAAAAAGGGGAAACCCGTCGCGAAGATGGTGCCCATCGAACAGGATCCATGGACATTGGACCACATCATCCAGCGTCTGCACCGGCTTCGTTCGGAGGTACAACCGGGATTCCCGTCGATCCGGGAAATGATTGAGGAAGGTCGGCGATTCTAAATGGCCTATGTCCTCGACGCCTCGGTCGCCTTGAGTTGGTGCTTCCCCGATGAGGCAAACGCAGAGAGTGATTCCGTGCTCGAGCGACTCCGATGGGATGAGGCGATTGCCCCCGCCATTTGGCCCATGGAAGTGGACAACGCCCTGCTCACCGCCTTTCGTCGGGGTCGGTTGAGCGCGCTACAGCTACGGGAAGCCGCCGATCTACTGGCCCATCTGGGACTTGAAATAGAACCGTCCGCGACCGGGCAGATCATGGGAAGGCAACCAGAACACCGACCCGTCCTCCCTCTCCACCTGCACCGACTGCCTCTTGCACCGGTCCCCCAGGGATTTCACCTCGTCAATCACTGAAAGACCTCGGGCCACCGCTTCCGCCAGCACCACGGGAGATCCTTCGACGTGAAGTCGCAACAATGAACATACGCCTATGTGCCGCTCGGCAATGTCCTTCCCCATCGAATTATCATTCGGCACCATCCTTCCTTCGTCCTTGTCTGCACTCAGTGGATTTTCACCACCTGTTCAACGCCCATGCCGGGCACACGCAAAAAACCATTGACACGTATTTTACATACGTGTTATAATGCGATCCGGAAAGAGGTAGGCATGAAAAACAGCTCCTCCCGGGACCTGATCAAAATCATTCAGGACGATGGCTGGTACTACATAGGCAGTAACGGTAGTCATCACCAATTCAAACCTCCAACCAAACCGGGGAAAGCCACCATCCCACATCCGAGAAAGGAACTTGCGCCGAAAACCGTCAAATCCATACTCAAGCAGGCCGGGCTTCTCAAGTGAGACCCGGCCGGAAGGAGGTTCACATAGATGCCAAAGCACGTTTATCCGGCGATTTTTGATCCCAATGAGCTCGGCGGATATACAGTGACCTTTCCCGACCTGCCTGGTTGCGTTACAGAAGGCGGTAACCTGGAAGAAGCATTGAAGATGGCCTCTGAAGCGATGGCCCTCCACCTGTACGGCATGGAACAAGACGGGGATGAGATCCCGACTCCTTCCAATCCTGCTGAAGTACAGATCCCAGACGACACCGGCCCTGGTGCTTTCGTCACGTTGATCCAGGCCCGTACTGAGCCGATCCACGACGAAATGAAGAACAGGGCGGTCAAAAAAACATTGACCATTCCCAAGTGGCTGAACGACGCAGCCGAAAAGGAAGGGATCAATTTCTCGCAGGTTCTTCAATACGCCCTAAAGGAACAGCTTGGTTTCATCGACAAACGCTCGTAACATGAAAGGCCCTGGAAAATATAGAGCAGGAGTTTCCATAAAAATTGACGAAATATATAGCACCTCAACTAAGGAGGGGGACTGAACAAGCGCACGGCTTCTAGTTGTCGCCATCCCAGCACCCCTCCAGACAACCTTGATCTTCTTTTGCTCACGTAGAAGTCTGGCATGGAGGACCGGGAGAAAAAATAAACCCACCCTTCATCGAAGGATGTGGGGGCCTTAGTGAGCCGCAGCCGCAAACCCGTCTTCGCCCGGCTCTGGTTCCGCGTCAACCTTCCGGGCGTGCTCTTCCAACTGTTCGACGGTCAGCCCTCGCTGTTTCCACGACACCACCGCTTCCGCCAGGCTGTATCCCGACTCGTGCTCCATAATCGTGACGAGGAACCGTTCGTATTCACGAATCCACTCGATGGCTTCGTCAAAAGTGATGGACGGGTACATCTCCACCATGCACCGTGCGATATACTTTTCCCCGTTCATCTTATCCCTCCAGGGGGTAGGAGAACGTATAGTTTCTACTTTCAGTATATCACGGGCCAGCGCCGGTGAACAAAACGCGATTTGAAACCCCGGCTTTGAGACCGGGAGACGATTTCCAAACACGTCAGACGTGATAAACAAACGAAATGCCTCTATAGAGGCTTCGTCCATTTTGTTGTCATGGTCATCAAACCACGCCGCGATATTGTTATCCGCAATCGGCCCGCATACCACATCAGCATGGGCGCCGCGGCACAAGTCTCGGCACAAGCGAGCCCGGTGATGCCATACATATAAAGCCCACTCTTTGGATGGCTCATGAAAGCATTTAATCCTCGCGTTTGAGAGAGCGGGTCGATTGACCCGCAATGTTACAACCGCCCCAATTCCCAAAAACGCCCTTTTGCGAAGTTTCTTTTGCCAGCGAAACGCTCTGCGAAAGTCTGTCGTGACGTAGAAAGCAGGACCAAAATCCGTATCACTCCGCCATTTCCCGGGGTTAATGAGCCCTTCTCTAACCATCTGGTCCGCCGCTTCTCTGGTAGTGCCATGATACAGCCTGTCCGGAATGAAAAACAAGCGGATCGTCCCTCTCTCCCAAACAGTTCAATGCCGCCGACCAGCCCTCCCGAACGCCCGCAGGGGAGCCCACACTGGAGCCGCCTGACGGGATCCAACCGTCGCCTCTCCGTCACAAGTGGAGCGTTCTATCACTGAGGGGCGGGGCATCCCTGTTCAACCACCGTCTCTCGGACGCACCGGCTTGACGCCGCCCTTGCGTCCCAATCCGTAGCCGATGCGATACACATCCGGGATATTGACCCTCCCGTCGCTCATCCGGAAAAAGATGCCCAGTTGCTCCAGATCCTCCCGAACTCCGCGAGCCCCTTCGTCAAGGTGTGCCGGTGCAAGCTCTTCCCCACTTTCGCCGCAACGTCGGCGGAGTTCGTCGAGCGAGTCCGCCTTCTCCCAGCGCTGAATCACTTCGTGAAAATCACACGGCACCGCAAGACCCCGGAGCGGCCCCATGAGGACATCCACCCAGGGGTAGTCCTCTTTCAACTCCCTCACGCGAATCTGTGAAGCTTTGCGGACACCGCGCTTGATGCTTTCGTAGTATAACGCGGTTTCATGTTTCGAGGACTGGTTTTGGCTATCCTCCACCGCCTCCCGGAGAGCCGCCAGAAACGATCGCGGACTGACGCGCTGGTTGGCATCCGAAAGGTGGTTGGGAATCCAGGTGTACGGGTAACCGCGCCGATGATCTCGTCCCATCCAAGGACCTGTAATCGCATGGAAGACCTCCCGCTGCAGGGTCTCCTCGTGGATCACCTCGGGAGCCACCCGCCAGATCGTTCGATCTCCCAGGGCAACGCGCTGCCACCTAAGCCCCAATGCTCCGGAGGCTTCCCGAAACTGTCCCGCCGCATCCACCGCGGCATTGCCGAGATATTGCCAGAACAACCCATAGAGATCGTACGAAGGCCAGGAAAGCCCGATTTTTGAAGCCAGCACTTTTGATCCATCCGCAAAATTCGCCACTCGACTCTCATCCAATTGGTCCGACCGAAGGAACGCCTTTACCCGAAGACGCCGATACGGGCGAAACTCCAAAGCCGTTTCCAGCAAGCCCCGAATCAGACTGTACATATTTTTCCAATCGTCCGCGGCCCGGTCCAGGGCATCAAACAAAACGATGAACCACGTGCTTTTTTCATCATATTCTTTGTCCCGGGCCTCGAGGAGCCGCCCCACCTGTTCGGGATTGTCCCGAACCCATGTGTAGCGTTCCTGCCAAAGATTCATGCGCCGCACCGGATCATTGGCCCCGGACAATTTGTGTACGATCACCGTTTTCCAGATCAATCGCGGATCCGCACCTTGAAGCAGAAGCTGTTTCAGCACATCACGATTGGGGTATTCGTCCGGTGTCTGCGCTTCTCCAAAACCCACCGCAACTTCGATCGGATCTTTCAATTCCGCCACCGGAGAAAGCTTTGCCACCAATTCCCGAATCAGGGATTGTTGTAACGCAGCCCACCAGAAGCTCTTGCCGGCTCCCCGCATTCCTTCGACAACCATGGTATTCGGGCGCAAGGCTTTGGCATGGGAGGCGGGCAAATACACATATCCCGGTTCCGGCGCCTTACCATGTAGAGAGACGTCCTCAGGCAAAGCCTGAAACATCAGGAAGCGCAACACATCCGGAGGCAAAAAAGAAAACGCGTTCGCACTCATGGCTTCGCCCCCTCAAGTTGGGACATCCAGCCGTCAAACCACCCGAGAAACCGATGGTAAGCATAACCCACGACACTGTCATCGACGTGCTGCAACAACGACACGGCTGCAAGCCCCTCGTTCCAGTAGACGGGGATGGGCTGGTGCGGAGCATTGTCGTCCATGAGATCAAACGAAAAAAGGTCCTCACCGGCCGGATCTGCTTCATCGCCCACTTCATCGTACAAGGTGTCCCGGAACAAATCCCAGGCCGCTTCCCGAAAATGGTCCAAATAATGCGGTCGCCTCGGGGGAACCTGCGCCGCCACCATAGAGAGGCGATTCCTCATCCGCCGGGCCGTCCCATAGGTTTGCCAGTGGCGAAAAAGTACCCGGTACCCCATCCACGTCGCCTCGGTGTCGACAGCAAACAGGAGAACATGGGCGCCCAATTCCGTCACCAAGGCGGCGGCAATGTCGTGAAGCCCACTCCGGCTATCCAACAAGACCACATCTGGCTGCTCCTGTTTCTCAAGGGTCTCCAAAAGGCGTTGCAGCCTCTCCGTCCACCTTTGCGGTCGTTCCCCCAAGTGAAATGCCGGCCGATCCAGGTAAACCCGTCCCAATTTCGCGATGTATTCCTGCGAGTCAAAAGTATAGGCCGGAACAACCATGATTTCACCCAGCATATCCTGGCCCCAACGGGGGCAAGCGACCATATCGCGGACCACGTCATCTCCTTGGCCGACCAAGTCTTCGATAAACCAATCCACAACGCCCCAGCGCGGATATTCATCCGGGCGCAGCAGCGCCGACGCCAATCCCGGCGCTTCCAGATCAAGATCCACGAGAAGCACTCGCTTTCCTTGGTTTGCAAGATGTTGGGCAAGAACGGCCGCAGTCGTACTTCGCCCGACCCCGCCTTTAATGGAAAAAAGAGAGAAACGAAACGGTTTTGCCGGGTGAAAGGCGGTGGGAGCAGCCTACCACTCGTTGCCAATAATGGTACGATCCATCAGATAAACGTTCAGACCGCCGATATTGTATCTCAAAACCCCACTTTGCTCGCCTTGTTTCTCCAGATCGGCCCGGGCGAGCCACAGAATCGCCTGATTCGGATCATAGCCGTGCAGTCCAAGAACCTCATGCAGTTCCTGTGCACACCGTTGCAGAGCATCCATAACGCGGTCCGACAGTTCCGTTTCTTCCTCCTCATCAGCAAGAGCCAACCGGACTCGCCCCACGAGGTCGCGGATCACCCACAGTTGCTGAATCCCCACGGCCGGCAACTGGATGAATAAGATTGAATCACTGTTCCACGACGGGCAGGCACATGAATGCTTACATTTACCCATTTCAAAGCAAGTTCACAGCGAGATGGAATGAGCGTGCCCTTTGCAATTACTCGGACACGCTCCTAGGCGCCCAGGTCTGGATGACACCGGGCTGACGGTGGTATGACATTTCCGTCGCCAGCCTCCGACCACCCATGGCGTGGGCAGGCTCAACGAAGAGAATCTCCGCAGGGAGCGGATCATCCGGGTTTTCCATCTGACTGCTTGCGGGTGTCGCCTGCGAGCGAGCCACTGCCTTCACGTATGATTCTTGTCACAGGGTAATCCGGCAATTGCTTATTCCATGTCTCAATATTAAACACGCCGCACTCGTTAACAATAGGACGTTGCCACATGCCGGATTCTGGGCCGTTCAAAGGAAGTTTACGCTTCAACTCGTCTGTTCGTATCAGAAGCTCAGCCGCAGTTAAGCTTCTCATTGCGATAAGAACCAGATAATGTACCGGTTTCTTGACATCCTTCCATGCCCATAGATACAGAAAAGAGTCTCTGTACTTATACACGAGATCAACGTCAAGATCCCCAGACATAAAGTTCTGGATGAACTTCTGCCGATCTTTCGGTTTACTGAACGGATGATCAGGATCTTTGAACTCGATGAAGATGATACGATCCGGTAGTTCCACTACAAAATCCACAGCCTTCATGCAATGGGATAACCCGTGCGCATCACCGTCGAATTTTCTTCCCTCTACACCGTGGGGCAGTTTCAGTTGTAACGTCCCTTCCGTGAGAACGGTCATTTCAGCATCTCCCCAAGGCTGCGTTTGATTTCCCGGTCATATAGACTGGTAAATGCTTCAGCGATGGCGTTAGGATGAATTTCCAGAAATTCGCCAGTCGTATGACAACGAATCTCGGCGGTATCGTCGTGTCGATAAAGAGAGTGGAACGAAATGTTGTCTCCCGCTTTTCTTCGCAGATCCAATTCTTTCAATATGACATAATCGTGGGTAGCCAAGAAAATCTGAACTCCAGTTCTTTGGAGTTCCAAAAGAATTTCGATGACCGGCCCCAAGAGCTTCGGGTTCAGATTGGCTTCCGGTTCGTCCCAAAACAAGACGGATCCGTTCAGCAGGGTCCCGTTCTGGATCAAAAGCCATAACAGGCCTAACTTTCGCATTCCTTCCGCAAGGAGAGTGAACTCAAGATTCCCCTGCTTGTCACGGAGAAAGAACTCTTCTTCCTGGATTGTGACCTTACCTTCCATAATGCCCTGAAGATTCTTCAACAGATTTTTTCGCACACCGTCAATGGGTCCGCGCAGCGCGGGACGGTAAGCTCTATCTAGAATATCCGCGTAGATCTCTTCAAAGTGGATTTCGCGCTGAGCATAGAGCGAGCGAAATCCCGGGGCATTGGCGAGCATTTCCTTAACAGGGATATACACGCTTTCAATCGGTTCAGCCATCCATTCCTTGGCTCCGTTGACGGTGGCCGAATCGGGACTTTTGGAATGGTTGGAAAAGGAAATTCGTAATTTCTTTGACCCGCGATGTACTTCTACTGCACAACGGGCGCTTCCTTTTTGGCGCTTGACCAAACGCCCAAGGATATGGCCGGACGGCATATAAACTCGAATCAATTTTTCAGCAAAGTTGCCTTTCGTTTTGCTGATGTCACAGGCGGCATAAGCCGCCTTCATGAGATGCGTCTTTCCTGTGCCGTTGGCGCCGACAAAAACGTTCATTCCCGGACTTAGGTCGATGTCAAGTTTGTCGAAAACGGTAAATTTATCAAATCGCAGCTTTGTGATGGTCATAATGCTCTCCCATCCTCATAACGTTTGGTGGGTCCATCCTTGCTGATAACCGAATATACAAGGAGAACCATATACTTAGGATGGCCAGTCTATCTTGAGATTACACATAATAAGTAACGAATGGAAGCCCGAGCGGTAAATTGTACGTGTCAAGATTGGATAGGCAGAGACCTCACTGTGTGGCGCTCGGATGATCGCCCCCGCCTTTATACACATCCAGGCACAAAAGCCTGTCCAAAGCCAGTGAAACAGTAAACATGACTCAACCTGCCCTAAACCAACAAATGCGCAATCTGGAATCGGAACAAAAGGTTGCCGAGAAAATTAGTATTCCTACGAGAAAGGATTTCGAAAAACTGGGGCAGGGTGTCGGTGCCTCAATGTTCTGAATACCATTCATTGGGAAGACCCCGGGTGGGATACATGGTGATCCACAATGAAAAATGGACTCAACTCCGTTAATACGGTCCTGCAACGAAGGTGTATTTGCTGACACAATATTGTCAGTTCCCCTGTGATAGAGTGGTTCGTGAAGTCGGTCGAAGCGGGACTTGCGAAGCAGAATCGCCAGTAGGACCGGCCGAGCTATCTTTTGGAAATCACCGACAGTTCTGTGTTCTTTCACCGAATCACTAACACCGCAAACGCCCTGGATGTGGAAGAGGATCCCGAGCCCGTAGTCGTGTTCATCAGCGAAGTCGTCAACGAAGTTCCACACATCGACTTTGATCTGAGCCGGGATCTCGTCCTTTCCAAGGGTCAGGTGATGGTCGCCGACTACATCGACGATTACTGCGACCGCGTCGGATTCTACCAGGAAGATGCGATTTCCTACCCATCGCGTTCTTAGAACGGGTCTGATTCGAGGAGGCGGCCGGGTCTTGTGTACCGCACATTGACACATACCTCGCCGTAGTTTTCACTTGCATAGGCGTCCCACAAATGATAATTTGAACTCAAATGGAAAATAAGGCTCGTCGTGACTACCACTACTACCACTATCTCCTGAAGAAAGGAAGACACGTGAGTGCCATTTAGAGAATACGACCTGTACCATGGGGCGGCTTTAAACCAAATAGTAAAGGACGAAAGATTTGCATCCGTCAACAAATATCCCGAAGCTTCTCAAAGCGAATACATTATTAACCACGACATCGGCTTATATCTGAAATATCGCTCTAACGACTCGTCGCCGTGGCAGTTCACGTTTAATCACGAACAGCACCAACAATTGCGTCGATTAGTTCAAAGATGTTCAAAAACCTATCTCGGATTCATTTGCGGAACAGATGGCTGTTGCTGTGTTCCATATCAAACATTTGTCACTTTGATCCCGGAAGGCACCCTAGCCGAAGGCACGAGTCTCAACATTGAGGTGTCCAGGGATCCGGGAGGGTCCTATAGGGTGCACCGTGGCTACAAGAAATTTTCCGTCCCGGTGAACGCATTTCCTCGGATCTTATTCGAATAGACGGATATTTGAGCAGTTCGGTACATGTCCTATTTGAGGACCGGGACGTGGACCTTATCCTACCTTACCCAACACTCCATGTGGTGAAGGTGAGCTGAAAGTGACGATCACCGACAAAACACGAAAACTGTTGTGGGGTCGTTCAGGGAATCGATGTGTCATATGCAAAAGAGAATTGGTTGTTGCAGGAACCCCTTTTGATGATCCTTCTATAGTGGGTGAAGAATGTCATATTGTTTCCAGTCAAGTCAACGGCCCCAGGTATGATCCGTCCTTTCCGAAAGAACAAATTGATTCATACGAAAACCTATTGCTGCTTTGCCGAACCCATCATAAAATGATCGACGACCAGTGTGAAACCTTTACCGCCGACAATTTACGGCAAATGAAGGCGAACCATGAGAAGTGGGTTTCGGAAAGACTCAGCGAGGAAGACATTCCCAAGAAAATCAGGATCAGACGGGTAAAAGAGAACATCCCCGCATTCCTCGTTCGACTCACTGAGGGAAATCAGGTTATGAAGGTCGCAATTGGGACATGTGCTTTTTCATTTGACCACGATGAATTACATTCCGATGAAGAAGTCGATTTGATCGCGGACTTTCTTCAGTTGATTCAGGATATCGGGGACATGGGAGCTGAACTGGACGCGAGCGACAAGGTCAGGATAGGATATGAACTAACCCAAGAACTCAAGAAACTCGAAGAAATGGGCTTCTTTGTATTTGGAGCCGTTGAGCACCAAATTCTCGAAGGGGGAGTCGGCTTCGCCACAGACTGGCCGGTAACCGTTATCCGTATTCTAAGAAAGGATAATGAAACGATACTCCATCTTGATTCCGAAAATCAAGATGGAGAGGAAATTCTGAAACGATGATCGATAATGATGCAACTTTCGCTCAGGTATCTAACCATTGTGTTACTGCCAAAGTATAACGACCAGAAACTGACGGCCTAAGGTAACCAAGTATTGACGGGATCGGTGACCAAAAGACATTAAGCATCCGTACATGATGCTTGTAGCTACACCCCTATGAAATTAGGGCTGAATCCACACGTGTGTGGATTCAGCCACAGAAATCAGTGTGGGTGACCTGTGCCGTCTGTCAAGGCGGGAAAACGGCCTTGACAGACTTATTCCAGCTGTTGTCACGGCGACCGAGTGTCCCCCGATCCGCTGAGAGCAGAGTAAGCCCGCCGCCATGCATAGAGAGGGCCGCTGCCCTCCCCAAGAACCGCTCAGATTTTGCTATTGAAGTATTCCTGGGTGACCTGCAACTGCTTCTTCAGGATGGTCTGCCACAAATGACCTTTAATCTCTCCCGTCCCCTTCGAGACCTTCGTCCGCTTGATTGTCCCATCGGGCATAAATTTTGGGTAGTAGTAGTGGTCCGTGTCCTTGTACAGCTCCCATCCGTCGTTTTCGCAGAACCGCTTGAGGTCCTTCCAGCTAGGCATCCAGCAGGCCCACCACGCCCTCCAGGTCGTCCTGGATAAGGACGTTCAGGACATAGGGCGCATGGTGTTTCCGGTTCGGGGCGTTGAAATACAACTGGAACTCCTCCATGTACTCGTTCGCGTACTCGACGGCTTCCTTCGCCAGTTCCCGTTTCAGTTCCTCCACCGTCGGCGCGTTGGCCGCGATGTCAAACACGTCAAGGGTTCCCGTAAACGTGCCGTCGTCCTCCTGCTGATACTCCATCTTGAAACAGTACCCGGACAATAAAAACCGCAAATGCTCGATGGAAACGGCCGCGAACCTGTCGCGATTCCGCTTTACGAATTGCGGCCGGACGCGGACCACGGTGTCGATGAAATGCCCCCAGTCCTTTCGGACATCCGTTGCGTTCAGGACAGCGCTCATCATCATTCCCCTCCAGCCCCCATTCTACCATGTTTGTGTACATTCTGTACATAGTGTGCGCATGGCAATGGGGAAACATACGGAGTGGGTTGTATCCCATTTTTCGCATATCGAAGAATGTCGAAACATGGGATCGATCGTTTACCTATTTTGACAAAGTTCGACGTCATATCCACAAACGGGAACCCCTCGGAGGAATCAGTTGCCGCATCATGTCGAAGGCCGCTTCGCTATGATGTCGATGACAATTTCAGCGTTTCGCCGGATCAGTTTGAGCAAATCGTCCACATCGTCCTCGGTAATCCCGTATTTCCCGGCAATCCTCAGGCGAGCAAGACGGTCGCCAACTCATCCAGCAAGGGATCGCTGGTGACCCACATAAAGCGGCGAAACCGGTAGGCATCGATCACCCGAGATGGAACACCGGAGGCACTGATGAGTCCGGACACCCAAATGTTCGTGTCAATGACGGCCTTCATTCCGCGCCTCCCGGGCCTCTTTCTTCGCCACCCGGACGTCCTCCTCAATCTCTTCCTCCGAAATGTCCTGCTCCACCCTGCTCCTGACGCGCTTGACCAGCGCATCCATCTCCGCCTGCCAGTTCGAGGATTCTTTCAGGCGTTCCCTCAAAAATTCGTCCACGGCTTGGCGAACCAAATCGGACACGCTCTTGTTCTCGGCCGCCGCCAGATGTTTGAGAAGCCGCAATTGGTCTTGGCTCAGATAAATGTTCGTGCGTTGCATCACGACCCGCCTCCGGAAGTGGTTTCCCTCATTATACATCATGGTGTATACGTACGCCTCTCTCCGTCACCCCCGTATGATTGGAGGACCGAGAGAAATTTTTTGCCCGCCACCCCCCCTCACACTATGGCAAGGGCGGGAGAACGGTTGGCCTCACATTCGACGGCACGCTAAAATAACGTTACAGCATCCCGACCTCCCCAGAGGTCCAAAAGGAGGAACCCGTA
This sequence comes from Kyrpidia tusciae DSM 2912, assembly GCF_000092905.1. Taxonomy (GTDB): domain Bacteria; phylum Bacillota; class Bacilli; order Kyrpidiales; family Kyrpidiaceae; genus Kyrpidia; species Kyrpidia tusciae. Next base: position 3,022,161 of record NC_014098.1, read on the forward strand.
TGCCCCGCCGACGCCTCACTGCCGCCGTCACCAAAGAGGGCAAATGGTACGTGGCCCGTTGCCTCGAAGTGGAAGTGACCAGCCAGGGCGAGACCCTCGAAGAAGCTCTTGCCAACCTGCGCGAGGCCCTGGAGTTGTACTTCGAGGACGCGTCGGCCGACCTGCCGGACACCGGCCCGATCATCGCACCCGTGGACATCGAGGTGAAGCAGGCTTGAGCCCTCGCGTGCCGGTCGTGTCCGGAACGGAAACCATCATGGCGCTGGGCCGCGCGGGATTCGTGAAAGTGAGCCAAAAGGGAAGCCACGTGAAGGTCCGGCGCAAGGACGGCAGGCAGGCCATCGTACCCCTGCACGATGAGCTGGCTCCGGGCACTCTCCGGTCGATCCTCAGGCAGGCCGGGATCTCTGTGGACGAGTTCCTGCGAGTGCTGAAGGGATGACCCGCCGTCGCGAAAAACCCGCCTGAGCCTCAGAATGTTGATATACACTGAAAATGGACCCCAGATCGTCAGCGAAAATTGACCCCCCCACCGGATAGACTGGTACGCTCCTACTAATCTGAGTGGGAACGGAGGAGAAAGGATCAAACGCTGGAGACGGTCCTGGAAGCTCTGGAGTGCGGGATTCGCCACTTTGGCGGTGTGCCTGAGAGGGTGGGTGAACTTGAGAGCAATAAATGAGCCGACCCGATTCTGTAATGAGGTTCTGCTGAACGATCACCGATCGGCGAATACGGCAAGGGGGACTGACCCGAAGAGCCATCCGTATGATGGCCTGCACCAAGTATGCATTTTCGTACTTCATCCGGCTGGGACATACGCTGTACCTTTCCGTCTAACGTTACCGGATCGCCGATACATGCCTGCCTGGCTTCACCTCCCAAACAATCTTTGGTGCACGATGTAGTCTACTGGTCTTTGTGGTTCTATCAATGCCGTCACTGCGTCCCCGGCTGTCCCATCATAAATCTCCTTTATAAATGTCTCGACCTCATTCCATGCTTTGTTGGCGTCCGGCAATTTCGGGAACAGCAACTGAAAATCATGGAACATGCCGGGGTACGTTGTCTGCCGAACCGAGACTCCGGCTGCTTCGGCTTTTTGCGCGACCTTAACGGTATCGTTTAGCAGCATTTCATCTCCGCCGACCTGCATGAGCATGGCAGGAAAACCGGCATACTCGCCATAAATAGGTGAAATGTAAGGATTGTCGGCGCGGTTCTCGCCCACATATTCGGGAATCACCCGTTTGTAGTTCAGATTCGTCCATGCGGACATGGTGATCAGGGCCCCGGGCATCGGCATGTCATGATCCCTCAGATAGAGCGCAGTGGCCAGCGCAAGTCCGCCGCCCGCCGAATCGCCCGCTATAATGCTTCGCTCCGGCCTGTATCCTTGCTCCAAAAGCCAGTTGTAAGCCAAAACCGCGTCCTCCAGAGCCGCAGGATAAGGGTGTTCCGGAGCAACCCGGTAATCCACCGTCAAAACTCCGGCTCCGCTTCTTATCTTGGCATATTGTATCGCCGTGCGCCGGTATGTCATGCCGCTTTTCTCCAGCGAGCGAATATAGGCTCCGCCGTGAAGCTGTAAAATAACCTTATCCGGCTTTGTATCCTTTGCTTGCACCAATGGAGAAGAGCCCTTATTTTGTAAAATTGCTCATGCGTGCATAAGCCTCGTGCCGACATGTCGCCCGTATGGGGATAAGAGCTTCCTCTACTCACCCAAACGCCTCATACAACCTTGGTCGCGAATTTCCCTAAAGGCAGCCGCTAGGAGCGTTCCGGGACCTCCAAGGCATTGAGCCGACTCGCAAGCTGCGTGTTTTCAAGGAGCAGCCCGACCAACGCGAGTCCGGAATGAGTTGTCGGAATTTCGTCCGGTTCCTCGACAATATAGCGCACCCACAATCCCCTCATGGGTGAACAAGAGTACCACCTACATAGGCTTATTGTACCTGATTTCATAAGGCATTTGTCCCCTCCTACGTCTCTGACGTCACGGATTCAGGTGAGATTTATGTGAGCAGTTGCGAGCCCCAATTCCAAGGCTGTTTTGATCCAAGCCCTCTTGGCGTCCTCCAGATTCGCAACGGCGTCCTCCGGAATCTCTCCGTCCGCCATGCAACCAGGCAGGAGCGGAACCTCGGCCAACCACCCGCCGCCCTCCTCATCTTCCAACGGGCAGAGACGGACTGCATACCGGAGTTGAAGGTAATATTCAAGATCTTTCATCGCTCGCCTCCTCTATGGTCTCGCGGCGGCACACCTCCGGGTAAGTCGAGTGCCGAAAACAGGCCCTGGTCATTTCGCACAATCTGGTGTAATTTTGATGTTAGACGTTATAGGTGGAGGAAATTTGACATGGAGAACGGCCAACTGACCTGGATCACGAATTTCATCTGGGGCATCGCCGACGACGTGTTGCGCGATCTGTACGTGCGCGGCAAGTACCGCGATGTCATTCTCCCGATGACCGTTATCCGCAGGCTGGATGCGGTGCTGGAGCCCACCAAGCAGGCGGTGCTCGAGATGAAGGCCTCCCTTGACAAGGCGGGCATCACGCACCAGGACGCCGCCCTTCGGATGGCGGCCGGACAGGCATTTTATAACACCTCGCCGTTCACCTTGCGCGACCTCAAGGCGCGTGCCAGCCGCCAGCAACTGGAGGCGGATTTTCGTGCCTACCTCGATGGCTTCTCGCCCAATGTGCAGGAGATCATCGACAACTTCGAGTTCCGCAACCAGATCCCCCGCCTGGCCAAAGCCGACGCCCTGGGGACCCTGATCGAGAAATTCCTCGACCCCTCGATCAATTTGAGCCCCCAGCCGGTCCTGGGCAGCGACGGCAGCGTGCGCCTACCGGGCCTCGATAACCACGCCATGGGCACCATTTTCGAGGAGCTGGTGCGCCGCTTCAACGAGGAGAACAACGAGGAGGCCGGTGAGCACTGGACGCCGCGGGACGCCGTGAGGCTGATGGCCCATCTGGTCTTCGAGCCGATCGCCGACCGGATCGAATCCGGCCCGTATCCTCTTTACGACGGCGCCTGCGGCACGGGCGGGATGCTCACGGTGGCCGAGGAAACCCTCCTGCAACTGGCGAAAGAACGCGGCAAACAGGTCTCGGTGCATCTTTTCGGACAGGAGATCAACGCCGAAACCTACGCCATCTGCAAAGCCGACCTTTTGCTCAAGGGCGAGGGCGATGCCGCCGACAACATCGTCGGCGGACCGGAGCATTCGACCCTATCCAACGACGCCTTCCCCGGCCGCACCTTCGACTTCATGCTCTCCAATCCGCCCTACGGGAAGAGTTGGAAGAGCGACCTGGAGCGCATGGGCGGCAAGGCCGGCATCAAGGATCCGCGATTCGTCGTGCAACACCGGGGCGAGGAGCTGTCGCTTATCACCCGCTCGAGCGACGGCCAGATGCTGTTTCTGGTGAACATGCTCTCCAAGATGAAGCACGACACCCCGCTCGGCAGTCGCATCGCCGAGGTGCACAACGGCTCGTCGCTGTTTACGGGGGACGCCGGCCAGGGCGAGAGCAACATCCGCCGCTGGATCATCGAGAACGACTGGCTCGAGGCGATCGTCGCCCTGCCGCTCAACATGTTCTACAACACCGGCATCGCCACCTACGTCTGGGTGCTCACGAACAGGAAGCCCGGGCACCGCAAAGGCCGCGTGCAGCTCATCGATGCCACCCAGTGGTACAAGCCCCTGCGCAAGAACCTGGGCAAGAAGAACTGTGAGCTGTCCGAAGAGGACATCCGTCGCGTCCTCGACACCTTCCTCAAATTTGAGGAGACCGAGCAGTCCAAGATCTTCCCCAACGCGGCCTTCGGCTACTGGAAGGTGACGGTGGAACGTCCCCTGCGCCTGAAAGGCATCGACCCCGAGCGCGCCTACACCGCCAAGGAGATCAAGGCGCTTCGGGAAACGGCCGAGCGGGCGGAGGACGCACCGCCGGTGATCAAAAAGATTCACAAACCCGGCACCGCGCCCGACCCGCTGCACGGTCTGTTTGAGGTTGTCATCGCCGGCAAGCCCCGGGTGGTGGAATATGAACCGGACACGGAGCTGCGCGACACGCGCTGTCTCTGCCAGCCCGGCATCGAGGACCTGGGCGGAAGGGCATCCGGCCAACTTGACGCGGGACCTCTACTTCGGGATCTATCAGACGCTGTGGAGCCCGGATGAGGCGGGTAAACGCCTCTTCGAGAAATTTCCGCGAGACTTCTTTGACCTCGTTATCATCGACGAGTGCCACCGTTCGGGTTTTGGGACCTGGCGGGAGATCCTCGATCACTTCGGCACCGCCATGCAACTCGGCATGACCGCCACGCCCAAACAGGACGAAAATGTGGACACCTACGCTTACTTCTGCGCTGAAGAACCCGAGGTTGCCATTGATGCGGACGACCCGGGCCGGGGCACCTGGAGGCCGCCAGCGTATCAATACAGCCTGGGCCAGGGCATCGAGGACGGCTTCCTGGCCACTTACAAGGTGCATCGTGTGCGAACGACTGTTGACGCGACTGGGTTGCATCTGAATGAAGCCGTAGAACAGGGAGCGGAGGTCTTTATCCCCGAAGATGTGGAGCCGCGCGAGGTCTACACCACGCCCCAGTTCGAAAGGGAGATCACCCTTCCGGACCGGACCCGGGAGATGGTGCGCCATCTGGCCGGGCTCTTTCGCCGCTTCGGGGCGATGGAAAAGACCATGGTCTTCTGTGTGGACATGGAGCATGCGCGGCTGGTCGCCCGTCTGCTTCAGGACGAATTCGGACCCGAGACCGGGCTCGACAACTACGCCGTCCCCATCATCTCTGAGGAAGGCGAAGAAGGTCGCCGTTGGCTGGAGGCCTTCGCCGACTCGGACAAACCTGCCCCGGTTGTGGCGACGACGGCGGAACTTCTCTCGACCGGTGTCGATGTCCCTTCGTGCCGCAATATCGTGTTCATGAAGACGCTGTCTTCGCCCATTCTGTTCAAGCAAATCATCGGACGCGGCAGTCGCCTGGATCCCGCCACAGACAAGCACTGGTTCCGCATTATCGACTACACGGGCGCGACCCGCCTCTTTGATGAATGGGATCGTCCTCCGCTGCCGCCGCCGGAGCCGCCTAATGGCCCACAGACTGCTGTCTTAGAGGGGGTAGTATTTCATGCCGACACAAACGACCTGATTGTCGGCGCACGAGTTAGCGTCCGAACCGGGCCCAACAGCCAGCGAGGCCCGATCCAGACCGACGAAAATGGCCGTTTCCGTTTTGACCGCCTTCCCGCCGGCAACCTCCAGCTCATGGTGAGCGCCAAGGGCTTTGTGAGCCGCACCATCGGCGTGGAAACGGTGACAGACCAGACGATTCGGGAAGCTGTTGGCCTCAAGCCGGCGAGGAAAAAGGGCGGAAAGATTCGGGTGGAAGGTCTCGAGGTGAGCATTGCCGATGAGGCGATATTCCTGATCGAGTCCACAGGCGAGCAGCTCACGTTCGAGCAATACCGCGACTACACCAAACGCCGCATTCTGCGGTCTGCCGACAGCCGCGCAGCCCTGCGAGACATCTGGGTGGATAGCGCCCGCCGCCGCGCTTTCCTGGAAGAGCTGCGCCGCTCCAGCATCCATCCCGAGGTGCTTGCCGAGGTGCTGGGTCAACCGGAGGCGGACGCTTTTGACCTGCTCAGCCACCTCGCTTTCGGCGGTCCCATTCATACCCGCAGTGAGCGGGCCGCCGCGTTCCGAAACCGTGAGCAAGCCTTCATTGCCGCTCACAAGGAAGATGCTCGCAAGGTCATCCTGGAGCTTCTCGACAAATACCGCATCGGCGGCATCGAGCAGCTTGAGCCGGAGATTTTCGGGGTCTCACCCTTCCGAGAGTGGGGCGGTGCCGCCAGGATCAGCGGGTGGTTCGGCGGTGCAGAGTTACTCGGTCAGTCTCTGAAGGAAATGCAAAAACGAATCTACGCTGAGGAGATAATAGCATGAACGGACCTCAAACCCGAGAATCCCTTGCCAACGAAATCTGGCGGGCCTGCGACATCCTGCGTCGCGACAACAACTGCGGCGGCGTCATGGAATACATCGAGCATCTGGCCTGGCTGCTCTTCCTGCGCTTCTTGGACGCCCAGGAAGAGGAGTGGGAGACTCAAGCGAAGCTTGCCGGCCGCCCCTACACCCGCATTCTGGATGGCGACCTGCGCTGGAGCGCGTGGGCTACGAAGGACTGGCCCGCTGATCGCTTGCTGGAGTTCGTCCACGGCCGGTTGATTCCCTACCTTCAGAGTCTGGGAGGTGATCCGCTGCGCGAGACGATCCGCAGCGTGTTCGCCGAGCGCAACGTTATTGTTTGCGCCTCGGGTTACAACCTCAAGGATGTCTTGACCATCATCAACGGCATCGACTTCCACAGTCAGGACGACATTTTCACCGTCTCCCAGGTGTACGAAGAGCTGCTCCGCCGTCTGGGCAGCGAGAACCGGCTGGCCGGCGAGTTCTACACGCCGAGACCGGTGGTGCGCTTTATGGTGGAGCTCGTCGCCCCCCAGATCGGCGAGACCGTTTACGACCCTGCCTGTGGCACTTGTGGTTTCCTGGCTCAGGCCTACCTCTTCATGATAAAATCCGAGCGTACCCTGGAAGACCACAAGACCCTGCAGGAAAAAACTTTCTTTGGCCAGGAGAAGAAGCCTTTGCCGGCCCTCCTGGGCCTCATGAACATGGTGCTTCACGGCGTGACCGCCCCCCGCGTGATGCGGCGCAATACCCTCGAGGAGAATATCCGCAACGTCACCGAGCGCTACGATGTGGTGCTCACCAATCCCCCATTCGGGGGCACAGAAGGCCGGCACATCCAGGCCAACTTCCCGGTGCAGGCCACGGCTACCGAGCTCCTCTTCCTCCAGCACATCATGAAGAAGCTCAAGCCCCGGGACGGCGCCCGCTGCGGGATGGTCGTGCCCGAAGGGACGCTCTTTCGGGGGGGCGCCTTCGCCGACGTCAAGCGTGTCCTCCTGGAGCAGTTCAATCTGCATACCGTGGTGAGCCTCCCGCCCGGCACCTTTGCGCCCTATTCCGATGTCAAGACAGCGCTCCTCTTCTTTGAGCGGCCCGGACCGACTACGGATATCTGGTATTACGAGCTGCCTCTCCCGGAGGGCTTGAAAAAGTTCAGCAAGGGAAGCCCCATCCAGGACGAGCACTTTGAAGAGGCGCGCCGGCTTTGGAAAGCATGGGACGCTTACCGCAAAGGCCAGGGGCCGCGCGATGCGTGCCTTTCCGAGCGTTCGTGGATTGTTCCTGCCGACGAGGTCAAGTCGCGCGGCTACGACCTCACCGCCCGCAACCCGAACCGCAAGGAGGCCGAGGCGCTTCCCTCGCCGGTGGAGATCGTGGCGGGTCTCCTTGAGCGCGAACGGGAGATCCTGAGCATCGTGGAGGAGCTGAACGAACTCCTCGGCAACAACAACGGGGAGGTGGCTGCCCATGACTGAGGGACCCTACAAACTCCCCGAAGGCTGGCGCTGGGTGCGGTTGGGGGAGGTGTGCCAATGTGAACGGCGGACGGTAGACCCTAGACGGTCCCCTAAGGCAACTTTTTACCTCTACAGCATTCCTGCTTACGACGAAAGTCAAAGACCCCAACGGCTGGACGGTAGCCAAATTGGCAGTAGCAAGGTCGTCATAGGACCGGGCGTGTGTCTTTTCTCGAAGCTCAACCCGCGTATTCCGCGCGCCTGGGTGGTTGCCGGAGTACCTCAAGATGGAATGCCGGTTGCATCAACCGAATTCATGCCCTTGCGGCCCAATCCTAACGTTCTAGATCTGGACTACCTTGGCAAGCTCCTAATGACAGAGTGGTTTGTCTCACAGGTACGATTAGATGTCACCGGAGCAACAGGAAGTCGGCAAAGGTTAAAACCCGGGGTAATCTTGAACGCCCTCATCCCCCTCCCACCCCTTGACGAGCAGGGGCGGATTGTGGCGCACCTGGAGGCGGTGCAAGAGAAGATCCGCGCCTTCAAATCCGCTCAGTCAGAGACGGACCAGGAATTGAGGCGCCTCGAGCAGTCCATGCTGGACAAGGCCTTCCGGGGGGAGCTATAGATGGAAGAGGAAGGCCGGAGGCTACAAGCCTTTCACTTTTCGGATCCGCGGCAGCAAGGGATCTATGAGGAACTGAGGGAGGTTGTTGGCCCCGGCCCGGCGGCGCTCTTCCGAGATGCTTGCTGGCTGATGGCCAATTCCCATCAGCTCGAGAGCACGGCGCACCTGGTGGCGCACTTGCTGCGCGAGCTCGAAAGCGCACTTCGTGAGGTCTTCCGACCCGTGGCCCAAAACGGTGCTGGGGACTTGGCGGGGTCGGCGTCCCAAAAAGAGGAAATCCTTGCGATCCTCCGCTCGTTAGGGATCCAGGAGGATGCACCTGAGGCGCGTGCCTGGTTCGAGCTTGCCGACAATCTCCACCGTCTCGCACATCGTCGCGGTCTCGATGCGCCACGGCCCCCGAGGGAGATAAGCGAGCTCTGGGATCAGAGCCAGGCTCTGCTCGATGTCCTGCTGCGATCCTTGCGCGAACACTTCCTCACCTGGATTAGGATGCTGGACGAGCTCTTGGCCAAACCTGTGCCCACCAAGGACGATCTCAAGCGACTCGCCCAGGAGATACCGAACAACGCAGTGACGCGCGGTTACTTCTTTGACCGCCTCGAAAACCCGGAGTGGCTTGAGCCACTTCGACAAAAGGGCTTCTTCCGGCATCCTCCGGCGTCGATCCGAGATGAGGAAGAAGGAACTATCCGGTTTCCGCCGTGGCCTGAGGCGCGGTACCTCGCCTGCATGGCGCTGCGCAAGCCGGAGCGCGTAGCCGAAATCATCCAGGAGATGCACGATACCGACAACGCCGCCGTGCTCTCGGACCTCCTGGACGCCCTGCTCGCCATGCCGCCCATTGTTTCAGCCCAGCTTGTGGAAAAGGCGGCGCAATGGGCGAAGCGTCCTTATTGGCTGCTGCCGGACAAACTAGGGCAGCTCATGGAGCATTGGGCGAAAGGTGGCCTGACTGAGGAAGCGCTGCGTGTGGCGCGCGTGCTGCTGGACGTCCTTCCGGACGAACGCCGCGTGGAGGCCGCGCCGGAAGAGGACTACCGGCTCCCGCCGGAGCCGCGGGCGCGCTTCGACACCTGGGATTACGAGGAGATTCTTAAGAAACACTATCCAGAAGTGGTAAGGGCGGCCGGTCTCCCCTCGCTGGAGCTGCTGTGCGATCTGTTGGACAGGGCCATTCGGCTTTCCCGACGCCGTGACGACGATCAGGGACCCGAGGACTACTCCGTGATCTGGCGGCCCGCTGTCGAGGACCATCTCCAGAACGACGGTCACACCATCAAGGATGCCCTCGTCACGGCGGTCCGCGACGCTGCGGAGCTCGTCGTGTTGTCCGGGCACGGGACTGTCGAAGAGGTCGTGAACGCCCTCGAGCGCAGACCCTGGAGAGTTTTCCGACGCATCGCGCTGCACGCCCTCCGGGTATTTCCTGACCAAGCGGAAGCGCTTGCGGCCGAGAGGCTGACTGACCGAGCGCTGTTCGAAGACGTCGGCCTGCAGCACGAGTACGTGCTGCTGCTGCGGGATTGTTTCCAGCGGTTAACGCACGAGGATCGAGCCACGATCCTAGAATGGATCGAGGTCGGCCCCGACGTGGAGAAGTTCAAGCAATGGCGAGAGGAGGCGACGGGTTCTCCGCCGTCCGATGACGCCGTTGCCCGCTACCGCGAAATCTGGCAGCGGGACTGGCTGGCCAGGATCAGGCCCGAGAACCTGCCGGGAGAGTGGCAGGAATGCTATCGAGAGCTTGTTGGGAAATACGGCGAGCCGGATCATGTCGAGTTCCCGGTGTACACGGAAGGCGGATGGGTGGGGCCGACGAGCCCCAAGTCAGCCGATGAGCTCAAAGCGATGTCCGTCCAGGAGATCGTGGAATTCCTCAAGACGTGGAGGCCTCCGGACAATGCTTTCCGCGAGCCGTCTCCGGAGGGGCTGGGCCGCGTGCTGTCATCCGTCGTCGCGCAAGATCCGGGACCTTTCGCAGTCGAGGCTAAACGCTTCCAGGGCCTGGACCCGACATACATCCGCGCTGTCCTGTCCGGCCTCCGGGACGCCTTGAAGCAAGGCGGAGCTTTCGATTGGGAGTCGGTTTTGGATCTCTGCGAATGGGCGCTGTCACAGCCGCGGGAGACCCCGGGCAGGCAGGTGGGAGAAGAAATGGAAGCCGACCCCGACTGGGGCTGGACACGCAAGGCGATCGCGGACTTACTCTCCGCCGGCTTTGACGATGGTCCGGGCAGCGTCCACATCTGCCTTCGCGTAAAGGTGTGGCATATTCTGAAACCACTGACCGAAGACCCCGAACCTACGCCGGAGCACGAGGAGCGTTACGGTGGCTCCAACATGGACCCGGCCACGCTCGCAATCAACACCACCCGGGGTGAGGCTATGCACGCCGTCGTCCGCTATGCCCTTTGGGTGCGGCGGCACATGGAAGGCCAAGCAGACGCCGAGGATCAGCCTCGCAGGGGCTTCGATGAGATGCCCGAGGTCCGGGAAGTGCTGGACGCCCATCTCGACGTGGCGCAAGAGCCGTCGCTCGCCATTCGCGCGGTCTACGGCCAGTGGTTCCCGTGGCTCGTCCTTTTGGATTCCGAGTGGGCACGTGACAGTGCAGCGAGAATCTTCCCAATTGGCCAAGGTGAAGAGGCGCTTCTCGAGACCGCGTGGAACACTTACGTAACATTCTGCAGCCCTTATGACAACATTTTGGACATTCTCCGCGAGCAATACCGCCATGCAGTGGAGCGGATAGGCTGCCGCCGCGACGACACCCGGTGGCTCGCTAACCCGGACGAGAGGCTTGCGGAGCACCTCATGGCGTTCTACTGGCGTGGCAAGCTCTCACTTGAGGACCCGTTGCTTACGGCCTTTTGGGAAAAGGCGCCAGACGGCCTTCGGGGTCACGCCATAGAGTTCGTAGGGCGGGCTTTGAAGCAAACGGAAGGGGATATTCCAGCAGAAATCCTGGATCGGCTCAAGCAGCTGTGGGAACTGCGTCTTGCCATCGCCAAGAAGGCACAACAGCCCTCCGATTTCGAGAAAGAAATGGCCGCCTTTGGCTGGTGGCTTGTGTCGGATAAGTTCGACGTAGCCTGGGCCATTGCGCAGCTTTCCGAATCGCTCCAACTCGTGCACAAGACGGACCTCTATCATCTGGTGCTGGAGCATCTTGCAAGGACTGTGGAAACCCATCCTGTGGAATCAGCTCAATGCCTGAGGATAATTGCCGAAGGGGACCGTGAAGGGTGGAACCTCTCTGCAGGCCGCGATCATTTCCGAAGGATTCTTGAGGTGGCACTGCGGAATCCCACCGCTGGGGAGGAGGCAGAGCGGATCATCCACTATCTTGGCAGCCGTGGATTTCTGGAGTTCCGGAATCTACTTGAAGGTGAGCGCCGTGGATAAGAACGAAGTCAACGAGGCTTTTGAGATCCTCCTTGAGGAGATCGAGGCCGTCGCCAATGCGCTGAACGAGGAAGGCGCGCAGGCCTTCCGTGCCGGCGATTATGACAAAGCCAATTCCGCCATTGAGGAAGCAACCCGGCTGGCTGAGTTTCGCGAAAAGGTCAAAGGGCTCCAGAAGGAATGGGTCGGACTTTTCGCGTCGGAGCCGCGCGCCCGAAAAGAAAAAGGCCGACGCAGATCCAGAGCCCGCCTGCCCCGCGGCTTGCGTACCCCGGAGGACGCCTTCCGGCGCCCCATAATGGAAACGCTGGTGGAACTGGGCGGCAGTGCGCCCATCGGCGAAGTCCTGAGCCGAGTCGAGCAGAAGATGAAAGGCGTCCTGAACGAGTACGACCGTGAGCCTCTGCCATCCGATCCGCGGGCCGTCCGCTGGCGGAACACCGCCCAATGGTGCCGAAACACGCTCGTTCGAGAAGGGTTGATGAAAGGCGACTCGCCTTACGGCATCTGGGAGATCTCTGAGCAGGGTCATAAATGGCTCACGAAGGAGGAGAACCAGTAGAGAACGCATGGATTGCGCATCCATGTGCTGGCCAACTACACGCCGGTGAAGAGCTACTATAAGCTCATCAAAACCATCGAGGACGACCCGGAATTCGACGTCAAAAAGGCGCAGAAGAAGCTGCGCCGCTTCGTCGAGGGGCACGAGCACGCCATTCGGCTCAAGGCCGAGATCATGGTGGACCATTTTCACGAGCAAGTGATTGCAAAGGGCAAGATCGGCGGCCGGGCGCGGGCCATGGTGGTGACCGGCAGCATCGAGCGGGCCATCCAGTACTTCCATGCTTTTCAGGCGTACCTTGCCGAGCGCAAAAGCCCCTATCGGGCGATTGTGGCCTTCTCGGGGGAGCACGAGTACGGCGGGCAACAGGTCACCGAGGCCAGCCTCAACGGTTTTCCCTCGAACCAGATCGCCGACAAGATCCGGGAGGACCCGTATCGGTTTTTGATCTGCGCCGACAAATTCCAGACCGGCTACGACGAGCCGCTATTGCACACGATGTACGTGGACAAGGTGCTCTCCGGGGTCAAGGCCGTGCAGACACTTTCGCGCCTCAACCGCGCCCATCCGCAGAAGCATGATACCTTCGTCCTCGATTTTGTCAACGACCCGGAGGCGATCCAAAAGGCCTTCGAGCCCTACTACCGGACGACCATCCTCGCGGACGAGACCGACCCGAACAAGCTGCACGACCTCAAGGCCGACCTGGACGGGTACCAGGTGTACGCGCCCGAAGAGGTGGATGAACTGGTACGGCTGTACCTGGACGGCGCCGACCGCGACCGTCTCGACCCGATCCTTGACGCCTGTGTGACCACCTACATGGAGCACCTCGACGAAGACGGTCAGGTCGACTTCAAAGGCAAGGCCAAGGCGTTTCTGCGAACGTATAATTTTCTGTCTTCGATCCTCCCCTACACCAACGCCGAGTGGGAGAAGCTATCGATTTTCCTCAACTTCCTGGTGCCCAAATTGCCGGCGCCGAAAGAGGAGGACCTTTCGAAGGGCATCCTCGAGGCGATCGACATGGACAGCTACCGGGTCGAGAAACAGGCGACCATGAGGATCGCGCTTGCCGATGCGGACGCCGAGATCGAACCGCTGCCCACGGTGGGCGGGGGACATAAGCCCGAACCGGAGCTGGACCGTCTCTCGAATATCATCAAGGCTTTTAACGATCAGTTCGGCAACATCCCCTGGACCGACGCCGATCGGGTCCGCAAACTCATCATCGAGGAGATTCCGGCACGTGTGGCGGCCGACACCGCCTACCAGAACGCACGCAAATATTCCGACAAACAGAACGCACGCATCGAGCACGACAAGGCGCTCGGTCGCGTCATGATCGCGCTGCTGCAGGATGACACCGAACTCTTTAAGCAGTTCAGCGACAACGAAGGGTTCCGGCGCTGGCTAACGGATACGGTGTTCGCATTGACCTACGGCGAACCTGGCAGCGCGAGGTAGCCAGGACCCAGACGAGGCCGTCCGGCGCCATCTCGCTTGGACGTTGTCTACGGGTAAGCGTCAAACGGGGCCGGTGGCTGTAGGCTTTTTGGGCATACCAAATAGACCCCACCCGACCCAAGTGATGGGGCCTGTTGGCAAGCGAGGATTGTGTCCGATACATGCACTTGTTTTCGAAAAATTCCAGGCGGTCTTTTCAGCTTTAAGAACAGGACGGTTTTGATATAATGTTGAATAAGGAAAGCAGGTGGGACTGTCAACGGCAAGTAAAGGATCGGCATATTGCAGATGTGAGGCGATTTCGATGAAGCGCGAGGATATTGAAAAAATTCTTAAAGAACAGAAGCCGTTTCTGGCTGAGAAGTTTTTTGTAAGCAGGATCGGTGTGTTTGGATCTTACGCCCGGGACCAACATACGGAGAACAGTGACATCGACATTTTGGTCGAGTTCATCAAACCGGTTGGATTTGAATTTTTTGATTTGAAGGAGTATCTGGAATCTGTATTCAACAAACCGGTTGATTTGGTAACGGTTCAGGCATTGAAGCCGATGATGAAGGATGACATTATTCGAGAGGTACAATTTCAATGAAAAACCGCAGTCTGCTCTATCTGAAAGATATATTGGACTCCATGAACAAGATTGCTGATTACACCAGAGGAGTCGATTATGACGCCTTTTTTCGTCATCCGATGATGGTGGATGCCGTTATTCGTAATCTGGAAGTGATTGGTGAAGCGTCAAAAAATGTTTCCGATGAAATACGCGGTAAATATCCGGAGATTCCATGGAAGAAGATGATTGGTCTAAGGAATATTCTTATTCATGAGTATTTCGGGATCGATGAAAGCATTGTTTGGGAAATTATTAAAACAAATCTGCCGGAAGTGAAGCCGTGGATTGAGAAGGCCATTCAGGAAATCGGAGAGATCACATAACAATCCCCCGCTGTCATCACGGGAGCTCTCCGAAGTTTGCGAGTCCAGAGGAAAGCAAAGAGGTGAAAGCGTGCTGTGGTCTGAAGTGAGGGGGTTATTCCCCGATCAATTCGTCTTGGTGTAAGAATTAATGAATAGTGAAATATGCGAAGTCGGTGTATCGAGTAGGAGGGGGCGGCTAGCCCCCGTCCTCTCACACCACCGGACATGCGGGTCCGCATCCGGCGGTTCATCAAGATTGACGAGGCCTTCGGTAACGTTCGGTTAAACTCATCAACCCTTGGGCCTGCCAGTAGACGTTGCCCAGGGCTCGATTCATCGGCCCATGGGCCATTCGCCACGGCCCTTTTCGGGCATTGGCGAATTGGTGTACCACCCACTCCGGCAGTCCCAGTGCACGCAGTTCACGATATCGCGTCCGGACCCGTTTCCACTGTTTCCAAAGACACATCCGCAGCCTCCGCCGTATCCACCCTTCGATTTCTTCGAACGTGCTCGGCGTTTCGGCCAGGGCAAAGTATCCGATCCAGCCGCCCAGATACGTGTTCAGCCGTCGGATTCGTTCCTCCATGGCGATCGGCGTGTTCCTCGCCGTGAGGGCTCGGATCTTTGCCTTGACCTCAAGTTTGACAGTACCCTTGATTTGATGCGGGTTCGTAGGCTCAAGTTTGTACCACACGCGCTTTAGCCCCGCATGCCTGCGGGGCCGGAAATCGTATTTGGCTGGCGATGCGTCTATTGTCTGGTGCTAGTCCATCTTCCGGACACGTTCAGATTCCGAAACCCAGATCGTCTTGGACGGCATTGGAATACCTAGGCTGGCAAGGATGCGCCTCACCCTCTCGCTGGCCCTGGTCACGCTCAGAAACTCTTTGTCCAGGAACGTCGCGTGCACAGCCTGCCACCGTCTCAATTCACGCACAATGGCTTCTCCGGTGTACCAGCGCTGGTCAAGTTCCGCTTGTTCCTGATCGCGCTCCTTCTCATCTTCGATGGCCCTCACCGCTTCGGCTTCCCGTTGCCATTGTCTGCGGTATAACACCTGCATCTCTTGTTCGAACAGATACGCCAACACACAGACAAAAATGTGGCCTCGCACCCGCTTCTCGTTCCAGTGATAAACAGGCCCCACATCGAGGAAGTTCTTGATCTGTCGAAACGCCCGCTCAATCCCCATCAGCGTTTTGTAAGACAACACCACGTCCCCGGCCGGGAAGGTCGTGTTCGTCCGAATCAAGAACTTCCCGTCCCGCAGAGCCTCCTTGGCAAGGGCCCCTTCGTCCCGAGCATACGTCAGTACACCGTCTTGGTAGTCCACGTGGAAAAACGCCTCGACCCCTTTTTCCGTCAACAGATCCGCCACCTTGAGCATGACGCCTTTATTCGTCGGCTTGCGCCCGCGCCTTGTCTGCATCAACTGCTCCGCCAAGGCCAGGAGTCCCGCCTCCGTCTCTGCCATCGCACTCTCCCGAAATGCGGCATCATGAGCCGCCTTCTCCGGGTTGTAGCACAGGATGTACCGTACGCCGTCCGACTTCTCGTCATCCTCCACACGGTTGCGAGGGACCTCGAGGTAATACAGATTGTCCTTGAGCTGAACATAATTCGTGAGATCCGCAAACTCCTCCAACAACCTGTCGCTCACGATTCGGCCGCGTTTATGAAACCCCACGATGTACGGAAACCCAGCCTCCGCCATCAAGGCCATGTTCTTTTCCGTGACCATCCCCCGGTCGCCCACGAACACGCACTGCTCGACGGAAAATTGTTCTTTCAGGCGCGTCAAGATGTCCGGCACGGTCTCCTTATCGGAGACGTTCCCCGCAAACACCTCATGGGTGATGGGAATGCCCTCTGGAGTCACCAGGAGTCCCAGTTCCACTTGCTCTAAGTCCGGACGATGGGTCCGCGAGTATCCGTGCTCTCCCAAGGGGCACTCATGCCCATACAGATGTGTACTGGTCAAATCATACAGGACCAAAGACAGTTTGAAATTGAGCAGGTCCGTCAACCGGCTGTACAACGCCCGCTCCAGCTGAGGTTTGATGTCCATGAGGTAATCCAGTGCCCGATAAAAATGCTGAAGCTGCCACGGTTCAGAACCTGCATCCGGCAGATACAGGTCATCCAGGGTCTGAAACAGATGGAGCTTGCTGGAGGGGTCAACCAGCCGATGAATGACCATCGCCTGCACATACCGTGCCACATCAAAAGTGACCTCTCGGTCCTTCAGCGCATGCCGGATGGCCTCCGACAGCCCGAGTTGATTCCACAAAAATTGAACCACATAGGGGACACCAAACTGCAGAACGCGATGGGTCTCCAGATCGTCAATCGAACCGGTCGTTCGGTGTTGTAGGAGTGACTCAAGTGTACGGATAATCTGCTCAATCTCCCGCTCGGAGTACTGACTGATGTTGCCGAGGCTCGCCACGCGGCGTTTTTTGACGGTCCCGCCTTCTCGATAGGACTCGACGATATGAAGGTATTTGTAGGTCTTACCATCGGGTTTCTTTGTGGATACAATCTGAGCGAACAACGGGGTCACCACCGTTGAGATTCATATCCACAGATATAGCATAAAAACTCGATAATATCGATATATACATCTAAAAAAGTTTGACCTACGTTTTCGGTCCGCACGTAGCCCTAACCCATGAAAAAACCGCGCAGCAGCGCGGAATTAGCATCCGGGTAAGGGCCCCAACTGTCAAACTTGAGTTCGAAGAAAAGCAACGAGAGACGGCGATCCGAAACAGCGTCAAACGTCTGGAGCGCTTCAGATACAAGGTAACACTGGAAGCCAGAACACCTGCATAGATTTACAATAGTATCCTCTTCTAAGAGTCTATTCCACCCGTTGGACTCTGTAGGGGCCTTTTTCTATGCCAATCTATGGATTTTCACGGTAGCGGTAACATAGCAGTCCTAATCGTGCCGCTCGAAAACTTACCGACTTAGCTTGTGCAACACATACTGGTTCAACGACACGCCCTCTTGACGTGCTTTCATAACAAGTTCTCGGTGCAAGTTCTTCGGAACTCTCACGACAAACTTACCACTGTATTCGTCGTCAGACTCCGGCTCCGGGATCGAATCGCCATGCTCGAGTTTCACTTCCAACCAGCCTTCCATGGCCTCCCGGATGTTCTGGAATGCCTCCTCCGGAGTTTTCCCGTCACTCATACAACCGTCCAGTTCCAGAACTTTGGCGAAGTAGTACAAACCATCACCATCGTCTCGCGGTTTAATCTGAATGGTGTATGGAAGATTCATGTAATACGAAACATCTTTGTTTGCCATTGTTCTCTGGCAAGGGCAGAATGGAGTTGAACGGACGAGGAGCCTGTCACTCCCCGATTCGCTTGATGATTTCCTCCACATACGCCGCCTTCAATGGGTTTTGTTCTTTCAGTGTGATGACATCGCCGTCTTGGTTTCTGAACTGCCGATGCGAACCTTTCGTCCGAACCAACTCGTATCCGTATTACCTCAGGACCTTGACGGCTTCATCGTATCTAATCCCGTTTGGGCGGCTCTTCATTTTTGGGACGATTTTCTCTACCCTTGCCATGCTCCACCTCCTGCATTTATAGTACTATATATGATACTATAGTGCAAGAGGATGGAGAAATTTTTTCCCGGAAAACCACCTGTCTACATAACGCCATCCTCACCGCTCCGTACCATCCAGCGGGCATACCTTTCCACCCCCACTATACCATGCCCAAAACCATGGTTGAGCGCCAAGATTGCGCCAGATTTGTCACTTTTCCCGACCTTCCTGGTTGTGTTACAGAAGGCGACAACCTGGAAGAAGCATTGAAGATGGCCTCTGAAGCGATGGCCCTCCACCTGTACGGCATGGAACAAGACGGGGATGAAATCCCGACTCCTTCCAATCCTGCTAAAGTACAGATCCCAGACGACACCAGCCCTGGTGCTTTCGTCACATTGATCCAGGCCCGTACTGAGCCAATCCACGACGAGATGCAGAAAAGGGCGGTCAAGAAAACATTGACCATTCCCAAGTGGCTGAACGACGCAGCCGAAAAGGAAGGGATCAACTTCTCGCAGGTTCTTCAATACGCCCTAAAGGAACAGCTTGGATTCATCGACAAACGCTCTTAACATGAAAGGGCCTGGAAAATATAGAGAGGAGTTTCCATAAAAATTGACGAAATATATAGCACCTTAACTAAGGAGGGGTGACGACCTGCCTTCACCAGCCACCTATGTAACTGTTCAACACCGACCCATTTTCATCTTGCTGCTGGTGCCGCCCCAGCGGCATGGGGGTCTACTTGGAGCAATGTTGCCCAAACTGGACGACTAAATTACTTTTTCGTTAAAACTTATCTCCCAATGGCCTTTCGGGAGATTGCCGTATGCATCATTTGTTTTCACTTCGCCCGCTTGATTTCTCGCAACTCGGTTTCCTGCTCAAGCGAGCGGAGGGCAAGTGATTCGATGATTTTGTCTTGGCGTTTCTGACCTTCTATGAGAGCAGAAATGTCCGTCTGCATGTCGCTGACTTTCTGATTGGTTGACGCAACGATGCCGATAACTTGGGTAATCATGTCGCCATGTTGTTTCTGTATGGATTCGACGTGCAGGAGGCGTTCGTCCATTATTGAAACCTTGGATTCAATCGAATCAAGTTTTTGCAGAATCAAGTCGAGTTTGTCAGGCATGGGTTATCTCCTCGTAACAGGTGAAGACGACGATACCCATCACCTATCACCATCCTCTCCATCCTGATTACATCTTCTTTGATAACGATTTGTACCAACTCCTAGATCCGTTGGATTTGTCAACAAATCTAAAGCATTCTGCAAAGTCATCGATTGTTTTCAGAACGCCCTTCAATACGGGTGGCGCCAGACTAGTCGACGCTGTCTCATAGTGACTCACCCAGTTACCAAGGAGCGCTGGTAGGTGAATCTTATCAAGAGCCTCCACCTGGGCGTCGTCGAGTACCAAATCACCGGCCTTTTTATGTAGGTGGACAGCAGCGTTAATAGCGTTCAGGCAGTTGGACACCATCTTCCTGTGGTCGTTCATCACGAAATCGAGCGGGACAGGAATCTGGACCTTGCTGATGATCTGAAGTAATTTGAACTCCAGATAATGGCGAATCAATGGCTTTGCCGCGTCAACTTGTCCAGCATTGAGTAAATGTATTGCAGTTTCCCGGAGACGGTTGGCATCCTGGCTTTGACTCATAACGGCTCCCGTCGGCGGCCATCCCTGTAGCTTCTGATGATACCAATCGGCGTTATTGCCCAGCTTATCAAAGTATTTTTCAAGCAAACTGTCGTGGCTGAGTATGATGAACTGTGGTCCATGCGGATTTCTTGGGTGCTGAAGACTGGATCGAATCACTTCCATGAGACTATACTGATTACCCGCATCGAAACTGGATGTCACGTCGTCAAGCACGACGAACCTGGCCAGACCCTTATGCTTTAATGCGGCGCTAAGAAAAACCGAAATTGCGAGAGCGTTACGATAGCTCTCCGACAGGAGGGCTTTAGCAGAAACCCCACTCTGGCCGTAGAAATCACTGAGTTGAAGGTGCAGATTTTGTCTTCGTTCATCTCGCTGAAGCTCCGGAACGATTTCGTTAATCTGTACGATCTGTCCGAACATAGATTTGTATTCAGCATCGATCGCTGAGATTTTTCGGCGTGACATATCGGCTTCCGCCTCTTCGAACACCGCCGCAGCGTTTTTTATAAACTGTTGCCAACGCTCCCTCATACGCAGCTTCGATTCCACCTTGGCTTGTTGAACGACTTTCTTACAATATTGGTGGAGTGCTTCGCGAAACTGGCGGCTGTATTCAACCTGCTCTGTCAATCTTACAAGTGATGGAGGCAGTTCCTTTTCCAGTTCGTCCTTCCGAGCCTTCGCTACGGCAAGTGCTTCGGTCCGTTTTTTCTCAAGATTATCCAATATGGCGATCGCGGCTTCGACGTCAGCAAGTGTTAATTCACCAGAAGAGGCCCTTTGTGAAAGTGAAGTCGTAATCTTCTCCTGCTCAGCAACTTCCAGTGTTTGAGCTCGCTCCAACGTTTGCAACCGTCTGACCCAAGTAGCTGAAAACCAGCTCGACCTTATGTCAGCAGCTTTGGCCGCAACGTGGCTATACTGATCAATCTGTCTTCTTACCAACTCACTAATCTCGATCTTTAGATCGCTTTCGCACAGTGGGCATTTATTAGGTTCTTCCCATTCGCCTCCATCAAGGAGAGCTTTTGCTGCTTCATATAACCTCTTAAACAGGTCGCCGCGTGTTGCTTTGAGAAGAGCATCTTTTTCCCGAAGCAACAGACATATAACCTCTTGTTCGGCCAAGGTAGAGACATGATCGGCCTGCCCCAACGACTCAAGCTCGACAATTTTTTGAATCGTATTCTCAAGCTCCCGACGCTTCTCACCACCTTCTGCCATCTTGATCGTCTCTTTGATTGCATCGAAATCGATCTGATTAAAATCTTTGCCTTCAACATGGTCTTTGATGAGTTCGATACCTGCAAGTACTTCGAGCACATCGGCAACACACTGTTCAATTTGCGACAAGTCCGTAAGCATTTTGCCCGTGAGTCCTTGGTAGGATGCCTCAAGACTTCGAGACACAGTCTGTACCGCATCCTTCGCATTTTGGACTTCGGTACGGAGGACGGTAATATCGAAGTCAGAGTTGAGTACACGAGTGTCACTCACTGCTTGAAGGGCTTGACGGAAATCCGAATAGCTCGACAAGCCAAGCAAAGCTGAGAAAGAACGGCCCCTCTCAAGTGGCACGCTGTCAATAAATCGATTGAAGGTCCGGTAATCGAGAAGCGTGAAGTCTGCGTCCAAATTCGCTAGGAGTCCTTGAGGATTCGGATGGCCGGAAGGACTCGTCACGATTCGGTTACCACTACTGTCGCGTTGAACCAGGATAGTGACAGGAGAAGCTTGATCGTCGGGCGTGAGTTCAATCTCAATGGTGGCCGTACCTTGGGAATGAAACATGTTGCAAATATAATCTTCCGGTTTCTCTTGGGCCTGAAATTCTTCCAGCCTGGGCACTTTTCCGCGGATAGCATAACTAAGAGCTTCAAATATAGAACTCTTGCCCACGCCGTTTGCCGCAAACACGGAATTCACTGCGTTCGTCCGAAATCGCACATCAAGGGGATTGGACTCGTTATTGATTCCCCGGAACCCCTCTATTTTGACGCGGGAGAGGAAATAGCGGGTCATGAACTCACCTCTTTCTCTGAAGAAGCAAGCAGTTCATCGAGGGACGATTTCACACTGACATTGAATTCAGATCGTACAGCACGACGGCGAGCATCGTCGATAACCCCTTTCAGCTTTGCTACGTGCGCCCGGAAGATAGCTTCCATTTCCGGGTCTTTGGAGGCCATATGGTCCAGAAAGGCTTCGAGATTCTCGTCAAAGCCCTTGGATTCGTCAAACCGAAATGCCGTCATATTGTGCATCCTCCTCCCCGTTCAAGATCTTACATGGAGTATTATGACGCTCCCAATCCCTTAGAGATCTATAAATTGCTGTTTCCGAAAAGTCGCTGTACATATACCCTTTGTACGTTCATTTTCGGTTTCCTCCAGTCTATGAGCTCCGTCACTGAAGGTTTGCATGGCAGTTATGCTCGTTTTGCCAACGCAGGCACGACCGAATCGCTGTGGCCAACGCCTCGTGATTGGGATAGTGACTCCCGCGCAACACAAACGATCGTAACGGCGAAAAATGGCATTCGATGCGGTTCAACCATGATGCCTGGGTCCGTGCGAAAATCGGTTCCACGTCATTTTCTGCAGCCCACTCAGTCACAGTACGATTTGTGAGGTACAAATTGTCCAAAACTACGTACAGCCGTTCAGAGCGGTGATACCGCAAACTCAGGATCATTCGAGGCTTTCCATGTCTTGTGTGCTGGTCGGTAATGTCGACTTCCTCCAGAATGACGCGAATGGTCTCCATGCTCATGGAGGTCACGATGCCCCGCCTTTCGGCCTCCTCTTTGAGCTTGGACAGTGACCAATGGGTAAAGGGCAAACCCAGGGTGTTTGGCGGGATCTGGGCCAACTCAATGATCGCGGCTCTTTGTTCTTCGGTAGAGGTCCGCGGTCGTCCGCCCCTGTACCCGGGGTCTTAAGTCCTCCACTCTATGCTGATTGAAGGCATCAATAAGATGACGAATGTGCCCTGAGAGAGGTGATACAACTCGGAAATCTCCGGCATGTTCATCTTTTGAGCGGAAGCCAACACGACCAAAGCCCGTCGCACTTCAACGGGGTTGGATCCTTTGCGAGCCCTCTTCACAAGTTCATTTCCCTCTTCAGGTGTCAGATCTCAGACAAAGATGCACAAGATGATCACCACCTGGGATAATCATTCGACAGACAACTGGCCATCCCTTTCGATTTATCCAACTACATTGCCCGAAGGGGCACTCGTCCCCGTTACTATACATTTCGTCAAGTACAGTGGATCATCCTTTCACTAGACGCCAATAACAGAGCCTTTTCTCCTAACTTAGGATCTCTCAGGTTGCCGGTACAATCTTTCTGGGTTAAAAAGAGGACGCAATGTTTGCCGCCCGGCCTGCGCGTGCTCGGATAGAGGATCCCGTCAAGCCGTTCTCCTCCGGGCAGTCTGAAAGCATACCGAAAATACTCCGCCACCACCTGCGTGGGCACGTATTCCAGATGTTCTTTACCGTCTTTTTCGACCGGCTTTGAGATATCCCTGACAAAATTGTTCAAAAATATGATCGGACCGCGCCACCTGCGTTTCTCGGGGTCAAACAGACTTGACTCTTTCGGCATTTCAACCAGATCCAGCACGCGGAGGGTTCGCAATGTACGGAATACGCCAATACTTGCATCCAGGGGTTCGTCCCCTGTAGCAATCTCGGCCAGAACAGTTTCCCGATCCTCCGCGCCGTAAAACATGGGAATACCCGTCGCACTCATACGGTTGGACGAAACAGCCTTGTTCTTTGGAACGGGCCCAAGATCGGTAACCGATGTATAGGGCTGGAGGTTGTCGTTTATCCTCCCTCTGAAAAAAACACTCCCGACCTGGACCGTTTTGATCATGCCCAACTCGGTGACAATTTTACCAAGAAAAAATAGGATTTCAGCCGCATATGACCGTGCATCCAGTGACCGATCACTCTCGATTGAAACCTGATGAAAAAAGTACCGATTTTCATGTTTTACATACTCACAAAAATACATCCAATCGAAATATAGCCCCTCATCCTCCGTTTCCCCGTAAGGATCTTTGCGACACCATTCCGTATCCATTCCCAGAGCGTTGAGGATGTCTTCTCGGTGAGAGTCCTCATGTATGATCAAGCCCGTATATTCAAGGAGTTCCCATGTGTCGATAACTTCTCCTTGCCAGCCTCCTTCACTGGAGTCCCAGCCAAGACTGTTCATCGCATGTTCCCACTCGGATTTGTGGCACTCAATCCTATGCACAGTACAGATAGAATAAAAGGTTGGTGTGTACACATGGGTCTCACCAGGCCTTGATGATGCCATTGTGTACCGCATCCCCTAATTCCTGATCAAGATCGCCATATACGGCAAGGTGGCGTAGCCGTTGTCCTTCAGGAGGCCCTCGATGCGGCGGAGGTAGATCTGGTTGTGTTCGACGGTTCGGGAAAAGGATTGGATGAGCCGAACGGTCAGGTCCGGCGTCAGTCCTTGGTGGAAGGCCGCCATGCCGATGAGGTGCATTTTGATCAGAGCGTAATGGAGAACCATCAGCACATAGTCGTCAAAGAGGGATGGACGGCCGCTGCACGGGAATAGGTTCTTGAAGACAAAGTTGACCAGATAGTTTTCAAGGATGTATCCGTGTTCTTCCATGAACGGTGCGTAGAAGTGAGCATAGGCCTTCTCGTAGCGTGCAGCGATGTTTTCCACCGGCTCTTCCGCCGTGTACTGAAGACCGTGCAGGCACTCGGCCAGACACTGCAGGTAGCGCTGACTGGAAATGCCCAGAGAAAACCGGATGTCCACCAGTTCCTTGAGCAACTTCATTTGGATGGGAGATTGCGCGGGAATGGCATTCAGATGCTCGTGAAGATCTCCCTGCTCCATCCAGTGCAGGTAGGAACCGATCAAAGCCGGGATGCCGTCCGCCTGTCCCGTTCGGGCCAACTCGTCCGCCTTCCGGTAAAACAATCCCAACCAAAGCAGGCGATCCGCGAGAGCATAGGTGCGGTTTTGCAGGACCTGAATGGTGAAAACCCGCAACTCCCAAAAATATTTTGCGGGTTTGGCCGCATTGGACGGATCCGCCGCATTCAGTACCAGACGGGCCGCCTGTCTGGTATCCTCCGGTTCCTCCAACAGGTCAAACTCCATAGGCTCCGGGCGCAACAGCGCCAGCCGGGCAACTTCCGGACACGACAATGTCGCAGACCTCTCCAGTACGCCGTTGACCTTGTGGATAGCCCTGGGGTATGTCGCGCACGTATCTGACAAGAAATCCTCTCCCAATTGAAGCTGGACCTTGCACCATTTGTCTTCAGACAAAAAAGGACACAACCCTTCGCGATCCATTTTTATTTTTCCGAAGTTGTCCGGACTGCGGTTCGATCTCACCCGTTGGATGTGCTTCTCAAAGAGACGGGTCAACACGGGATCGCGCACACGCTTATATTTTATGAAGGTCGTCTCATCAATAGAGACAGTCCATCCTTTACAACACGTGTCTTCGCAGTTCGGACCGATGCAGGAAAACGTTCGCAGATACTGGGGTACGAGAGCCGGGCTCACCTTCACGCGATTTCGTATCTCCAACTTTCAAATCTCCTTTTTGGCAGTTCCTCAGCCAAACATCAGAATTTAGCATACCGCATAGCCATGCAATGTGTTCTCAAGACTTTCTTTCCATTCCCTATAACTTGGGAGCAATCTCTCTTGCAATTGGACCATGAGTCCCGTGCTATTCCTCTGGTCGTAGAAATCCGCCATGGACTCCATCGCCGTCCAGATCTCCAGCAGGCAAGACTCCAAGTGATCGGCTTGACTGAGTTGGGGGAGAACCGGCTTCAGCGCTTCGTCCATGATGTATACGGCCTCTACGACATCCGCAAAGAGGAAAACCGTTCCATGGATATGCCCGTCGTTCATCCTTTCCCGGATATGTTCAAGGGCTTCCAAACAGGTATCCGATAATACGAGAAGCCGTTGCGCCACCAACCTGTACTTCTCCAAGACAGAGCCTCCCAAATTTACTCGGCGATGTTTCCATTTGGAAAAGAGGTAAACACCAGCACTCCGTCATAAACATTCGCAACAAAAGCCTCAAGGGTTCATCGTGCCAAGGACCCAAGAGAGACAACATCCAGATCCATAGATGGGTCGAAGGCGCCGTCCAATAGGAACGGCGCCTTTCGACTGAAACGCCCAATGCCTTACCGCAACAATTGCAGCACCAGCTGCGGCTGTTGGTTCGCCTGGGCCAACATCGCGGTCGCGGCTTGTTGAAGGATGTTGTTCTTTGTGAAGTTCATCATTTCTTGGGCCATATCAACGTCGCGGATCCGGGATTCGGCTGCAGTTAGGTTTTCGGCTGCAGTCCCCAAGTTATTGATAGTATGCTCAAGTCTGTTCTGAATCGCACCCAAATTCGAGCGAGCTGTCGAAACGGTATTTATCGCCTTATCAATAGTGGTAATAGCTGCTGTTGCATTTGCTTGCGTTGTAATATCAATTCCTCTTACTACAACAGCCTGTTTAGTAATGTTCCCATTAGCATCGGCGGTTGCTGCAGTGGAAGCACCGGACGTGTAATCGGACTTGACAACCGTAAAGGTGGAGGACTGACCGTCAGTAGGGGCGGTAGCGCCGGTAGCAAAAGACACTTTGTCTCCATTTGTTAGAGTAAAGTTATAGATAGTATTTGCTGTTGCTGTTCCATTAACAGTCGCCACAATTGCTCCTGTAGAATCTTTCAAAATAAACTTCTCTGAACCTGCTGTTCCATCATAAGTAATGGTATAGTCTCCTGGGGCCAAGGAATCAGCTTTGGTCATTTGAACCCCCACCAAACCTGCTGTGTTAGCAGTTTCCGACAAGTCTGCCCCGCTTGCGCTGATCGTAACCGTTGCAGCAGATGCGGTCGAAATGGCACCACTAAAGCCGATGTCTATTACATTGTTCCCCTTGGCATCCGTCAGCGTCACCGCTCCACCGGTACCAGCAGCCTGGTTGATAGCAGAAGCGACAATGTTGCCGCTAGCGTCTTTAAGTAAAATATCAAAATTACTGCCATTAGCTACTGTTGTTAACGTATATACGCCCTCGGTTAAAAATTGGTTGTCTGCCAAATCCGCAAGCGTAACGTTACCTGCCGCTCCGGAAACTGTTGCACTTCTGGAAGCTACGTCTGCGGTCACACCCAGAGTTTTGGCATCCAGTGCATTAATGGACAAGGAAATGGTTTGACCTTCGTTAGCACCGATTTGGAAATTCCCGTTAAATCCACCCCCCAACAGGTTTTTTGTATTAAATTCGGTTGTATTAGAAATACGGGAGATTTCTTTTGCGAGTTGGTCCACCTCTTTTTGTAATGCTTTACGGTCGTCATCGGTATTGGTATCATTAGAAGCCTGAACAGCTAACTCACGCATACGTTGAAGAATGGAATGTGTCTCATTCAAGGCACCTTCACCCGTTTGAATCAATGAAATAGCGTCTTGAGCATTACGGTTTGCCATATCCAATCCACGAATCTGTCCGCGCATCTTTTCAGAGATCGCCAGACCCGCCGCGTCGTCCCCCGCCCGGTTGATCCGGTAGCCGGAAGACAGTTTTTCCAGAGACTTTTGGGTTTCTGTGTTGTTGATCGACAGTTGCCTCCACGCGTTCATAGCCGACAAGTTGTGGTTGATAATCATCCTTCGTTACCCTCCCTAGTGGTGTGTATCCGACGGCGTCCGTGCCTGCCGGTGACCGTTCCGCCGTCGGCCGCCGGCGGAGTCCGGTCACTATATACAATCGGACGCAGAGGTCCATTGTTTAACTCCGAGTTCGATCTTTGAGTCGGCTTTTTTCCCGGTGGGCACCAAAGGCCGGTCGTTGGCGGCGAACATCGCCTCAAATCGGATTCGGAGGGCGGATTTCCTCTCCGAAGGGGCCCGTTGTTTCGCCGACCTTTACTATCCATTGTCGGGACCCGGATCCCCCGGGCGAGGGGGATCGGCATTCAACGCCCCCAAGAGCCGGTCCAGAGCGTCACGGCTTTGGGCCGCCCGGCGGTTTTCCTCCCGGATCTGCTCAAACACTTCCTCCCGGTGGACGGCGACCGAGCGGGGCGCGTCGATCCCGAGGCGCACCACCTCCCCTCGGACTTCCAGCACCACCACCCGCACGTCCTCGCCGATGACAATGGCTTCCCCGGCGCGCCGGCTGAGGACCAGCATCAGGCTCCGACCGCCTCGGGCCGGCGGGGAAACAGGGGATGGCGCAGGCTGTGGGGGGACTCGACCGGCACCCACTGCACTCCCCGGCGCTGCCGCACATCCACCACCAGGGGAGCCCGGAGGTTGACCGTCGCCTGCAGAGGATCCTCCGGGACCCGGACGATGGCCAGCACCATCACGTCCTCCGCCCGAGCCCCGGGGAGCAGGTCGTCGGGCACCTCGATTTTGAAGTCTGGCACGATCAAAAAGGGATCGACCACCAGAAAGGCCGGCTCTCCCTCCTCCCCGATCAGACGAAACCATCGTTCGTGGCCCGGAATCGGTTGCAACACAAAGGCCCGGACCTCCGGGAACCCGGGAATGCCTTCCTCAAAGCGAATCAGCGGCACATCTTCCGGCCAGGTGCCGCTGCGGCCCGATTCCTCTGTGGTGACAATCATGCCTTTCTCCCTCCGTTTTTCTGGGTCTAGCCCATTCCCGCCCTTGCCCGCCACTGCAAAATCGTCCGCTGCGAGAGAGGCCGGCGCGAAGCCGGATGTGGGCAGTCGAGACCGCGGTAACTGACATCGGACACACTTGACCAACACCAGCGGCGACCAAATCGACTGCCGACGGCCAACGGCAACTAAAGGGAACGCAGAAGGCCAACGTCAACGGACGCCGAACGGACTGCATGCGGCCAAGGCCGCGGCGACCGCGACGACCGGAGTCCGCACGCAGGAGAACAGGGCCAAAAGCTGTAGTGGCAGATGGCTTTAGCCCCGCTCGTCCACCAACAGCCCCGGCAAAGGCGGCGGGATGATCGTCACGGCGCCGGGCCGGCGTACGTAGGCGTCCACGGTGCCGGGATGGAAGCTCACCTCGGGCGGGTGGACGGCGGGGTTGAGATCCACCCGACCCGGCTGCACCCGGATATCCGCCTGTCCGGGCCGGTAGGTGATATGTACCGAGAACGGCCGGGGTACCAGAGCGGGGATCCAATCCGGAGGGCCGGTCACCTCCCGCAGCGCCCAGTCGGCGATGGGGTTGCCGCCGCGCTCGATATGGGCGAACCGGTCTCCCCACTGTGCAGCCTCGGCGATGCCGTCTGCGTTCACCTGCCGGGACCGGGCGGCCTCGCTCCGGGAGAGCTCCAAGGGCGACATCAATCCCACCTGGGCGAAGGCCTCACTCTGGTCGATCTCCAGCCGGCCGGCGGTTCGGCGGATCTCCACCCTGGCAAGCTCCTGGTGCATGTTGAGATCCGCCGGCGGCTGGGCGATCCTCCACTCCGGCGGTCGGGTCTGCAGGCCGATCTGCGCAAACTCTTGCCGAATCTGAATCTGCGGGACCAGCGGTCCTCCCTCCCTTCGGCCGCGGTGGGGAGCGGCGGCGCGATCCGCCGCAGCGACAGCGCAACGGGGTGACCGGTAGCTTGGTGCCGGGCCGCTGGGCGGCCGGGCGTCGGATGGCGGTAGGCCGGTGGGGAGCGGAGGCGTGGCACACCTGACGCCCAGGCGTCCGGACCTGGCTGCTCGACCGGCGGTTCATCCCCCGGCGACGACGCCTATTTCAAAAAATCCACCAAACTCGGCATCAGCACCCGGGCACCGACGGCCAGGGAAGCCATGTGGACATTCTCCGCCGACTTCAGGTCGATCGCCAGCTTCCCCATATCCGCATCCTCCGTCTTCGAGAGCAGCGACGTCAAATTCTGCACCATATCCCCCAGGCGATTTTGCGCCAGATCCACGCGATTCGACCGGGCCCCCACGTCCGCCCGCACCTCCAACATCTTGCTGTAGCGCGAGTCGATTTTGCCGAGCGCATCTTCGATCTTCGCCGTGTCGTTCCCGTTCAACCCGTCCCGGAGCTGCTTCAACACCGCGAACACATTGTCCGCCTCGGTCGGCGAGCCGAAAAACCGGCTGCCCGGCACATTGACGTCCAGGTGCACCCCGTCCCCGATGTCGTAGAGCACCTGGCCGCCGTTCGTCACCGAAGACTCGGGATTCGCGGTGTCGTAGGGCTTCGTCGTCGTCGCCTGGCCGTTAAAAATATATTTTCCATTATACTGGGAGTTCCCGATGGTCACCATCTGCTGCAGGAGCTGGTCCACCTCCGAGGCGAGGGCCTGGCGGGCGTCCGGGGGCACGGTGTCGGACGCCCCCTCCACCGCCAACTCCCGGGCCCGCTTGATCACATCCCCGGCTTGGTTCATGACCGTGTCCGTATAATCCAGCCAGCCCTTCGCCATATCGGCATTTTGCTGGTACTGGCCATAGTACGCGACCTGGGCTTTGTAGCGCATGGCGAACCCCACACCGACGGGATCGTCCGCCGGGCGGTTGATCCGCTTGCCCGAGGCCGCCTGGTCCTGGAGGCTGCTCAGGCGGCGATAGCTGTTCTGCAGGTCGAGCAAAAACTGTTGGGTGAGCATGCCCTGGGTCACCCGCATGGTGCGCACCTCCTTGTATGCGGTGGTGGGGGACGGCGATGGGTCAAGGCGGCAGCCGGCGAACCGGGCCGGGCGGCCCTCCGGGGCCCGCGACCGGCGCTTCCCGACTTCTCCGGCGCACCCCGGCGGCTACAGTCCCACCACGCCGGTGCCGTTGATCAGCTTGTCCAGCATCTGGTCAATGGCGGTCACCATCCGGGCCGAGGCGCCGTACGCCTGCTGAAACCGAATCATGTTCGCCATCTCCTCGTCAATGGACACCCCCGCCACCGACTGGCGCTTGCCGTCGAGCTGCTGCACCAGGACCTCCTGGTTGGCCACTTGGCGCTCGGCCTCCTGGCTTTGCACCCCGAGGCCGCCGATCACCGCCTGAAAATAGTCGTCCAATGTCCCGTTGGTCAGGGGTGTCGGCACCCCGAGCCCGGTGTAGTCGATCTTCGTATCCTTGATGTTGTTGATGGCGATGGCCAGGGTCCCGTCCCCGGCCAGGCCCGTCAGAGGGTCGGTGCCCTTCTGGGGGGCGGTGGTCAGGGCCGAGGCGATGTTCCCCACGTCACTCACGATGTCCGGCGACACGGCGATGGTCGCCGCGGTGATCGGGCCGCCGTTCGGATCTGTCGACACGAAAAAATCCCCACCGGGCCCGTTTAGGGAGTACCCCAGCCGGTGCAGGCCGTTCAGGCCGTTCACCGTCACCGCGGCCCCTTTGGGGATGGTGGCCACCTGGGTGCCGTCCGCCAGGGTGGTGATCAGATCCGCCGGCACTTGGTCCCCCTGCTTAAACTGACGCCCGTCCGCCAGGGTGACATCCACCGGGAACGTCGGCGCCCCGCCGCCCGAGCCGACCAGGGTCCAGTCCCCGGGCAGTTTGATCGTCATTTTGCCGTTGGCCAAACCGTTGGCAAAGGCATCCAATTGAGCGCGATAAGAGGCCACATCCTGCCGTGCCTCAAGCAGACCCTTGAGTTCGCCGCCCCCAACCGTGAGATTGGCCGGGTCCAGAGAAGTGACCGTGCTATTTTGCAAGACCGTCTGCCCGCCGATGGTGAGCGTATAGGTACCGCCCGACTCGGTGGCCTGGACATCCGCCAACTGCGACAACTGATCCACCAAATAGTCCCGCCGGTCCAGCAGGTCGTTGGGCTGGTCGCCCACCTGGCGGATCTCGGCGATTTGGTTGTTCAGGGTGGCGATTTGGTTGAGGTAAGAATTGACCTGGGTGACCTTGGCCTGAAGGCTCCGCTGGAGGTCGGCGTCCAGATCGGACAACTGCTTGGCCGTCTGGTTCAGGGTCTGGGCCACGGCGATCCCCGTCTGCTTCACCTGCATCCGGGCGGCCAGGTCGTCCGAATTGGGGCCCAGCTTGCCCCAGGCATTCCAAAAATTCGCCATCACCGTGGCCAGGCCCGAATCCGAGGGCTCATTGAGAATCGCGGAAATTTTGTCCAGGGCGTCCTGACGCACATTCCACTCGCCGAGATACTGATTCTGGTGGCGGTACTGGTCGTCCAAAAATTGATCCCGCAGCCGGGTGATCTGCTCCACCTGAACCCCGGTGCCGATCTGGCCCGGGGTCGCCGTTTTGTACAGAGACGGCATCTCAATGGGCGTGGATGCGGACAGGTCCACCCGCTGCCGGGTATAACCCGGGGTATTGGCGTTGTCGATGTTGTGACTCGCCGTGTTGATGGCCGCCTGCTGGCCCCGCAGTCCCCGCACGGCCGTTTCCAATCCGAAAAATGTCCACAGCACGATGCATTCCCCCTCACGCCCGGGTGTCGAACAGTCGCGCCCCGGCCGCAGGCATCCCGCTCCGCGGCGGCACCGGCGCTCCGGCGGCACCCCTCGCAGGACCGGTGCCGGAGGGAACGGCAGGAGCGCCCGCCGACTGGGGACCGTAGGCCGTGCCTGCAAGGCCGCCCTCGGGTTGGGGGCCGTGGAAGGACGCGCCGGCGGGGCCGCCCGCCGCATCGGGGCCGTAGGGCCGCGCACCATCCGGCGGGCCGTACACTCCGGTATCCTGCGCCGCGGTGATCACGTCGATCATCTGGCGCACGTAGGTCAGGGACTGCTCGGTCAGGGCCCGGTTCTGGTCGTTCACCCGCTCCAGTTCCGTCAGAACCCTGTCGAATTCCCCGGCGATCTCCTCCATCCGCCGGCGGGTGGCCGGTCCCACCCGCTCGGCCACCGTTGACAGCCGAAGCTCGTCGGGCCGGATTCCCCACTCCTCGGCCAGCGCTTCCCCGATCGCCAGTCGGCGGCGCTCATGGGCGGCAATCCGCTTCATCCGCTCATCCATGCCCCGCACAATCCGATCGAGAGCCTCCATATCCCCGGCGACTAGCGCCTCTCGCTGACGCTGGCCATCCTCCACAAGGCCCTGGTACTCCTTGAGCAGATCCTCCACCGTCTGCACGAGATGTTGTACCTTCTCATTCATCGCGCCCCGCCCCCTTCCCGATCCGCAGCCCCGGGTCCAGCGCCGGGCCCGGCCTTCGGCGGGCTATCCCCGGCAGGCATTGTGGGGTCAGCGGGCACTCCCCCTGCGGACCGGCCAGCCTGGGGGACATCCCCGGAGCCGAGGAGTAGACCGGCCGCCAGACCGGGCGTCTGCCCAGAAAGGTGGGAGAACCCTGGGCCCTCTCCCCTATCCCGGTTCACCCGGCGGGCGGCCGTCACCCAGTCCAGCATTCGGTCGGCCAAACGCCCGGGGTCCACCTGATACGTGCCCGAGGCGATCTCTTCCTTCAGCCGGGCGATCCGCTCCTCCCGGCTCTCCCCCGTCGGAGCCGCCTGGAGGGCGCCATCTGCCGCACCGGCCCCGTCCCGGACCGTCCGGGGATCCGCCGCAGCGTCTACTTGCGGCGCCCCCGCCAAGGCCCGGGCCGCCTCGGAAATGGCCACCTCGTCCCCTCCCCCGGAGGCGGGCCCACGTTCCCCCGCTCCCTCCGGAGGCCGGCGGTTCCGCCACGTTTCGTAAACCTGTTGCCAGCCCGGCGAATTCCCATCTATGCGCATGGTGGATCTCCCTCCGGCTCTCATCTGTCGCGCCGTGCGCCTTTCTCCGTCCCGACCGTCCATCGGCCGCCCTGCGGCGGGCCGAGACCTCGCCCACACTGAGGCCGTCGCACCGACTCCTTAGTTAGAAAGATCGGCCGGACCGGCGCCGATGTTAAGATCCGAGTGCGATTCCATAAAAAGAAAGCCGGGGGCAACCTGAGCGAATTTTCATTGTTCACCAAGGACATGTGCGTTATACTGGGCGCAGGACAGGAAAATTTTCATGTGGCGGGTGGGATCGAGGTGCCACGACCCAAAGCCGGCGGCTCGGGCCGCTACACCTACGAAGATTACCAAACCTGGGATGGCGAGGAGAGGTGGGAGCTGATTGACGGCGTCCCCTACCTCCTGGCGAGCCCCAGCACGGAGCACCAGCAGATTTTGATGCAACTGTCGGTCGAAATCGGCGGATATCTGCGGGGCAAGGAATGCCGCGCCTTCGCCGCGCCCATGGACCTGACTTTCTCTCCGGATTCCAAAACGAAAGACGTGGTGCAGCCCGATCTTTTCGTGATCTGTGACCCGGTGCCGCCCGGCCCCCGGGTTATCGGCGCGCCCGTATGGATCATCGAAATCCTGTCTCCCTCCACGGTGGCGAACGATCTCATCCGCAAAATGAACCTGTACCAGAGGGCCGGGGTGAGGGAGTATTGGATCGTCGATCCCATGGAAAATCGCATCCACGTGTACCTCCACGACGGCGCCGTCCTCCGCTGGCAGAGGGAATATCAGCCCGGTGACACCCTGGCGCCTTCGATGTTTCGCGACCGCGTGATCCGGGTCGACCAGGTTTTCGGATAGGAGAACATTTGGGCGACATGAAGGTAAATGAATACTCACGCAACTGATCGAAAATGAGGGATCCGATATGCCGTATGAGCCGAAGTTTGACATCCGAGACCCGATCCACGGCTTTATCGAGCTCAGCCGAAGTGAACTGCGGATCGTGGACAGTGCCCCTTTTCAACGATTGCGGCGAATTCATCAACTTGGGACCACTTACCTTGTTTATCCAACGGCGGAACACACACGCTTTGCCCATTCCCTTGGCGTCATGCAGATGTCAACCCGCATTTTCGATCGCCTCGTCCATAAACACCACGGGGAATTAAAATGGTCTGAGGAACAAATCATGAAATATCGACAAATCCTTCGGCTGACAGCATTGTTGCACGATATCGGCCATGCACCGTTCTCACACACATCAGATGGTATTTTCCCGGCGGACCTCAATCACGAAATGATGGGCGCAAAGATTATTTGTGAAACGCCAATTGGGGACATCGTTGACGAAATCGGCAAGCCATTTGAATTCGGCAGACAACACATAGCTGACATGATTACCCAGGGATTGCCCGAAAAGGATTATCGTTTACTCCGAGATCTTTTAATCGGTGAACTCGATGCTGATAAGATGGACTACTTGTTGAGAGACTCCCTGTCACTGGGTGTCGAATACGGAAAATTTGATCTGCCGAGAATCCTGCAAACCTTGTGCTTGTTCCCCCATGAGAGGACGTGGAGGCTGGGTGTCGAGGAAGGAGGGGTACAAGCTGTTGAGGGATTGGTAATGGCAAGATATTACATGTTCGTGCAAATTTATTTTCACAAAACTCGTCGGGTCTATGACAAAATGATGGAGCGCTTTTTGCAAGACCTTCTGCCAAACGACCGAAAAACACTACCCGATAACGTGGAGGAGTATTTGAACTGGGATGATACACGCGTTTTGGAGCGTGCGAAAGAGCATCCGTCGCCATGGGGGCGGCGGATTCTAAACCGGGAACACTTTGTATTAGCCTATCAAGCACCTGCCCGCCGACCTCTAAGCTCCCAAGAAACCAAACGGCTCAAGGAATTGCTTCTTGACATCGAACATACGTTTGGATATAATCAAGTCATAGCCGACTTCGCCTCCAAAACTCCTATCAAATTCGAGCATGAAGAGAACCGAGACCCTTTCAAGACGTCGCTCGCGTTGTTAGTAAAATCGACGAACCGATCCTGTATGCTAGGATCTAGTGTGAGCGCGGACTAAAAAACGACGTGCACAAATTTGCCAGGCGCAAATTCAGGATGGAATGGGAGTGACAATGATGGGATTGGGCGCACTCGCAGCATATGTCACCATGCGACAAGGCCAAATTAAAGGGAAAAAAGCCTTTCAAAAGATTTTCTACTTTTTAACATCATCCGGCATTCCAACCGGCCTTACGTTTCGCATTTATCACTACGGTCCCTACTCATCTGCTTTGGATTATGAAATGGATAACATCCATATGCAAGGGGCCATCACCATGGAACAGGAACAAAATGGTAGATTTCAAACCTGGACCATTCAACCGGGCCCACAAGCCCAGGATATGATTGCCGAAGACTGGATCGTAAAAGAATATCAGTCCAAGATTGACGATCTGCTCAGCATTTTGCCGGATGACCCGAAAACCCTGGAATTGTGGTCAACAACCCACTTTGTCGTTGCGTCAAAAAAGAGATATGGCAACAATGCGGACCCGGAATCTGTGATAAAGACCGTTCAAGAGATTAAAGGAGATAAATTCTCACTTGACGAAATCCGCAACGCTTATGAGGAATTGATGGATCATCAACTGATTTGAGAACTATGACGGAAGGAGCGGGCCAGAAGGTGTCTAGCCCTTATTCTCTCACACCCTTTCTTAACTGCCCAACCAGGCCCCATTCACCTTTGCATCGGAGTGGGATCTCCCACCCACTCCCTCTACCTCCGAACCCTACGGCCGCTGCGTCCAGCCCGGGCGGGTGTGAAACTTGCCGTCTTCTTCCTTTTTCGGCGGCGCAAGCCCCCGGGCCAACTCGGCGGTACACCGGTCACAGAACCGCCCGCTGGTGATCTCCCGGCCGCATCGCTCGCAGGGATAGCGCATATTCTCACCGCTCACCACCGTGAGGCGACCTTCCCGCAAAAACTGCAGCACCAAATCGGGGTCGACCCCGGTGGCTTCGGATACCTCCATGATCGTCGCTCCCCGGTGCTCCGACACGTACTCCCGCACTTTCTGGTAGAGCTCTTCTTCCTCCCGCCGACAAGCCGGGCAAATCTGCTCTCGGCCCACTTTTCGATAAATCCGCCCACACCGCTTGCAATTGGCAAAATCCACGCCGCTCACCCCCCGCCGCAACCGCGCCCGGGCCTCCGACCCGGCCCGCATCCTTATTCTAAAGAGTTCGTCCCGCCCGCGGCAGTTTCCTGCACCGCGAACCACACCCCCGCCAGTCTCCTGCACCGCGATCCCGCCCCGCGCCGCGTCTCACCCCGCCGCGCTCCGCCCCATCCATCGGCCGATCCCCCGGCGAATCCCTTGCGCGGCCATCGCCGCCAAAGGCAATCCCAGGCCGCCCACCGTCGAGAACCCCCAGCCATAATTAATGATCTCGTACCGCATGTTAATACCGCTTGAGAACAACATCAAGCTCCCCGCCCATACCAGAATCGCCCCGGGGACGACCACAGGCCGGTGGTGGCGAAGACCGGCCCACTGGCTGATTGCAGTGGCGAGGCTGTAATGAAGCGCCGATACTTTTAGAAACATCGTCGCCAAGATGCCGATCACATAGATGGCATCCAGCCTCTCCAAAAAATCCGCCACCCTCAGGGCCCGAACCACTTCCAGGGTCGGATAGTGCACGTGCAGCCGGGAGTCGCCGAGAATCGTCGTCACCACCGCCTCCGCCAGGACCCCGGCCACGCTGATGGTCACCACCGCCACCCACAGGGGGCGATAAATCCTCCCCCCCACCACCGCCGGGCGAACTTGAACCACCGTCATCAGTTCCACGCCGTACAGCCAGGGCACCACCGACGCCCGGAGCACCGGATCCAGGCCATCCGCCAACACCGGTTGCAGCTGGTGAAAATCCGCATACTGCAACGAAAACAGAGACAGGGCCACAATGAGCACCACCCCGATCGGGGTGATGATCTCCCCCATCCGTCCCACCGCCTCAATCCCCTGGGTCACGGCATAAACCACCGGAATAAAAAAGAGCCCGGCCATGACGTGTCCCGGGGTGTCGGACAACAGCGTATCCGTGAGAAACAGCACCATTTGACGAATGGCCGTGGCCTCCGTGACATACAGCCAAACCAACGACCCCAAACCCACCACCCGACCGAACCAGGGGCCAAAAACCGTGAAATAGCCTTCCATCATCGTCTGGCCCGGGAACATGCGCCGAAACCCCATGATGACGAGAACCACCACCGCGCCCCCGATAAAGAAAAGGGGGCCCGTCAACCAGGCGTCCCGCACGACGAAGCGGCTGATGGCAAACGGGAGAAAAAGAATCCCGGTGCCCAGCACCAGCCAAATCATCAAAAAGGACAATTGCAATTCCGATAACTGCTGTTTTACCGCCTTCCACCTGCCTTGCCCTTCGGCACGTCTGCGCCGCTCTAGCCGACCGGGACACATCTGGTCACATGCAGTGTGCGCGAATTCGGCCGCCAATATGAAGCCGAAGAACTGTTTGATCGGCCAAATTTCCCCCGTCCAACCCTCCCCCTTTTGCCGGGGGCCGGGCCGCAGTATACTTCGGAGGTAAAGGTGAGGGCCGGCTTCAGCCCGCCGGTTTCTTGCCTTGCTGTTTCGGCATGTCAAATCTGTCGACGAAAGGGGGCGAAGGCCCTGGTCGAGAACCCGGCGGGCGGCGCGCGGACCAAACAATGAAAGCCGCGCCCCAACAGGAAGCGGGCCGTGGTCCCGGAAACTCGATCAGGTGCGGTTATGCTGGCCTCTTTGGAACCCTGGCTTCACCCGGTGCTCATCGTCCTGGCGCTGTTTGCCATCGGCTTTGCGATCTTGAATTTTGGCGCCGTCAAGCGCATCCTGATCGGGCGCCCCATGCGCACCAAGGAGCTTTACGCCAAACACACCAAACTGTTGTGGTACGTGGCTTTGCCGGTCTTGGCCGCGGACTTGTACTCATCGGTGGCCTACGGTCCGGAGGCGGGCATGACGGAGCTCGCCGGCCTCGGGGATTCGGCCAAATGGCTGATTCTTCCCATCACCGCGGCCACGGTGTCGCTGCTCGTCATCCTGATCACCTCCTACATCATGGGCATCATAGCCTATCCCGACGGAGGCGGCGCCTATGCCATCGCGAAAGATAATTTTCGCCGGCCCTGGGCGTCCCTGGTGGCGGCCAGCGCCCTCTTGGTGGATTACGTGCTCACCGTCGCCGTCTCCGTATCCGCCGGGATACAGGCCGTCTCCTCCGCCTACCCCCAGGTGATTCCTTATGAAACGACCCTCGCCATCCTGTGCATTTTCATCATCCTCCTCGTGAATTTGCGCGGGGTGGCGGAATCGGCGTCGATCTTTGCCTGGCCGACAATCCTGTTCATGATCAGCATGATGACCTTGATCTTCGCGGGATTTGTCAATGAGGCCCATCGGGGGTTCCACCAGGCCGCCACGCCCCCGCTTGGCGTTGTGCCCGCCGGGCTGACCCTGCTGCTCGCCCTCAAAGCGTTCAGTTCGGCGTCTTCGGCGCTGACGGGGATCGAGACCATCTCCAACTCGGTGCCGGTTTTCCGGGATCCCCATCAGAAAAACGCCATCAAAGCGTACATCGGTCTCGGGGTGATCACCGGGATCACGTTGCTGGGATTTGCCTGGCACCTGTATGTCCAGGGCATCTCGGTGAACCCGGACAACACCATGCTCTCCCAACTGGCGGGGTTGTATTTTGGCCACGGGGTGGTCTATCAGATCATCATTTGGTCGACCTTCATCGTCCTCATCCTCGCCGCCAACTCCACCTTTACGGGTTTCCCCCAATTGGCGGCTTTGGTGGCGGCGGACGGCTTTCTCCCCCGAGCGCTGACCATCCGGGGCGACCGGCTGGGCTACTCCAACGGCATGCTGGTGCTGGCGGCCCTGGCCTCGTTGCTCATCGAAGTGTTTCACGCCGAGACCAACGCCCTCATCCCCCTGTACGCCATCGGGGTGTTCCTGTCTTTCACCGTGGCCCAGGTGGGCCTCGTGCGCCGGTGGCTGCGGCTTCGCCAGGGGATTTGGCCGGTAAAATTGGCGATCAACGCGGTGGGAGCCGGGGTGACGGCTCTGGTGGCCATCATTTTCGCCGTGACCAAATTCACGGACGGGGCGTGGATTGTGATCGTGGTGCTGCCCCTCTTGGTCGCCCTGTCGGCGGCGGTGCACCGCCATTATGAGCAAATCGGCCGGGAGCTCGCCATCGACCTGGCGGCGGAACGCCCGGAAACCCATTCGGTCATCTCCATCGTGTTGGTGTCCGGGGTCCATCGGGTGGTCCTGAACACCCTGTCCTTCGCCCAAAGCATTCATACAAACGTGATCGCGGTCTATGTGGGGTTTGACGAGGAGTCTATCGAGAGGATGAAAAAACAGTGGGAGGCGTGGGGCTCGCCGTGCAAGCTCTATACCCTAAAGAGTGAGTACCGATCTCTTCTCCGGCCGTTGTCCCTGTTCATCCGCACGTTGGAGAAAATCGAGGGCGGGCCGGACCGGGTGCATGTGATCGTCCCCCAATTCATCCCGAGGCGGTGGTGGCACAATGCGCTCCATAACCAGACGGCGCTCCTGATCCGATTGTGGCTGATGCGCAACCGAGATGTGGTGGTGACCACGGTGCCGTACCATTTGCACCAATAGAGAGCTTGCGGGATGCGGAACGAGGCGCCCATTCCTGCGCAAAAAATGGGCCTCCGCAAGGCCCGGGTTCATTCTTCGTCCGTTTCCAGATCCCGATAGGCGAACACCACCAAAGCGTGGAATTCCCGGCGGTCCTTAACCAGGGAAACCGAAATGGGGTCCGCCCGCTCGGCGTCTTGGGTCAGCTGGATCTGGCTCTTGATGTGGGCCAGGGTCGGCCCCTGAAACATCTCCACAAACGTGCGGCGCGTGTTTAGGCCTGAGGCCACCGCCTCCACCTCCGAACAGTGAGGAATGCTCCTCGATCGCTCAGTGTATGCGAGCGGTCGGTCCGGGTTGCCAGTCCCTTGGCAAACACGGCCCGTCCCACCGCCGCCCGCCTTTTTCATGTTGCCACAGAAATGCCGCGACGTCTATGGCTCGAAAGGTGGATTTTTGCGCAATTCGCGAAAAACCGCCGACTTCGCCTCCCTCCGGCCCCGGCCGCGCTCTTTGCTCCAGGATTCACCTGGCGATGACCAGCCCGTACACCTCCCGGGCGCCCCCGGCCCGGAGCACCCGGGTGCAGGCCTGCGCCGTGGCCCCGGTGGTGAGGACGTCGTCCACCAGCACCACCGCCCGCTCCCGAATCTCCGCAGCCTCCGGGGAGAGGGCAAAGCGGCCCTCCAAGGCGGTGAGCCGCTCCCGGCGGCCCCGGGTCGCCTGGCTCCGAAGCTCGCCCCGGCGCTCCAGGGCTGGCACCGCCGCTCGGCCCACGGCCCTCCCAAGCCCCTTGGCCACCCGCTCCACATGGTTCCAGCCGAGAGCCCGCCTCTTTTCCGGGTGCATAGGCACGGGCACGATCAGTGCGTCTGCCGGCGGATTCAGGTCCCGCCACGCCACCGCCAGCATCCCCGCCAAAAGCTCCAACGGACCGCCGTCCCGTTGGAATTTCACCCGATGAATCGCCTCCCGCAGGGCTCCCCGATAGGCCCCGTAGGCGCAAACCCGGCCCAGACCCAAGGGGTGTCGGAGGCAGTCTCGACACAGCCCCGGAGCCGGCGTGCTCCTGGCGCACCCCGGGCAGTGGGGCGGATCATGACGAACGATGAGTTGCCCGGCACAGCGGTCGCAGGCGGTGGCCAAACGGGGCCTGTCCAGCTCTGGAAGTCCCACGGGGATCAGATTCCCCCGGCGGCCGCAAAAGGGGCACCCAGGAGGCGGCGGCCAAAGTGGATCAAACCACGTCCGCAGGCGGCCACCGATCCCCGGGGCTTTCCGTTTCCCCCCGCTCCCCGACTCCCCACCAAACCACTGGTCCACCCTCAAACCTCCTTCCCGCGCCAAACCCCCGCCGCGAATACAACCCCGTTGGCGAAGCCTCCCCGCCTGCACCGGGCTGCAAACCATGACGAGGCCCGGTCCGCGTCGCCGGGGCGACGTACCTCACCCTTGCGCCGGACGCCGCAAACCGGTGACGTGCCCACCGCCATGTCCCCGGGGTGACGCAGCTCAGCCTTGCGCCGGATAATGAAGCAGCGCCAACACTCCCGGGCCCACGTGGGCCCCGAGCACCGGGCCGAGCTCCCGCACCGGAACGGGCTGCTCCGCGGCCATCCCCTCCACCCTTTGACGCAGGGCTTCCGCGTCCGCCTGGCGATCCGAATGGATGACGCAGATGTTCTGAGGGCCTTCTCCCACCGCTTCTTCCACCCGCTCCAGGATCCGCTCCACCGCCCGGCG
Organism: Kyrpidia tusciae DSM 2912; assembly: GCF_000092905.1. Lineage (GTDB taxonomy): Bacteria > Bacillota > Bacilli > Kyrpidiales > Kyrpidiaceae > Kyrpidia > Kyrpidia tusciae. The sequence goes on from NC_014098.1 coordinate 3,064,011, forward strand.
GTGGGTCCGCACTTTCTCCGCCACCGTCAGCCGTCCATCCTCCAGGGTGAGAATCGGTTTGACCTGAAGCATCGTTCCCATCAGCGCCTGGGCCGCCCCCAGCCGCCCGCTGCGGTGTAGATAATTCAGATCGTCTACGACAAAATACGCCCGCAACTGCCCCGCCAAGGTTTCAAGGCGCTCGGCGCACTCCTGGGGAGACCGGCCCGCCTCCGCCATCTTCAGGGCCTCCACCGCCAGCACCTCCATCCCGTAAGAGGCGAATCGGGAATCCACCACCGCGACGGGGCCGGAGACCTGGGACGCCGCCGTCCGGGCCGCCTGGACCGTCCCGCTCAGCGCACTGGAGAGCACGATGCACACGACCCCCGTGTACTCTTCCAGCAGTCGGGAAAATACGCCAACGAACTCCCCCACCGGTGGCTGGGAGGTGGTGGGGGGAGGAGCCCCCTGTTTCAACCTGGCATAAAACTCTCTGGTCGCAAGGTCCACGCCCTCCCGATAGGCCTTGTCGCCGATAATGACCGTCAGCGGGACCACCGTGAGGCCAAGGGCCTGGACCCGATCCTCCGGAATTCCCGCCGTGGAATCCACCACCACGGCAAAAGAAGGCTTCTGTCCATGATCACCGCCCATTACCACGCACACCATCTCCTGTCCGTCTTCACGAATGACCCCGACCGGGCAGACCCGGCCCGGCCACCTCTTCGCTCAAGCAAAGCACCGCCGCGGGGCGGCCCGCTGTCGGGAATGGTCCCTTCACTCCCGGGCAGCCATGCCCCACCCGGGGCAGGCCCCCATGCAGGCCGCTCCCCCCATTTTACCCGCCGGGAATCAAATCCTCCACTTCCCCCCGCAGGCGGGCAGCGAGAAGGGTCGAACGGCTGTGCCCGCGCACCCGGGCGATAGCCCGTTGGAGCGCCCGGCGGTCCCCCAGGAGCACCACCAATCGTTTCGCCCGGGTGACCGCCGTGTACAGCAGCGCCCGCTCCAAGACCACCGTGTGGGCGGGCACGACGGGGATCACCACGGCGTCGTATTCGCTCCCTTGGCTTTTGTGTACCGAAAGGGCATAGGCGAGCTGCAGATCGTCCCACTCCCCGTCCCGATACAACACCCGGCGAGGGCCGGCGGGATCCGGGTATTCCACCGTCATGTCCCGTTCCTCGGGGTCGATCTCCACCACCCGGCCCACATCCCCGTTAAACACTTCTTTTTGATAATCATTGCGGACCTGCATCACCCGATCCCCCAGGCGAAAAACCCTGCCCCCCGCTTGGACTTCGGGCTTATCCGACCCCGGAGGATTCACCTCGCCCTGAAGGCGGGGATTCAATCCCTCCACCCCGAGCGGCCCCCGCCTCATGGGGGTCAGGACCTGAATCTCCCCGTCCCCGCCGAGAAATATCGGCAAACGCCGGACATAGAGGGACACCACTTCCCGCGCCAACGCCTCGGGGTCCCGGCGTTCCAACCAGAACCAATCCCCTTCCGGCGACCGGAGTTCGGGCAACTGCCCTTCGAGAATCCGATATGCGTTGCGCACGATCCCGCTTTCCGAAGCCTGGCGAAACACCCGGGTCAGCCGCACCACCCGGGCCAAGCCCGAGGCGATAATGTCCTCCAGCACCTGGCCGGGCCCCACCGAGGGCAACTGGTGCGCGTCCCCCACCAGGATCAGGCGGGTGCCCGGGGCCAAAGCCCGGAGAAGGGCATAGAGGAGGAGCGTATCCATCATGGAGCACTCGTCCACCACCACGGCATCCGCCTCGATGGGCCGGGATTCGTGGCGCTGGAACCGCAATCCCCGGCCTTCCACGTGCCCCGCCTCAAGGAGGCGGTGAAGGGTCTTGGCGGGCCGCTCGGTGCTCTCATCCAAGCGCTTCGCCGCCCGGCCGGTGGGAGCGGCGAGTTCCACCTTGCGGCCCTGCTCCTCCAAGCGCCTGAGGATTTCCCGCAGGACCGTGGTCTTGCCCGTGCCAGGACCGCCGGTGATCACCACCAGAGGAGCCTCGGCCGCCGCCCGCACCGCTTCGAGCTGCTCTGGAGTCAAAATGACCTCCCGGCCACCCTCGGGTGAATCGAACGGAGCCGGCAAATCGGCCGAATCGGACGACGCGGTCCGGCAACCTTCCGGTCCTGGGGACGTGTCGTCCTCCTTATCGGCGGAAGGCCAGGTCTCCTTCGGCCCGAGCGGGCCCGCCTCGGTAGCCGACCAAAGGGTCATGGCCGTCAACCGTTGGGCCGCCCCTCGTTCCGCGTGGTAATAAACGGCCGGAGAATAGTAAACCCCGTCCCTCTCCCCGGTGACCACGCTCCCGTAGACCCGCCGCCGGGCGATCAGGTCGGCCATCGCCCCCCTCACCGCGTCCGGCGGAGATGTGAGCAGCCGCACCGACCGCTCCACCAATCGGTCTTCCGGCAGACAGGTGTGCCCTTCCTCCGCCCCTTGCATCAACACATACAAGACCCCCGCCTGCAAGCGCCCGGGATCGTCCCGGGCAATCCCCACCTCCCGGGCAATGCGGTCCGCCGTCGCAAAGCCGATGCCCCACACTTCCTCGGCCAGCCGATACGGCGTCCGTTGCACCACCGCCAGGGCATCGTGCCCAAACACCCGCCAAATCCGCCCGGCCAGCCCCGGCCCCACGCCCTTATCCTGCAAAAACATCATCAGGTCCCGCATCTGCCGGTGTTCCCGGTATCCCTCCGCGATCTGCTCCGCCTTCCGGGCCCCGATCCCCTCCACTTCCCGAAGGCGCCCGGGCTCGTCCTCGATCACCCTCAAAATGTCTTGGCCAAAATGATCCACCAGCCGTTCGGCAGTTTTCGGCCCCACCCCCCGAATCAATCCTCCGCCGAGGAATCGAATCAACCCCTCCCGGCTGTTGGGAGCGAGACTTACCACGTGAAGACAATCCAACTGGGCCCCGAATCGGGGGTGATGTTTCCACCGCCCGGTCAACCGCAATCGTTCTCCAGCCCGCACCTGCTGTCGGGCCACCGCCGTGACTTCCGGACCACCGTTTTCCGGCCGCAGGACAAACACCGTGAATCGGCCGTCCTCCGACGCGTAGGTCACCCGCTCCACCACACCGACCACCATTTCCAACCGTTTCTCCGACCTTTCCCTTGCCGCCGGCCGCGCTCCCTGTCTTCACGTCCTGTTCGCCTCTTGGCTCAATTCTACACCGGCCGTCGGTTCTCCTTCCGCCCCCCGGGGCGGCCGAAAAAAAACGGGCGGTCACCGACGATCGGTGTTCCCGCCCTGACTCGCCCTACCTGTCCGTCGCTCGGGGGTTTGTTCAGGATCCCCGGGCACTTTCCATCCCTGTGACGCCGTTAAGCCTGAGGAGTACGACCAGCCCCCGCTCCGCCGTAGTTGGCCAGCTGCTGCTCGGCCAACGCCACCAGCTTACGGGTCATGTTCCCCCCGATCGCCCCCGTATCCCGGGTCAACATCGTCCCCCAGTAGCCGTCCTGGGGCACCTGAATTCCGAGTTCCTGGGCCACCTCGTACTTGAACTGATCAAGGGCTCGGCCGGCCTGAGGAACTACGGGGGTGTTCCGCTTTTGGCCACGCGCCATCTGCTCTCCCCCCTTTCGCTTTTGGGTATTTGGTAGTCTCTTCAGAACCCGGGGGTTTATGCGCAGACGCGCAGCAAAATTCCCGGCCGCCCTCTTCCACCCTCTCCAAAATCTCACAAAATGCGCCATCCCCGCTCCCCCGTCCCCGCCGCCTCGGCCCGGCGCGCCCCGGTCTCGGGTCCAAGCCCATACAGCGCCCGGAGGGTTGGCATGACCGTCTCCAAGCCGCCTCCACTCCGCAGATCAAACCCGACCCACCGCCTGGGCGCCGGGAGTGCTTCACCTCCGGCCCGCAACGGAAGGGGCAGACCGACGGTTGCCCCCCACCCCGCGGAGCCTCCCGTCACCCCGGGCAAGACCGCACCGACCCCCGGCGCTCTTCCCGCTGCAACCGGACAGGCTTCGAGCCACGTCTCCCGCTCCGCCAATCGCTCCACAATGGCCATGGTGTTATCTGCCGATCCGTCGTCCACCACGACCACCCGCAATCCCGGAACCGCCACCGCCACCTCGGCGGCAATCCGCCTCAGCAAGCCCTCGATAAACGGCTCGGCGTTCCGGACCACCAGGGTCACGTCCGTGGGCGGAAACACCGGCCGCCGATAGGTTAAAAGGCGCAAAATATGCCAAACAGCGCTAATGAAACCATAAACGGAAAATATCCACAATAACACGGCCAACATGCGGCAGCACCTCCCTCGGTGCTGCCATGATATGCCGGGCCCGGGGGCCGGGTGATTGCCCACTGCTCGGCGGGCCCGCCGGGCGTCCCCTAATTCAACGTCACCCATCCCCGCCGCAGAGCAACCAGCACCGCTTGGGTGCGATCCCTGACCACCAGCTTATCGAGGATGCTCGCCACGTGATTTTTTACCGTTTTCTCACTCAAGACTAAAGCCTTCGCAATATCCCGGTTGCTCCGCCCCTCAGCGAGGAGCTGAAGCACCTCGAACTCCCGTTTTGTCAAAGGCGCCACGATCCCTGGCGCCTTGTCTTCCCCGTCCTCCTCCGATTCAAAGTCTACCATCCAATCCCATCCGGCTTCCCCTCTCGAAGCCTCTCGCCCTTCCCCGGCAGGCCCGTGAACCGCCAGGGCGGGAGTGGGAGCCGCCACCGCCGCCGGAGCCTGGTCCTCGTCCCAGCCGAGCGCTTCCCCGCATGCCGCATCCTCCCGGTCCTCGGCCAAGACGCTTCGGAGCACCTCCAGGACGACCCGGGCCGCCGCCGGGTGGAGATAAGCCCCGACCCGGGCCAGACCCCGGATGCCTTCCACCAAGCCCGAAGCCCCGACATCCTTCAGGAGCACCCCATCCGCCCCCGCGGCCAGAACCTCCACCAATCGGCTGTCCGCCTCATGGGCCAGGACCATGACCCGGGTCTCCTGGCGGATCGATTTGATCGTGCCGACTGCCTCAGCGGCCTTGTTCCCCACCGTCGCCAGATCGAGCACCACCACATCGACCGAGGTATTCTCCAGGACATTTTGGATCTCTTGAATACTGCGGACCTCTCCCACCGGCATCATTTCCTTTTCCATCTCCAGGATGGAGCGCAGGCCCCGGCGGTACCGAAGGTGATGGTCCACCAGTAGAATCCGTATCTCTGCCATAAACCATTCCCCATTGCACCTGACATCTCCCAGCCCCTCACCGGGAGGTACCGTACTGATGATTCCACCGATCCGTTTCCCGACTTGTATGTATCTGGCTCCATTATACCTTGTCCTGCCATCACTTGGACAGGACAAATTTCGACGAAATTCGAGGGGAAGAAGGCCGCCGGCCTTCTCCGCACACCTCCGGGCCGGCCCGTGCCTTCGTCGGCCTCTTCCGAACCGATGCGGGCAGAAACAAAAAAAGGGACGCCGTTTCCAGGCGTCCGATTGCAATGGGGTAAGGGTGATACTACAGTATACGTCGACCCTGTCCTCGCTATGAGGGTACTCTGGCCTTGTCCGAGTCATCCGCCGATCAACTTCAGTCCCGCCGCCTCCCGAAGAATCTCGGCTTTGTCAGTCCGCTCCCAGGGCAGGTCCAAATCCGGCCGTCCAAAATGCCCATAGGCCGCCGTCTGTCGGTAGATGGGACGCCTGAGGTTCAATTCCCGGATGATCCCCGCGGGCCGCAGGTCAAAATACTCCCGAACCAAATCCTCGATGCGCTCTTCGCTGATCCGCCCCGTTCCAAACGTGTCCACCATGATGGACACAGGCCGGGCCACTCCAATCGCATAGGCCACCTGAACCTCGCACTTGTCCGCCAGCCCCGCCGCCACGATATTTTTCGCCACATACCGGGCCGCGTAAGCCCCGGAGCGATCGACTTTGGTGGGGTCCTTCCCCGAAAAAGCCCCACCGCCGTGCCGGGCATACCCGCCGTAGGTGTCGACGATGATCTTTCTCCCGGTTAACCCGGCGTCCCCCCGGGGGCCGCCGATGACGAACCGCCCGGTGGGATTGATGAAAAACTTGGTGCGGGCATCGATCATGTGGCGGGACACCACCGGATCGATGACGTACTCTTTAATATCTTTTTCGATGGTGTCCAGGCTGACCTTCGGATGATGTTGGGTGGAGATCACGATGGTGTCCACCCGCACGGGCCGCCCCTCCTCGTACTCGATCGTCACCTGGGTTTTGCCATCCGGGCGAAGATACGACAAAAGCTTCTCCCGGCGCACCTCGGCCAGGCGCTTTGCCAACCGATGGGCCAGGGAGATGGGGAGCGGCATCAGTTCCTCAGTTTCGTTCACGGCAAATCCGAACATGAGACCCTGATCCCCGGCCCCGGTGGCCTCGATCTCCTCATCGGAGATCTCACCGGTCCGCGCTTCCAGCGCCCGATTCACCCCCTGGGCGATGTCCGGGGACTGCTCATCGATGGAGGTGATCACCGCGCAGGTGTCCGCGTCAAAACCAAACTTTGCCCGGGTATATCCAATCTCGCGAACGGTTTCGCGGACGATTTTCGGAATATCGACATAACAGTCCGTCGTGATCTCTCCGGCGACCAGCACCAGTCCCGTGGTCACGGACGTTTCGCACGCTACCCGCGCCATCGGATCCTTCGCATAAATCGCATCCAATACCGCATCGGAGATCTGGTCGCACATCTTATCCGGATGGCCTTCCGTCACGGATTCCGACGTGAACAGGTACCGCCTCGGCACGTGCCACTCCTCCATTCCTGGGCGCAAATCCGCATCAAACCCGCTGATAAAACGTAATAATTATAGTATGCGCCTCAGCCGTCGTCAACGGCACGCAATCACTCAGTTAAAATCTTACCGAAGGGATCGCGGTGCGGATGTCCATGCAGAGTCGGCGAGAATACTTGAACACCATGCGGACGCGCTATCGGCAAGCACGCAGCCGATCGGAAAAGTCACAGATCCTGGACGAGTTGCAGGAGACACTGGGATATGCCCGCAAATACGCCATCGCCGCCTTGAATGCCAAACCAGAACAGGCGCGGCGGCGCCAGAGCCGAATTTCCTACGGTGGTCCCCTTTGTCAAGACAAAGTTTCGTCGTCGCTAAGCTACACCTCACCTCTATGCCCACCCTGTGTCTTCCCGTTGAAGGAACGGGAGGGGTGAATGGTCAAAGGCGATCCGGTGCTTGAGGCGCACCTCCTCCTCCGCCTTATCCACAGGTTTGTAATACAGGATGGTGCGATTGAGACTTGGCAGTTCAGCCTGTTTACTCAACGGAATCTCGGGATGACCTCGTTCGATCATCTCTATCCGTTCCTCACGAGTCCGGGTTGAGGCCAGATTTTCGGTTACCGTTTCCGGCCGATCCGTTCTGCTACCCGCCGCAACCGGTCATGATAAGCCAAAAGCTGCAATCGGGCTGTCTCGGCTTCCGCCGCTGTGGGCCGCAATGAGCGAATTCCCCAATTGTCGACCAACGTGTTCACCACCTGGTGAAAATAATGGATCGGGCTGTAATTCGCTTCTTTTGCAATGATCCTCTCCCGCTCCGGAAAATCGGGCATCACTGCCCCCGGCATGCGGAACTTCATCATAACCTGAGCAAGCGGTAACACAAAATTCGGCTCCAGTTCTAGATGCGCCTTGACGGCATCCCGATAAAACGCGTAATGCAGCGTCTCGTCTTTGGCCAACCGCCGCAGCAGTTGTGACAGGTCAGGATCATACGTTTGGGCCGCCTTCGCCACGTTCAGGTAAAACACCATCGTGGCCCGCTCCTGAATGCTGGTGTACGCCATCGTTTCAATCGGCGTTTGATAGTCCGGTTGCCAACCTTGCTCCACCACCCGTTTGCGCAGATGGTGCAGTTCATCCGGATTGCCGTTGCGGGTGACGATCAGGTAGGTTTCCAGCAGGTTGCTGTGCTGGTCCTCCTCTGCCGTCCAGGTATGGATAAAATCCTGCAAAACTTGAAACGAACCGCGAAACGTTGTACTCAGCCCGCTTGTAAACCAGGGAAGATTCACTTCCGTGAGCAATGCCGTCTCAATTGCCATGTAGATGCCATTTGGCAGGACCTGCTGGCTTTCCTCCCATGGTTCTGCTTTGAAACTGCGTCCCTTCTCCCAAGGGATGTACTCATGATAGCTCCAGTCAATGTGAGCAGCTTGTTCGCGGTGGCGGGCCAGCAGCTCGCTCAGACGCGACTCCAACCGGGCGTTGGTGTTGGATAACAGCAGCAAATGCCCCACCCATTTCTTTTGGATTTCCTTAATATCATACTGGAGTTTGGCGAAACAGAACAGAGCGAAATTGTGACCGATCTTTTTTGGCGCAAGAAGCTCTCCCGTTCCCGGGTAGGGTGAAGGGATGTTAAAGTATGGGGGAAGACTCTGACTCATCGCGGTATTAGAACTGGCGTGAAGGGGAGAATTGCGGTGGAACAGTTCATGGTCCATGTCTATGACGCCGTTGGGAACAGCTGGACCGTTCTTTTCACGGCCGTCCGGGTCGCCGTGGTCTACGCGGTGCTCCTCATGGTTCTTCGCTTGATGGGACGTCGGATTCTCGGCCAAATGACGCCGTTTGACCTCGTTACCCTTCTCCTCTTGTCAAACGCGGTGCAAAACGCCATGATCGGCCCTGACAACTCCGTGGTAGGTGGCCTTCTTGGCTCGTTTGTCCTTTTGGGATTAAACCGCATGATCAGCCGTAAAACGAAACTTCGGCATTTTTTTGAGGGAGCTCCCGTTGTTCTCGTCACCCGCGGCCGGGTGATTGAGGATCACCTGCGGAGGGAAGGGGTCAGCTTGGACGAATTGTTGGCGGCTTTACGTGAACACGGGATCGACCGGATCGAAGCGGTCGACACCGCCATTTTGGAGATGGACGGAACCATCTCCGTCATCCCGCAGAACAATCCAACCGTACACCGTTTGCGGAAAGTGCGTTCGAGCCGCAACCGGTAAGGCGGCGTGTCTTTACTGCCTTTTGCGTGGTACAATCCGCACCGGCTTTTCCAGGCCTTTCATCGGACTCATGAGCGCTCCCCGATACACCTTTTTTCCCTCGCGAGGCTGTTCGCAGGTCCCGTGCCGCTGTGCTGTGAGCAGCCACGCCTCTGGGCTCTCTTTTCTCACATTCTTTGATAAAATCAGCCCCGGTCTCCTCACTCCGGCACACCTTCAAATTCTCCACGCTGTCGTTGCGCGCCCTTATCCGCTTCGGGAGCAACCGAAACGCTGCCGATCACTTCGGGCCCGGCCCACCCCTCCTTCGCGTCGTCAGGGCCGCCCCCAGAGCGAGCAGGGCAAAGTGCGGCAACACCAGCTGCCTACGAATCCGGGACGGCTGACGGATGAGCCGGTACAGCCACTCCAGGTGAAGCCGCCGCCAAGCCGCGGGAGCCCGCTTGACGACGCCGCTCCAGACGTCGATGGTGCCGCCGATCCCCATCGCCACCCCGACCGGAAGATCCCTGTGCTGAGCGATCCACATGTCCTGGCGGGGTGCCCCCATCCCGACGAAAAGCAGATGAGGCCGAATTTCGGCGATTTCCTGAAGGATTTCCCTTTCCCCTTGTTGATCAAAATATCCGTGATGTCCATGCCAGTCCACCTCGGGGTAATGGCGCCTCAATTCTGCCAAAGCCCCGCCCAGAGAAGCGGAAGATGCCCCGAGCAGGTACACCCTCCACCCGCGCTGTCTGGCGAAACCGATGAGCCGATCGGCCAAATCCGCCCCGGTGACCCGCTCGGGGACCGGAGTCCCCAGCCATGTTGACGCCAAAACCACCCCGATCCCGTCCGCCGTGACCAAATCCGCCCGCCGCACCACCTGTGCCACCCCGGGATTCCTCCGGGCCAGCATCACCACCTCCGGGTTGGCGGTCACCACCTGCTTTAAAGGCCCTGCCCCGTTCCATCCATCCACCCACTCGGCGATCCGCTTGGCCGCCTCTTCCAAGGTCACCGGATCAAAGCCCGTTCCCATCACTTCCACCCGCTGCTCCATGACCCCATGGCCGACCCCTTTCCCGTTCAACTTCCCGCCTCCCGGGCCTCGGACCGGGCCAGGGACCGGCGCAAAAGATCGACTTCCCGGCGATCCGGGGTGAGATACCACACCCCATCCCGGTTATCCACATAGGCAACGCCGGTCAGCGCCCGGGTGCGAACTGTCACCTGGTCAAAAGGGTACAGGGCGGCGGCCAGATTGACAAGGGCCCTGGTGCCAAGATCGGTTTGGATGTGGTCCCTGCAGGTCATCGCCTCCGCCGCCAGGGCGGGCCACAGTCCCGGATTAGCACCGCGAAGGAACAGGGCGTGCACCAACTGCAATTGCCGCCGGACCCGGGCCGCGTCCGCCTCGGGATCCCCACGAAACCTGGCGTAATCCAGAGCCGCCTGGCCGTCCAGCCACTGCCGGCCGGGGACGAGGTGGATGTGGGTTCCGTCTCCGGGATCATCGTAATCCATCGCTTTTTCGATATCCACCGATACCCCGCCCATGCGGGTGACAAGCCGCCGGAACCCTTCAAAGTCCACCATCACCCAGTGATCGATGGGAACGCCCAACCAGGTTTCCAGAGAGGATTTTAGAAGAGGAATCCCGCCATAAGCTGCGGCGTGGTTAATCTTCGTAAAGCCCACCCCGGGAATCGCCACTCGGGCGTCCCGGGGAATCGAATACAAAAGAACTTCCCGCCGGGCAGGCCGAACTCCCGCGAGGATAATGGTGTCCGACCGACCGATCTCTTTCCCCCGCCGATCGACGCCCACGAGAAGCACATTCATGTTTGCAGGGCCGGCTCCGGGGCTTGGCCCGTGCGAAAACGGCCCGGTCCACGGGGGAGAGATCCGGGAGTCGGGAGCGAGGGGATCCCGGTTACTGGCAGATTTCGGGGTTTGCTCCGACATCGGGGGATGGAAGCCGGAGGCGATCCCGTTCCCCCCGGCGCTGTCCCCGGACCCCACCCTCCCGATCCGCGGAAGGGCCCAGGGGGGTGTCCCTGTATGTCCCGGGACATCGAGGAGGTGACCCGGGTGGTTGATGAGACCTGACCCAAGGCCTACCGGAAGCAGGACGACGCCGATCACCACCCCAAAAAAGACAAAAAGCATGCGTCTGCCTTTTCCCATCGGCCCACCTCCCCCCAGAGCGTCCTAGGGCTAGTATGCGCCGAAGTGGGCAAAAGGGGCGACGGGAACCTCGGCCACAGGTGGGGAAACTTTGAAGACCATCACTGATTCTGGCCCAAGCATTCCGAGCGAGGGAGGGGGCGCGGCACGAACGGTCAAAAATCCCGGCGTCCCGCCCCCGGGGGAACCGGGCTCCGATACCACCTGCGCCGTCTGCCGCCGTTATAGCCGTTATAATGGAAGAAAAGCGAACAGAGCTCGCAGCGGCTCATGTTCAGCGGATGGCACGGAGGGAGAGGGGACCCATGCACCGGAGACGCAGTTTAGGAGCCAGGCAGCATCAGGATAGCAAAGCGGGCAAGAAAGTGGGCGGGGGGAGGGAGGTCCACGCTCCAAGAGGGACGGCTCAGATACGAAGGCGGTTGGTCTTGTGGGGATTCTCGTTGGCCGTCACCCTGACGGGTTGCACCATGTCTGCGGAAGGGCCCGCACCTTCCGACCACCCTTCCCAGGTCTTGCCGACGCCGGGGCCGCCCCACCTCCCCGTTTCTCAAATTGCCCGGGGCGGACAAGCCGAGAGTCCAGCGGCAGGCACGTGGTCGGAGATCGGCTCGTCGGGAGGCGGGGCGGCTATTCCCGATCCCTTAGGTGGGGTGACGGATGATGTATTGAACCGAGTGAAACACTCCGGGGTCCTGGTTCCCATCCTGATGTATCATTCGATTTCCCACAACCCGGGGAACCGCCTCTGCGTCGATCCGGCGACTTTCGCGGAACAGATGGAATGGCTCACCCAAAATGGATACACAGCCGTAACCTTGGCCGATCTGCTCAAGGCGTGGGCCGGTCGAGAGGTTTTGCCCGCCAAGCCCGTGGTGATCACCTTTGACGACGGGTACAAAGATGTCATGACCGCCGCTTACCCGGTGTTAAAAAACCTTGGCCTCCGGGCCACAGTTTTTGTGATCACCGACTTCGTGGGGAAACCGAATTACGTCTCCTGGGAAGATCTTGAATCCGGAGAGCGGGAGGGAATCTTTGACGTGGAGTCCCATACCGTTCATCACCTGAATCTGGCTTCCTTGCCAAAGCCTTTGGCAATCCAGGAATTACAGGCATCCAAGGCAACAATTGAAGAACATTTACATAAATCTGTGTACGCATTATGCTACCCAGCCGGCAGCTACGACCCGGCGGTAGAGAAAGATGCCGAGGAGACGGGGTACCTGGTCGCTGTAACCACCCGTTCAGGCCCCGCCTCTCTGTCCCAAGGCCGTTATGCACTTCACCGCCTGAGAATCTCCGGGGGAGAGAGTTTGACGAGCTTCGCGGCGGCGATCGGGTCCCTGGACATAAAAACCGCCACCGGGCCCGGGATGGCCGGGCGGGTAACCCAACCATAACACCGGGCGGCACCCGGCTGAGCGTCGAGTGCCGCCCCGTTCGATCCGCCTGTTAGGTGGATCCCTTGGATGACAGGCCGGACTGGATGTCTTGAAGCTGAACACCGAGGATCGTATCGGTTTGACTGAAGGAGGGAATATCGCCGATCGTCCGGCTCCAGGCGTTTTGGTAAAAATATCTACCAAAAGCGTAGGAAACCGCAAACCCGCCCTCCTGTCCCACGCCTCCAGGGCCGTTGGCGTCGGGCTGCACCCCGATAAACATGGTGTTCGGGTCAGCCCCGGCCACGGTGTAAAAGATTTGGCTATTCCCCAGGCCGCCAATGGTGCCATCCGATGTCACAGTCACCTGGTAGCTCCCCGGGGTCACCCGGGATTTATTCCAGATATCCGTTCCCTTCGGCAGCACCCCGAGGCTTCCGGAGAACCCGGGGAGGACATTCAAGACCACCGTGGCACCGGGGTCGGGTTGCGCGGCCTGCTGGTCCAGCCAACGGTCCATCTCGTCGCTAAACGCGCTTTCCGTCCGCCCGAAGGCCCGGGAGAAAGCCAGTTGTTGGGGAGTCCCCTCTTTCACGGCGGTCAAATACTCCCACACCCGATCCCAGTGGCCCTGGGCCAGGTGCTCCAATGCCACATACCCCTGCCATTCGGGGTTGTACTTCGGGGTGTGCAGGATCAGATCTTCGGTAATCCCCGTCAGGGGCCCCAAAAGATGCTTCTGCCGACCGTCGATGATCGCCGCCTCAATGCGCTTTTTCCACCCGTCAAGCACCACCGGTGCCTGGAACTTCCCTTGGGCGGCGAGACCCTCGTGCCAGGCCAGCCCTTCGTTGAACCACACGGGGATCCGATTCCCCAGGCCATTTTGATCCAGGTAGACGTGAGTCAGCTCATGGGCGAGCACATTGGCGATCTGGGCGTCGTCCGCCACGGCGTAGAGAGGCAGGTAAATTTCGTTGCCAAAAGCTGCTCCGCTGGTGATATCCGAGAAGGTCTCCACCTGTTCGAGACTCATCCCGGCAGCAGCCAGGGCTTTGCTAAACCCATCCTTGGTGATCACCAAGTGGATGTGCACGGGCTGGGTGAAGTCACCGGGGATGTCCCGGCGCAGTCGATCATAAATCCCCGCATCTTGGAGCAAAGCCCGGATCTTGTTCACTTGGCCGATGGTCACTCCGGGCTCGGCGCTTTGTACATCGATCAGGTTCATTCCAGCGCCGGGATTCGAACTGTCGTCACCCGATCCGCCTCCGGCTGCAGGAACCCCGCTTTGGCCAGGAGTGGGGGGGTGGCCCGAAGTGTCGCTCTGGCCGGAACTGCCGTTTTGACCGGGGCCGCCGCTTTGACCAGAGGTGCCCGTCTGACCGGAAGTCCCGGTCTGTCCGGTGTCGCCCGTCTGCGGGGAGCCGCCCGTTCCCGAAGATGGCGGGGTCACAATGAACACCGCCTGTTGAACCCCATCCCAGTTCACCTGTTCCCCCAACGCCTCGGCCACCGCCCGCAGGGGTACCATCGTCCGGTCCCTCACCAGCTCCGCGGGGACGTCGAGGCGAACTTCCGAGCCATCTTTGTACAACACATTGCGGCCGATGGGAATCTCAATGTGCACCGGGCCGCGATCAACGGCCGCGGTCCGCTGCGTTTCATTCCACGAGACGGAAGCGCCGAGACTTTCCGCCACCGCTCGCAGCGGAACCATAACCCGGTCGCGGACTATGTATGGGGGAACGTCGGGCGTCAACCGTTTGCCGTCCACGTACAACGCCGGATGATCGGCGGCCGCCTGGGACACGCCCGGAGTTATCAGACATGACCCCAGAACGAGCAACGGCGCAACCGCCCACCCGGGTCGGCGCACCTTCCCGGCGAGGCGGTTGCGGCTCCCGGCCCACCGCGAGCTGATGTGCACGAAGGACCCTCCTCCTCTCCCTTTCTCATCCTAACGGATTTTTTCCAACCGCACAACCGCCGACGGATAACAATGGCTGCAGCGATGCAGGGAACCGTCTGGAGGCGGACGAATTCTGTGAAACAGACATTTGGCGAATCGATAGGCCGCAAGATAGGAGGGACAAGTGGGTGAAAATCCGGTCAAAGCTCGCGGTGGGATTCTCGGTGTTATTGGTGCTTATGGTGGTTCAGGCGGTGATGGCATATATCCAGCTCAGTCTGATGCGAAGCAATCACGAGTTTGTCGTCAACAATTCGATTCCCGTGATTCGGGCGACAAACAACCTCATGGTCGACCTGCTGAACGAAGAAACGGGAACCCGGGGATTCCTCCTCACCGGAGATCAGTATTTCCTGGAGCCGTATCTCAACGGCCGCGATCAACTCAAGAAAGACCTCGAGTATCTCCAGTCGCACAGCGATGCGTACCCCAAACTGAAAGAACTGCTCAATACCGAAGCCATTCCGAAGATCAACCGGGTTCAGGATTATTTTCAACAAGAGATCGACCTGGCCAAAGCGGGGAAGATGGACGAGGCCCGGGCCAACTTCGCCGGCGGGAAAGTGTACATGGATGATTTTCGCGCCACCTACGCCGATATTGCCAATGAGATTCAAAATGTGCTGGACAGTGCGGCCGCTAAAGTGGAAAAGGCGTACCTGCAGGAACGATTGGTTCTCGGCGTGCTCTCCGCGGCCTCCATTGTCATCGCCATTGCCTTTGCGGTGGGCACTGCGGCGAATATCGTGGTGCCCATTCGACGGGTCAGCACCCGGATGAAAGAAATGGCGCTGCAGGGCGGGGATCTCACCCAGCGCATCGAGGACAAGGGCAAGGACGAGGTGGCCGACCTGGCCCGGTCTTTCAACCAGATGCTTGACAGCATCCAAGAGATCCTGCGTCAGGTGATGGCGAACACCGAGCAAGTGGCGGCCACCTCGGAACAGTTGACGGCCGGGGCGGAACAGGTCGGACAAGGGGCGACGGAGATCTCGAACTCCGTCCAGGCCATCGCCGAGGGGGCGGACGTACAGCTTCAGGCGATCCGCCAAGCGTCGGAAACCATGCGCCAGATGACGGCAGGCGTACAACAGGCGGCGGAATCGGCGCAGAATGTGACGGTGCTGGCGTCGGGCTCCGCCGAAGCGGCCGAAGGCGGCCGGGCGATGGTGAAACAGATCACCGAGCAGATGGAACACATCAAGGAAGCGGTGAGCCAGACGGCCCAGGCGGTGCACGACCTGGACGAGCATTCGGCGAAGATCGGTTCCATCGTGGGGGTCATTCAGAGTTTGGCGGAACAGACGAACCTGCTCGCCTTGAACGCCGCCATCGAAGCGGCCCGGGCGGGAGATCAGGGCCGGGGCTTTGCCGTGGTGGCCGGGGAGATTCGCAAGCTGGCGGAGCAGTCATCGTCGGCGGCCGGCGAGATCAAAGCTCTCATCGATACGATCCAGGCCCACCAGGCACAGGCGGTGGCCGCCATGGAGCGGGGAACGGAGAGCGTGGCCACGGGTACCCGCACCGTGGAGCAGGCCGGGGAAACCTTCGGGAGTATCCTGGAGAGCGTACAAGAGGTCACCAACCGCATCCAGGACATGTCGGCCATCGTGGAAGAGCTCTCCGCCGGCACTGACCAGATTCTGCACGGTTCGTCCGAGATCGTCGCCACCGCCCAGAAAACGGCGGAAGAAGTTCAGACCGTATCGGCGGCGGTGGAGGAACAAACCGCCTCCATCGAAGAAATCACCGCCTCCGCCAAGGCCCTGGCCGGCATGGCGGAGGAGTTGTTGCAGGTGGTCCGCCGGTTTAAGGTGTGACCAAGTGGGTCCGAGGGGCCCACGAGAAAGGCTGTCCCCGGCGGCTTCACCGCCTGAGGACAGCCTTTTTTGATTCCGTCACCCTGTGGCGCTCGGGGGGTTACAGCTTCTTCAGTTGCTTCATCACGTTGTAAGCGATGGCCGCCGCTTCCGCCCGGGTGAGCTGGCTGTTCGGGTTAAAATACATCACCGGTTTGCGCCCTCGGCCCGTGGTCACCGACCCCGGGGCTGGGGACCCCTCCATAATCTTTTTCTGGCTCACGGCGAGCACCGCCGGCGCCGCGTAGAGGTCCACCGAATTGGCATCGCCGTACAACCGGGACAGGGCAGCTTTCGCCGACACGCCGTCGGTCATCTTGAGGTTCATCGCCGCCGCGATCATCGTCGCCGCCTCCTGACGGCTCAGCGGGTCACCAGGCCGGAAAATGTTCGGCCCCGCGCCGTGAACAATGCCTTTTCGCGCGGCGGTCTCGATGTACCGGTAGTCATACAGGCCCCCCGTGGCCTGGCCCACGTCGATAAACAGGCGGTGATTGGGATCGTAATCCAGCGGGAGCCCCAGCATCTTGACCACCATGGTGGTGAACTCGCCCCGGGTGATCGGCACGTCCGGATTAAAGGCGTCCACCAGGGCGGGATCGTTGGTCATGATCCCCTTTGAATACATGATCTCCAGGTAATCCTTGGCCCAGGGGTGAGACGCCACGTCCTGATACGAGTACACCTCCTTGGCCACCACGTAGTATCCAAAATGCCGAAAGGGCACGGAAATGGTGTGGCTGGAGAGGTTCACGACGCCCCCGATGTTCCGCCAGGGGTTGGACGAGATGCCGTTTTGCAACGCGCTCATGTCCAGATAAAAGACTGTGAGCCGCCCGGCCTCCTGATTGCGGATGAGCGGGTCATAGGCCAGAGTCAACGTTCCTTCTTTCGTGGGCTGCATCCAATCGTTGGCTCCCCCGTTGGGTCCCCCCCGCTGGACAAACCCGTTTCCTGCGTTGAAGGGATCGATCCCGCCGGCGGGCACAAAGGGTGGCAATCCCAAGTCTTCTGTGTTGAAGTTTTTGGGCCCGGCGTCGATCCAGTACACCGGACTCGCCACGGCCCAGCCCCCGGCGGGCAGTTGATCGGGGACTTTCGCGAAGGGATTCCCGTTTGCTGAAGCGTTCGGGCCGCTAATGGAGCCGGTTTGGGGGTCGGCGATGCCAAACAGGAGATAACGGTCGTTGGTCGCCCCGTCCCCGGGCAGGATCTCGCTCCCTTCGGACACCGCATTGGCCAGCATCGTGTTTCTGGGGAATTTCAAAGACACCTGTTTGTCAAATACGCTGATGGAAGTAGATTTGCCAAAATAGGCTTTTGCCTGGCCGTAGATGAGGGCCTGGTCCAGATTGTTCACCAACAAGGTGCCCTTCTCGTTGGCCGAACCCGACTGAACGGTGAAAGCGATCTTATTCAACCCGGTCTTGAGATTCTGCAACTCCACCCCGTAATACCACTGGCTTGCGTCCGCACCGGGCGGATTCTTCCACTGTACCGCCTGCTGGCGATTGATCGTTACCGCGTCCGCCGGCGACGGGGTGGCAATGATCACATCCAGGAAGTTCTGATTGACTTGAACCGGTTGGGTGAGATCCACGGGATCGCCCAAGGGTTTGTTCGGGGTAGACCCGGGCCCGTTAAAGAGATACACCTGGTAGGGTTTAAGTTGGTTAGCCACAAGTAAAGTCTGCGTCACCTGCTGACCAATGGCACGCCCATCCGCTGAGATGGAGTACGCCGTGACTTTAAAGCTGGTGGTCTGATTGGCGGGCATGGCAACCCCCAGCCAGTTCCCATTGCCCGAATCCCGGCCCGAAATCCGCAGACTCATCGTGCCGGTATTGTCCACGGAAATCTCGCGCACGATATCCCCTTGGTAATACCAGGTCAGTCCATTCAACGAAGATGACGTAAAGCCGCTTGTGTTCGGGTTATTGGTGGACAGCGTGGTCAGCAACTGTCCATTTTTATACAGATCGATGCGGTTGACCTGGTTGGGGCCGGTCCCCACAGGGCCGACCTTCAGTTCCAGATCCACCCGCTGGGAGGACGTGCTATAAGTATTCGTTGTGGCATCATAAGGAAGAACGGTCCCGTCAGCCGAGGATACCGCTTGAAAACCGGTGATGGACAGATTCGAGGGGGTGGCCTTGTAAATGGTCAGAGTGGAACTCACCCGCACGTGGCTCACCGGGTCCTCCGCGCTAAAACTGAACGTGTTGGCTCCCTCGCTCAGTTGAACATTGCCCACCTGATACGTGTTTCCGGACTGGGAGAGCGCCAGGTTCAGCCCGTTCACCGAGCCGGACACCTGGGGAATCTGGCTGAAGTTGATCGGTGTCACCGTTACCGAGACGGGATCGCCTTTTTGGACCACCGCGCCGTCCGAGAGGGTCTGGCCGGCCTGCTTTACTTCCACCTGGAGCATGGGCGAGAGCTGCACCACCGTGTGCAGGACAAAATCCTGGGGCACACCGGGCATGGAGATGACCAGGTTATAGTCCCCGGAGGGCAGAACGCCGGAGCCGAATTCGATCACCGCGGTGTTCGGCTGTCCGGAGAGCGTCCCGATGGTGGCGGACACGTTGTTCGCAATCACGTTGCCCTGAGCATCCTTGGCTTGGATCGTTACTTGGCTAAAATCCGGAGTCCCGGTGAAGTTGTTCAAAGACAGCGCCATGTCGACAGGCGCCTGGGAAACGGTCCAGGGATCGGCAACAGGCATCGACTGGGCGGCCTGAACCGCGCCCCCCGCCCAAGTCACTCCGAACAGCTGCGCCGGGTTGCTCCAATATGGTTGAGTGGTGTCCACGTAAGAGAACGCATAGTCGCCGACGCCGCTCTGGTTGGTCGTCCCGTTCACCGTCACCCGCACCTGGAGAGTGTGATCCGGCGCCGAACCCGGGAGAGTCCCGAGGGGCAGACTCCAGTTCCACACCTGAAGGGGGGTAGAGGCGCCCCACTGGGTCATCTCTTTGATCGTGCCGGAGGCCGCGATAGAAGTGACGGATTGGTAAGGGCCGTTATCCACCGAGACTTCCACCGTGGGCGAAGTGGTGCCGAGTGCAGGCGTGGCCAGGCGGCCTTTGAGCGTGAGGGGCTGGGAACCCGTCACCTGGGCCTTTTGCCCGGTCCACAAGGAGGTAACCTGGCCGTCGTTACTGGTCAGCGTCACACCGAAGGGGGCCGACTTGGTGGCGGGATCGAGGAGGACCACCGACTTTTGCACGGCCACCGACCGCTGGGCGTTAGCGGCAACGATGACAACCGGGTTTTCCCCGGGGTTCAGTTTTAGGGAAGTCGTCCAGGTTTGTTTCGTCCCCACCGGCGACCCGAATACACTGGTTCCGTTCACGGTGCTCCGGGTGGCATTTTCCGTGTCGTACTGGAGACTGACCGGACTGGATTCCACGGCGACGGTGGAATCCGAATCGATGTTCGTCCCCAGCACTTGAATATTGCTCAGGCGGGGATTGTTGAGAAAGTTGACATAATACGTTTGCGATTGCACCTGAAGATTTCCCGAGGTGCCGAGAAAGGAAATCAGGTTCAGCCCCGGACTCAGCACGATGCCGGGAAAGGTTGCTTGATTGCCCTGAATCTGGGGATTCTCGTAGGTGTTGATCGCCTGGGAACCGTCGGGTTGCACCAGACATTTGATATCCACCACGTTGTTGAAGGTCACGGTCACATCCATGACCTTCGAATTCGTCGACAGGGCCGCATCGCTACTCGTGGGCAGATTCGCCGTCAGCGACCAACTGTCGGCCAGGGCACCCACCGGCGCCGCGGTGAGAGCCATCAGCCACACCAGCAGCCATGCGACCCAGCGCACATTCCGCTTTTTCATGGCCTCCCCCTCCCTCAAAATATGTCATACTAAGCTTCAGCAGGGGAAGATCCCATCCCTGCCCGAGTGAGGAGGATCGCTCAGTGGCCGATCACCTGTCCCCAGATTTACCCCGGGAATCGGGAACCACCAATCGAATATGGCTGTGGGTCTGGCTCGGCGCCCTGGTGCTCGGAGTCTCTGTGGCCCTTTGGTTTTATCGGGATGAACTTTGGCGGATCCTGGACGTGATCCGGCACGCCTCGCCCACCGGGACCCTTTTGGCCGTGGCGTGCGAGACGGGGTTCCTCCTAACTTACTGGGATTTGGTGGGCCGGCTGTACCGGGCGGCGGGCACCCCAGTGCCCCGAGGGGCATTGTTTCGCCTGCTCCTTGTCTCCGGTGTCGTCGACCGGCTGCTCCCCACCGCCGGCACCAGCACCATCGCCGTCCTGGCGGTGGCCGGGGCCCGCTGGGGGGTCACTTGGGCAAGTACCTTGTGGATGATGGGCTTGTTTACTTCCCTGGGGCTGGTGGCGACTTTGTTGATTGTGGCCCTGTCGGTGGTCCTTTTGTCCACCTTTGACATTCCCTTGCCGCCCTCCATTCATCAGGCGCTGCTCGTCGGCCGGTGGGCGGCGATCGGCGGCGTGGTGCTCGGGGCGGGGTTCCTATGGACACCGGTTCGCCGCCGGGCGGTCCGGCGAATCGTGCACTGGATCGGCGGGTTGATCCATTGGTGGAAAGCTCACGAACCCGCCTGGTGGAAGCGGTGGCGGGCCCGGCGCGGGCACCGGATGAGCACGGGTGCCCCAAATCCCGGGGCCACGGGACTTCTCGGCGAGATCTCTCCGGCCCGGGCCACCTCGGCCCCGCCCTCCTCCGAGGCACCCCGCCGGCGGCGCAGAATCTGGGACCCGGAGGAGCGGTTTCGCGCCTTTGAGGCCACTTGGGAGCGAATACGACGAGAACCCGGACTGTGGGGCGCTGCGCTGGCCGAGAATCTTTTGCTCTACGTGCTGCGGATCGGTACCCTGGCTGCCTTCATATCGGCCTTGCACATTTCGCTGCCCTGGCACCACTTGATCGCCGGATATGGCCTTGTGGTCCTTCTGGTCAACTTGTCGGCCCTGCCCTTTTCCCTGGGGATCTTTGAAGTGTCCATGGCCGCCCTGTACCACTGGTTGGGCGTCCCCTGGCCCCAGTCCTGGGCGCTGACCTTGGCGTATCGGGGGATCACCTTCTGGTTGCCGATTCCTCTCGGGCTGTTGGCCATGGTGAGGTGGCCCGGTCAGCCGCCGTCCCCGGGTCCAAGACCTTGTCGAAACGCCGGGGAGACGTCGGAGCAGTGAGCCTCGAAACGGAAAAGGCGGTGAAGTAAAGTGAAAGCGGTGGGTTTGGCGTTGTCGGGCGGTGCGGCGGCGTCGGCGGCCCATGTCGGGGTCATACGGGCTTTCGAAGAAGCCGGGTATGTCATCACCCATATGTCGGGCACCTCGGGAGGCGCCCTGGTCGCCGGGCTGTGGGCCGCCGGGTACGGCGGTCGGGAGTTGAGGCATCTACTCGATCGCTTGGAGCGGCGGCATTTTGACGTGGACTGGAAAAGCCTGGCCAGGCGGCGGCTCCTTCGCCATCGAGGAGAATGGCTGGGTTTTTTTCGAGCATCCCGTTTGGAACGATGGCTCGCCTCTCTCACGGATTTTCGTCAGGTGCGGGATCTTCTTCGTCCCGTCGCGCTCCCCGCCGTGGATCTCACCCGGGGACGGGAAGTGATCTTCGCGTCCCGCCCCCTTGGTGACGTGCGGCCCCCTAACGGGTCATCGGAGGACGTACCGGGTCATGGGACGGACGAGACCGCCTTCGAACCGACAACGGAAAGGCAGACCAAAGAGGCCGATGGGGCTGAATCGACCCTTCGCGGACCAGGGGGTTTGCACTGGGAGGTTATTCAAGATATTCCGGCTTCGCTCGCCCTTCTGGCCAGTTCAGCCGTACCGGTGATTTTTCAACCGATGGTATGGAAAGATCGGGTTTTCGTGGATGGGGGACTGCTCGACAATTGTCCCGTGGCTCCCCTCCGGGCGCTCGGGGCCCCGGCGGCGGTGGCGGTGGATCTCGTCAGCCCTTGGGGTTGGCGGCCTCAGCGGCGGTTCGACGGCCCGATATCCATCCTGTTTCGCTCCGTGAACGTCATGTTGGCCCATCAGAGCCGTACGGCTCACCTCGCCGCCGATTGGGTCATCCATCCCGAAATCCCCCCCATCGCCGTGAACGACTTCCGTCGCCTGGGCGAAGTCGCCGATGCGGCTTATGAATGGACCTGTCGAACTTTGGAGAAACGGCGAGAAGGATAACGGATATTCTTCCCCCAAGGCGCATATAATGATACATTGAGTGTGGAGATAGGTTTGTGTTCAGCGAGGTGACGAATATGCCGGGGAATTGGGACAAAACTGAGTGGGGATTTCGCCTCTGTCAGGTATTGGAGATTCGCTACCCCATCCTGGAAGGGGGGTTGGCCCACGTCGGGAATGGCCGGTTGGCGGCGGCGATATCGGAAGCCGGGGGGTTCGGCCAGGTGGGATCGGCGGGGCGCAGCCCGGAACAGTTTGCCGAAGAGATTACATTGGCCGCGTCTTTGACCACAAAGCCCTTTGGTGTGAACATTCCCATCAGCGAACGAAAAGATAACCGCCCTTATTTTGACGTTATCCATCAACATCGCCGCGCCATCGCTGCGGTGAGCTTATCGGCGGGCAATCCCCGACCTCTCATTCCGCAATTGAAAGAAATGGGACTTCGGGTGATCGTGCTCACCTCCACCGTGTCCCAGGCGCTGAAGGCGGCCGAGGGGGGAGCCGACGTCGTGGTGTGCGAAGGGTTTGAAGCGGGCGGCCACAACGGCCCGGCGGAAATCACGACGATGGCGCTCGTTCCCCAGGTGGTGCGGGCTCTCCGGGAGAGGGGCCGGGATGTGCCGGTGGCGGCGGCGGGGGGGATTGCGTCGGGGGAACAGATGGCGGCGGCTCTCATGCTCGGCGCCGACGGGGTCCAGATCGGCACGCTGTTTGTCGCCACGGAGGAATGTGAAGCCCACCCGGCCTATAAGCGCACCCTGGTGGAGGCCGGCGATGAAGCGACGGTGGTCATCGAACGGAGTCAGGGGCGGGTCACCCGGGTGTTGCGGAGTCCTTTTACAGAGAGAATTCTCGATCTGGAGAAACGGCGACCGTCTATGGAAGAGTTGTTGCCCTTCATCGTGGGGAAGAGCAACCGGATTGCGGCCATTGAAGGGCATATGGATGAAGGGTATGTCAACGCCGGCCAGGGAGTGGGACTGATTCACTCGGTCCGGTCCGCCGGGGAGGTGGTGCGGGACCTGGCGGCAGAGGCTGCCCGGGTGTTGCGCAGGGGTCCCACGTGGGCCCAATGGCTGGAAGGGGTCGACGGGGTTCGCTCAGTATGAAGGCATACGACGTATTCTGGAGGGGATTGTGGTGGAACGCAATAGTTTGGCATGGGTCCATTGGGAGCAGTTAGGGGAAATCGTGCACCGAGGTGTGGGGAAAGAACTGGATTTTGACCAATTGTCTCGGGTGATTAAGGAGATCTGCAGCCTGCAGGGCCACTGGTGCGGAACGTTGGCCTATGGGGATTTTGACCGCGGAGATTACGGATTGCAGACCCGGCTGCTTCAGGTCGGGATTCAGCCCCGGCACGTGGCCGCCCGGGAGGCAGGAGAATTGCACCGGGACGCCGTCGCCCTGGAGTTGTCCCTGGATGCGCTCGAAAGTGTACATACGCTCCCCCACATCACCGATCATTTGTTTGTGGGCGGAGACATCAGCTGGGTGCCGCTTTTCCGCAGGTTGACCCAGCACGGGAAACATATTCATTTATGTGGCTTTCAAAGTTATACTCACCGGGCGCTGCGGGAATGGGCGGAGACCTTCACCGCCCTGGACCACCGGGAGGAAATCACCCGGGACCGGATTCGGGAAGCGGGGCCGCAGATCTCCGAAGGGGATCTGGAACAGGTCATTCACGTCCTGGCTGGAATGCAGGAACGGCTTCCCTTTGTGGGGTTTGGTTTGTTGCAGCGGGAGCTGACCCGGCGCTACCCTTACCGCTTCGGGTTTGAAGACATTCTGAACGCGGCGAAGAACGAAGGGATTCTTGAGGTCTACAAAGTGCCGAATCCGAACAACCCAGATTTTCCTACCACCGCCGTGCGCCTGAATCGGGAGCATCCTTTGGTGCGGGAGACCTTGGGGGCGGAGGCACTCAACACTTTAGAAGAGCTGCGGGGATTCGAGGAGGGGACGGAAAGTCCGGACGAAGACTATATGGATGCAGACCCGGGGGAATTCGATCAACGGGACGACTGAAACCCTTGGGTCGGCAGCGCGTGCCCTGTCCTGCCGGTGAGCGACCAAGGCGAGCGGGCCGGCGCGGCCGCGCCGGTGCCAGCTCCGGAAATCCGGAAAAATGGCCATTGTTACGCCCGGCCGGCCGGCCCCGGTTCGCCGTTACGGCGCTGTGGCCCGGATCCGCCGCCAAGGCGGCCAGGGCCACAGCGCCCAGTCATCTTTGGTGAAAGCTTTCGTTCCCCCTTTATCAAATGTAACCAACACCGTTCCGGCGGAAGATGAAAGGACCCGCCCTTTTCCATAACGGAGGTGCCAAATCCGATCCCCGTCATCAAAATATTTGATCACGGACTCTCCCCCCTTTGCTTGCACCATCAGGTATGTACCGGGCCCGGTCGAACTATGCGCCAGGTTTCGAGACTGGTCGAATGCGATCAGAAAAAGTCGAAAGTCTGTCTATTTCAATATATAGCCTTCGCCGACAAACCGTTGTATAATACCTGCGTATGCACGCGGCAAGACACTACTCGCGCATCTGGCCATTTTTTGATGTAAGGAGGGAATTATGCATGTTGGTGGTGGCGGACCAGATCAGCCGGCTTCGGGCCGAATTGGTCCAGTTGTTCGAACAGTGCAATGGAAGTTTAAGCGATCCTCAGATGGTGAGAAAAAGCCAACAGCTCGACCATCTGGTGGTGTTCGCTCAAAGGATGCGCCTCGAAGAACACAATCAGCAATGTATCGCGACCTGAGGCGAATGTTGGCACAGGGGATCGAGACGCCCGACCTATCTCGACCAAAACAGCCATGGCGCGACCCGGAGGTCGAAATCCGGTACGTGGCGACGGTGCTTCCTTTGGTCGTTGTTCATCGACTGGTCCGCTGATTGTCCTGAGAGATTCCGGTTCCGCCCACGAACCGGGCTCCGAGTTCCTGCGATACATATGCCTTATGCGGGCATGTCGTCCGTCGGCAGGCGAGGCCAAGGGCACAGGAGGTGTCAGGAGCTTCAACCAAACAGTCGTTGTCATGGGAAAACAAGGGCGAGGGAGCGACGCAATCTTAAAGGCGTGACGCGGGTGGGCAGTCAATTCGGCAATCAGTTCGGCGGATGTCGGCCAAAGACCGGCACCGCCGTTTTTGTCGCCCTGCCGGCATGCCGATAGAGACAATAAGGATGGGGTGAAGACGGTGAAGGCGGCGATGCGACCTGGAACGTCGATCTTGATCGTGGGGGCCATGGGGGTCGGAAAGACGACCACTGCCCGAGTTCTGGAGCAAAACTACGGATACCGCAGGTATTCTCTGGCCGAGCCGATCCATCGGGTGGTGGAGACAGCGTTCCCTTGGCTGAAAGATGAAGCCAAATCGATCCGCCGGACTTACTTGCAGAGAACCGGCGCGTTTTTGCGCAGCTTCGTGCCCAATCCGATTCTCCGACATGCGGAGGCGGCGTTAGAGAACAGCACTGGCCCCCTGGTCATCGACGACGGGCGGACGGTGGAAGAGGCGGAGTGGGCGAGAGAACGGGGCATGGCGGTGGTGGTCCTGACCTGTGAAGACGATGAACGCCGCCGGCGGCTTTTGGCCCGGGACGGGGCGCTCCCCGGCCCCATCGCCTTTAAAGATGCCACCGAGCAGGAGTGGACCCGGGTTCAGGCACCCCGGGTGGATACCACCCATCTCAGCCCTGCCGAAGCTGCCCTGGCCCTTCTGGCCGCCATCGATCTCTAAGGGGCCACGGCGGCAGATCGAACGAGCTCCAGGTCGGACGAGTTCCAAAGTGGAGGCTCCCCCCGTCCCCCGAGGTGGAGAATCCTCATCCATCGATCCTTTGGCCGTCAAACGTACCGCCGGGGAACCCGCTTTCCGATCCCACAAAGAATCTCGTACGAAATGGTATCAAGCAGGCGGGCGTGATCGTCGGCGGTCCAGCTCTCGTCCCCGTCATCGCCGAGCACTGTCACCACATCCCCGGAGCGTGCCTCGGGAATGTTCGTAAGATCGACCATGGTCTGGTCCATGCACACTCGCCCCACAATGGGCGCCCGCCGGCCGTGGACCAGCATGTACCCCGCATTGGACAATCCCCGGCGCAGCCCGTCCCCGTACCCCACCGCCACCGTACCGATGCGCCGGCGGGCGGGAGCGCGGTACGTACAGCCATAACTGATCGCCGCGCCAGGCTCCACCCATTTGACATACACCAGGCGGGCCATCCAGCGCAGGGCCGGGCGGAGTACAACGGACCCCTTCCACCCCGGATTGGGCAGGTAGCCGTACAGCCCGATCCCCACCCGGAGGGCGTCGTAGTGGGCTTCGGGCAAACTGAGAGCCGCCGCCGTATTGGCCGCGTGAATGAGCGGGGGGCGCATGCCCTGGCTCTCCAAAGATTTGACCCAGCGGTCAAATCGTTTCCACTGGCCCCGGGCATGGGTGAGATCTTCGGCGTCCGCCGCGGCAAAATGGGTAAAGGTGCCCCGGATCTCCACTTCGGGCACCCTGTTGAGCTCGGCCGCCCACTTCAGCGCCTGGTCCATATCCCGCCAACCGATGCGGCCCATGCCCGTGTCGATTTTGATGTGCACACCGGCCCGTTTGTGCACTTCCCTGGCCGCCGCGGCCAATGGGGGGATGTGGGCGGGATCGAACACCGCCACCTCGAGATCCCCCGCCACCAGCTCCCGGGCCGTTCCGGGGTCGATCCACCCGAGGATCAGGATGGGAACGCGAATCCCCGCTTTCCGCAGGGCGAGCCCTTCCTCCAACCGGGCCACCGCCAGGCGCCGGGCACCGGCCTCCAAGGCCGCTTTGGCCACCGGTACCGCGCCGTGCCCGTAGCCATCCGCCTTCACCACCGCCATGATCTCCGCATCCCGGGTCAACTGGCGAAAGGATGCGACATTGTGACGGATGGCGGATAAATCCACCTCAGCCCAGGTGAGCGCCCCGTCTTCAAACCCGTTCATGCCCGATCCCCGCCCGCCAAACGGCCGGCCACCGCGGCGGTGAGCAGGCCGTACACCACTTCGTGGACCGGCGCGGGCACCCCGTACTCCCGGGCCATCTCCACCAAGGCCCCCTGGAGGTGGTCGATTTCCACCGGCCGCCCGGCCCGAAGATCTTTGGCCATGGAGGCGAGCATCCCCGGTTCGAACCCTTCCGCCCGTCGCATCACCGTTTCCACGGCATCATCGGGCATGGAGATTCCCCGGGCCCGGGCTGTGGTCACCGCCTCCTCCACCAGGTGCTGAAACACCGCCCGGGACGACCCGTGGCCCAGCACCACGCCGATCCCCGCTCCGGTCAGGGCGGTGGTGCCGCTCACCGCCGTGATAAAAGCGTATTTGTCCCAGAGGGCGACCTCGATGTCCGAACTGGGGTGAGACCCGATTCCCGCCCTGCGAAACGCCTCGTCCAGGGCTTCGATGCGCGGAGTGATCACTCCGCTCCACTCCCCGAAGGTAATGTCCTGCACCCGGCTGCTGCGGTGGATTACACCGTCGTCGTCCAAGTAGCTTTCCACGTGACACAGGCCGCCGATCACCGCATCGTCCCCGTACCGGCGGCGAAGGATATCCATATGGCGCACGCCGTTGAGCAAGGGCAGTACCGCCGCCCCCCGCTGGACCAAGGAATCCAAGTTGGACCAGACCCCTTCGGCATCGTAGGCTTTGACCGTCAACAGCACCACATCGGCATCGACGCCCTCGGCAGACTCCACGGCTTTTACCGGCCCGCTCCAGTTCCCATCGGGACTTTGAATCACCAGCCCCTTATCTTCCAGTTGACGACGCCGCCGGGACCGGACAATGAAAGTGACATCCTGCCCCGCCTGAACCAGCCGCCCGCCAAAATACCCGCCGACCGCTCCGGCCCCGATTACCGCAAAACGCATCTACAGTCCCCCCACGCCATGGGATACGGATCTCTTCGGGACTATTGTACCTCAGACGAAAACTGGGCGCATGGGAACGGCGCCAGGGGCGAGCCTGGAAAAGGGTGCGACATCGGGGGAGAGCACCGGCGATTCGGACGCCCCGAGGCCACCCAGCCCCCTCAAAAAGAAGGCGGCCATTCGCGGTGGTGATGCCGCAAATCGCCGCTGGCGATAAGTCTGTGGAGCAGAAACGAGAGCCGGCTATCCCGCTCGGTGCAACGGCTTGAAGTTCTGAGCAGACGCGGAAGAAGTGGCCTTCTCGGTCCCGACCTGTTTTCCGTCAACTGACCCCTTCGGATCCGTCGTTCCAGGAGCTGGCGAATCATTCCCTCCCGTGCCACCACCTCCACTCGTCCCACCGCTTCCCGCTTCAGGGCCACCCGCAGGCCCGGGTTGTTCCTGCCCGTTACCGTTTTTCTTGCCGTCGTTT
The DNA here is from genome assembly GCF_000092905.1 of Kyrpidia tusciae DSM 2912. Lineage (GTDB taxonomy): Bacteria > Bacillota > Bacilli > Kyrpidiales > Kyrpidiaceae > Kyrpidia > Kyrpidia tusciae. The sequence continues at coordinate 3,092,960 of NC_014098.1, forward strand.
GCCGACGACCCACCGTTACCTGTGGGCGACTTGTGATTGGTCGGCGCGGTTGTCCCCTGATCACTCGAATTCCCAGACTCCTGAGCCGGGGTCGAGGGCTCAGGCGCGGGCTGCGGAACCGGGGCCGGCTGGGGAGCCGGAGCGGCCACCACCTTGGTGGAAGGCTTGGCCGGCCCACCATCCTTGTACAGATTCCAGTAATAATCCTCCGACGCCGAAGCCGTCATCGTACTGGCGTCGGCCATACCCAACATCCGGTGCACCGTTTGACGGCATGCCGCCACATGGGGGATCAGCACCGCCTGGTCATCCACATTCTCCGGGAGCAGATCCTGGTTCTGGGGGATCTGGGCGGTCTGCACCTGGCTGATGTCCACCCCCCGCATCAAACCGGCCAAACGAATCATGTCACCAAAGTTCATATTGGTGCGCACATAGGGCTCCATGGCCTGAAGAATAATCGGCAACTTCGCGATGGACGAAGGAGCCTTCAACCGGTTCGCCAACGCCAGCAGGAATTCCCGCTGCCGCTGGGTCCGGCCAAAATCGGACTCCGCATCGTGGCGAAACCGCACATACATCAGGGCGTGGGCGCCGTCCAGATGTTGATACCCGGCCTGGAGGTGGATGTCGTAAACGCCGTCATCCACGTAGTTCATGGATTTCTCGACGTTCAAATCCACGCCGCCCACGGCGTCCACCACTTTTTCAAACCCGACAAAATCGGTCACGACATAGTAATGGATAGGAATCTGGAGAAAATCCTCCACCGTCTTTACGGCCAGCTGCGGTCCGCCGAACGCATAACCGGCGTTGATCTTCTCGTATCCATACCCGGGAATCTTGTACCAGGTATCGCGCATGATCGAAAACATCTGCGCCGTTTTGGTCACCGGGTCCACACTGACCAACACCATCGTGTCTGAACGGGGATGAGGATCGTGGTTGCGATTGTCCACTCCCATCATCAAGATGTTCACCCGCTCCGTCCCCGTCCACTGGGGCAAATCCGCTGATCCTCCCTGGATCGCCCCTACAAAATGCCGGATCGACCAAGCGTAATACCCGCCCATGCCGAGAACGACAACGAGAAGCACCGCTGCGCCGATCCACAGCCAGCGTCTTCGTTTTGCCAAATTCCGAGCCTCCCCGGGAGGATTTCGCCACTGCAGCAAGTCTATGAGGCCACACGCTCTTCTATCATCCGGCAGCCTGCTTCAAGTTGTTTCTCGTCTATTATTCTCGTCTCGAGGCACCTTGTCAATAGTAGCTGTGTTGTGAGCCTTTTTCGATGTCCCTTTTTCCCCGGACCTTCAGCACGAATCCCATCGGCGTGGCGAGTTTGGTATGTCCATTATCTGGGTTATCATCCACAGATTGGATGGTTCAGGCCATGCGAAACCGGGGTCAGGTTCTTGGTTACCTGGCCCAGGAGCTCCACCTTCTACGATCGCGTTCCGTTTAGGACACGCTGCGAACCAAGCTCCTCATGCGTTCTTGCTGCTTCTCCCGCACCCTCCCCAATGCCATCGCCAGCATCACGCACAAAGCCAAGCCGCAGCGCAACCGCATCTTGGCCAGCCCACGAATGGTATGCCGTTCAAACCCAAATGAGACGTCCAAGCGACTGTTCACCCTCTCCACCGCCGTCCTGTACCGGTATTCCTTTGCCCATTTGTAGCTCTCCCGGGCAATCGGCGTGAAGATCCGCCGGTCCACCGCGAGCGCCACCCGCACCCCTCCGGCCACGGGGCACTGTTCCCGCCCTTGACACGTGATCCCGTACGCCTTGGCTGGACATACTTTTTTCAGCGTGCCCCGGTCTTTCTCGAACCCACCATTGCTCATCTGTTGCCGGGCCCCTGTCTCTGGACAGTAACAGTACACCGCTCCCCGTTCGTCATACACCACGTTCGTGTGTCCCGGTAACAACCGCGTTTGCTCCCCGTCTTTCCACAGTCGCCTCGTGTCGATCACGGGCTTGATCCCATATTCATCCCAGCAGCGACTCAAGAGTTTCGAGTCGTCGTACCCCCGATCGGCCGTCAGGACCTCGGCCTTTTTCAACATCTCCGGATGGCGTTTCTCCAACTCATCCAGCAGGACATGCCCTTCTTTGACGTCCGAGCGCGACCCCTTGGTCACCGTATACGCCACCGGCAATTCATGCTGAGCATCCACCACCAGGTGGAGCTTGTAGCCAAACCACCGGACCACTTTCTCCCATGTACTCCCGTCCTCGCGGGTCCCACGATAGGTTTTTACCCCGTATGCTGCATCCAGATCCCGCCGTCCGTCTTCCTTCTTTTCTTTCGAGGGACGGGACGCCCACGAGGCGATTGCCTTACTGTCCATCGCCAAACGACGCCCGAACTCCGGAAGTTCCTCACTCAGGGCCTTCACCAGCTCGTCGAACATCGATTCGATCCACGATCCGTGCTCCATCAACCTGCGGAGAAATCGGGTGTAAGCAGCTGCGCTGGGAACTGCGCGCAACCCACAGATCGACCGCAGCTGCCCGTTTCGAGAGAGTTCCCGACGTAAGCTCTCGATCGACGGGTGCTGAAACACGATTCCTGCCAACATCGAGTTCCACATCGCCCGTACCGGGTAGTCATCTCGTCCATGACCTCTCGATTTCTCCAGATGCGCCATGAGCGCTTCGTCCGGCAGATGTTCCAGAACCAGCCGGAGGCGTTCCAAGTCTCCAAGCGGCTCAATCTCTTCCCAGGAAAACAGTTCGAGTTGTGGTATAATGGCCATAGGGTGAGTCCTCCTTGTTGGATCATTTGTCTAACCACTATTCTAACAAAAGAGGACTCACCTGTCTTATTGGACTGGGGTGAATTTGTCCGAATCTATCCCTCCCCCCATTCAAAACCCCTGTCTTTCCTGGCCCTCTTTGGGGGAAAGTTTTCTGGTCCCTGCTCCTTACCCCTTATCCCTCCTGGCCTTTTCGGCATCGAAAAAGGCTCTGTTGTCGGCAACATGGCATGTTGTCGGTGTGCCGCCGCAACATCCCCCACAAGGGCCAAACGGGCTCTGCCTCGGCGAATCCTCAGGGACGGTCCGGACCTTCCGCGCCCGCGCCATGCCCCGCCCGGCGGCGCACAAACTGATACGCAATCACCAAGATTGCAAACCAGACCAAAGCCACATAAAAGGCCACCCGAGTATCGGGATCGAACAACAGCAACACCACCACCAGGGCCAGGAAAGCCAGACCAATCCAGTTCGTCACCGGGCTCCCGGGCATGCGGTATTTGACCGCCTGCACCTGGCCGGCAGCGACCCGGCGACGATAGGCCATATGAGCCACGAGAATCATGCCCCAGGTCCAAATCGCCGCTTCAGCCCCCAGGCTTGTCACGTACGTAAACACTTGCTGAGGCACCACATAATTGAGGATCACCCCGACGAGCATCACCGCCGCAGAAGCGGCAATGGCCGCCGCCGGCACCCGCCTGGAACTGAGACCCCGCAGAAACCGGGGCGCCTGGCCGTACTGCGCCAACGAATAAAGCATGCGCCCAGTGCTAAACACTCCGCTGTTGCACGATGACAACGCCGCCGTCAGGACGACGAAGTTGATGACATCCGCGGCGGCTGGAAAGCCGATCCGCTGAAAAGTAAGCACGAAAGGGCTATTTTGAGCATCGAGCTCGTTCCACGGATACAGGCTCATAATGATCACCAGAGCCCCGACGTAGAAAATCAGAATCCGCCAGATGATCTTATTGGTCGCCGAAGGAATCGTTTTTGAGGGATCCCGGGCCTCGCCGGCGGTCACCCCGATCAACTCCACGCCCACGTAGGCGAACATGACCATCTGCAGGGCGAGGAGTGCACCGCCAATCCCCGTCGGAAAAAATCCCCCATGGCTCCACAGATTTGAAAATCCCACCGGCACCCCTTGGTTCCACACCCCAAACAGGATGATCAACAAGCCGACCACAATCATCGCGACAATGGTGACCACCTTGATCAGCGCAAACCAAAACTCGAACTCCCCGTATGCCCCCACGGCAATCAGATTAACGAGAAACATCACCACCAGCGCGATCAACGCCGGCAGCCATTGGGGCACCGCGGGAAACCAATATCGCACATACACCCCCACTGCGGTGATTTCGGCCATCGCTGTGGTGATCCACATGAACCAATAGGTCCACCCCGTAATAAATCCGGCCCAAGGACCGACAAATTCCTCGGCGTATGTACTGAACGACCCCGCCACGGGCTTGTACAAGGCCAGTTCGCCCAGTGCCCGCATGATCAGGAAAATGACCAGTCCACCCACCAGGTACGAAATGGTTAAAGCCGGCCCCGCCAAATGAATCGCCCGGGCTGACCCCAGAAACAATCCGACTCCGATGGCACCGCCCAAAGCGATCAGTTGCAAATGGCGTTCTTTGAGTCCCCGAACTAACTCCGACTCTTCGGGCATCTGTCTTCATCCCCCTTTGAAGCGTTCCCCCGCCCTTCTATGGTAGTTTGTACCCGCACGGCCCAAATCTTGTCAACCGGCGCCCTCCGGCGGTTCACCAACTGCTCCGCCCTGAACGAAAGCCTCCGGTTTTCACTGAATGAAAGCCGACGCGGGGGCGGGTCGACTGAACAGATACCCTTGACCCCACTCGACGCCCAAATTCGATACCGCCCCACACATCTCCCGGGTCTCGATGCCCTCCGCCACCAACATGGCGCCGACGGTGCTCGACAGCCTGGCCAGACTGCGGATAATCTCCCCCGCCCACGTCCCGTTCGCCGCCGCCCGGGTGAACACCATGTCCATCTTCAGCACGTCCGGACGGATGTGCAGCAGCCATTCGAGGCTGGCATACCCACTGCCCACGTCGTCCAGGGCCACCTTTGCCCCCGTCCGGTGGATCTGGTCCACCACCCGTTCGAGCCGGACCAGGTCTTTCACCGCCGCTTGCTCGGTGATCTCCACCGTCACCCTGCGGCCCCCCACTTCCCGGAGGTGCTCCACAACCCGCTCGCCGTAGTTTTCCAAAGTGCTCGCCCGGACGTTGACAAACACCCGGCCCGGCGGGGCACCCTCCACCGCTTTTGAAAACAAGGCCACATCCAATTGTTCGGCGATGCCCCGATCTTCGGCCCATTGAAACAGCCGCAGGGGAGACAAAAGTCCTTGATCGGCCGGCCCCCGCACCAAGGCTTCATACCCCGCCACTTCTCCCGAGGTCAAATGAACGATGGGCTGATACACATGTTGCGACTGGGCAATGACTTCACGGTTCATGTCGGGCGCACAATCCTTTTCGACAAGATTCCTGCTGAATCGACGAGCGTCTTGATAGATGATTCAGCGAATGTTGGACATTTTCCTGCTCGGGAGGACCAAGAGCCAAAAAAATCCGCCCGGCCGCCTCCCGGCCGGGCGAATCGTTGCCTCCTCTCAGGGCAAGGCGTCCAGGATCGCCTGGGCCACCACCTCGGCGGCAAAAGCTCCGACGACATCCACCGACGCCTCCACTTCCCCGGTCGACAAGGCAAAAATCGTGTCCCCGTCGTACATGGTGTGGGCCGGCCGGATGACCCGGGCGAGCCCATCCTGGGCCACGGCGGCGATTTTGTTGGCTTGGGCTTTATTGAGTCGGGCGTTGGTGACCACCGCCCCGATGGTGGTATTCGTCCCCGGCAGCAGCCCTCCCGGGACGGCCCCCTCGCCCCAGAGGGCCAGGGTATCCAGAGGCCGGCCATCTTTCCCCTTCGGCCCGGCGAGAACCCGCCCGGTTTCGGGATCCACCACGTGGCCCACGGCGTTCACCGCCATCAGCGCCGCCACGATCAAACCGCCGGGCAGGCGAACCGCCGCCGTCCCCAGCCCGCCGTCCATCGCCCGCTCGTAGCCCAGAGCCTTCCCCACCGTGGCTCCGGCCCCGGCACCCACCCGGCCCCGCTCGGGAACCTCCCGGGCCGCTTCACAAGCCGCGTACCCCATCGCCGCATCCGGCCTCCGGATCGCCGACCCCACCGCCAGATCAAACAGAACGGCCGCCGGAACGATGGGCACCCGCCCCACCCCCACGTCCAATCCGTATCCCCGCTCTTCCAGAAATCGCATGACCCCGTCCGCCGCCGCCAACCCATAGGCACTCCCGCCGCTTAACACCACGGCGTGGACCTGCTGCACCAAATTCACGGGATCGAGCAAATCTGTCTCCCGGGTCCCGGGCGCCGACCCCCGTACATCCACGCCTCCCGCTGCCCCCTCGGGAACCAGCACCACCGTGCATCCCGTCCGGGCGACGGGATCCTGCGCATGCCCCACCCGCACCCCGGGGATTTCAAACCACGCCCCCCGCTCGATTTTGCCGCCTGCGAATCCATCGGACCGTCCGGATGCCGTCATCACGATCCACCCCCACTCACCTCAAATCCGCGATTTGAACGTGCCGTACATCTCGGCCGCCACCATAAGCTCCGCCACTTCCACATACTCGTCCACCTGATGGGGCAGCGTTCGGCTGCCCGCCCCGGTGGTCGCCACGGGGATGCCGGCCCAATCGCTCCACTTCGCGCTTCTCCCATTGTTCCACATTCACCAGGAATTTGGCCAGTCGGGGAATGGAATTGATTCCGGCGTAAGGCATGGGGCCATTTTGCCGGGAAAATCCGCCCGGATCCGGAGAGCTCCTTTTTGGGCCGCACAGATCTGATTTTCCTCGGCTTCACAGATAATGGCGCCGTCCACGCCCTCGGCCCATACAGAATATAGTGGTCAATCAATAGAGCACTTTTTTGCTCGCATCGTTGTACAAAAAAATGCTATAATAGGGGTGGCGATATACCTCGCGAGAAAAGGGGTTCATCCACATGAGCACAGCTTTTTCCAAAGAAGAAATGCTTCAGGCCAATCAGTTTCGGGCCCTGTCACAAAGGGAGCTGCAGAAGAGGCTGAAAACCCACGAAAAGCTGGGGATTCTCTTTGCCAATCAGGGACTTGGCGCCGTCATGCTGTCATACGAACGGTACGAGGCCCTGGTCAATCGGCTCAATGACCTGGAGAATCTCCTGGAAGACATTGAGTTGGAACAGACTTTCGGTTATCGGCTGAACACGCCTGCCGACGAGTGGGTGGCACATCCGGAAGGCGCGTCCACGCTAGAGATGTACCACAAGCGCAAAAGGGACCGGGATGGTCAATGAAACGCTTGGACCATCCCGATTTTTTCGACGTGGACCTGCCGAGGATCGAAGCCGAAATGGGCGGCGAGGCCCGATTCGAAGAATTTTTGGCCTGCCTCGACAAGGCAATTCTCGAAATCATGAAAAACCCGGGCGCCGAAGGGGCGCAACTGGTCCGCCCGCCCCTCTCTGCATACCGGAAGAAGACATTCCATTCCACAAGAAAACCTCCGAAAGGAGTTGGCGCGGATTTCCGGCTGGTTTATCGCTACGATGCTGAAACAGATACCTTGTATGTTCTCGGGGTCGGGAGACGGAAGCCCAGGGATCTCGACGATGTCCACCGGATTCTGAATGAACGGGTTAACGAGGCTGGAAGGCCTTTTTCTGAGGGCCTTCATGGCTGAGAGTGTCTGGCACGTACCCGAAAACCTGGCCCTTGATCTTGCGAAGGACGAAATGTCCCTCGGCCAAATAGGAAATAAACCATCGCAAGGACATCCTGGATTGCGTACGATATGCGTACCCAACTTTGTTGCCCCCTCCCTCTCCAGCCGTCCGAGATTCGTGCCCTATAAAACATCAAATCGATCGGGAAAATTCCAACAGGGATAGACGCGCCTCCTTCGGTTTGGTAAGGTCAAATGGGAGGGAGCGCCCATGGCCATCCGAAAGCCCTTTTGCGTCAAAGATGTTCTTCAGCGTCCGATTTTTCAGGAAGCGAAACTGGTGGCGGGACGGGACGGGTTGGACCGCCCGGTGCGGTGGGTGCACGTGCTGGAGGTCACCGACGCCGCGGAATTGTTGCATGGTGAAGAGCTGATTCTGACCACAGGGGTCGGACTCGGCCGGGACGAGTCGCTGACCTTCCAATACGTGCGGGGGTTGATCGACAGAGGAGTTTCCGGACTGTGCATCGAGCTCGGCAAATATTTTCCGGACGTGCCGGAAGGCCTGCGTGCTTTGGGCGATGCCAGCCGGTTCCCCATTATCGTTTTCGAGCGACCCGTCCGGTTTATCGATATCACCCAGGACATCCACGCCTATTTGATCGACCAACACCACGACCAGTTGGTGGAACTTGAACGGATTTCCCGCCAATTTTTACAATTGACACTGCGCCCCCAAGGGTTGCGACGAATCCTGGAACTTCTGTATCGAGAGACCGGCTGCCCCGTTCGACTGCAAGAAGAGGATGGGGAAGTGTTGGTGTACCCCGAAGACGCCGAAGCGGAGATGGCGTCTTCGGCGAGCGGAACCCCGGAAGGGACCGACCCGGGACAGGGGGAAGCGCTCGTCACCGAAGCCGTGGTTGCCGGGGAAGCCGCCGGGGACTCCCGAAGGCCTCAGGTGCTGTGTCAACCCATCCTGGCCATGGACACCCGGGTCGGGGAGTTAAGCGTCGCTGTACGAGGAAAACCCTCGGAGTTTTTGCATCTTGTGCTGGATCGGGCGGCCACCGCCATCGCACAAGAATTCTTGCGCCGCATGTCCCTGGAAGAGCGGCACCTGCGAACCACGCGCCGCTGGATGGACGATCTACTCCACCGGGGGGCGGACCACCTGTCCGGGACGGCAGCCGAATACATGCGGCCTGGGACAGCCCTGGTTGTAGCGGCGATCCTTCCACTCCCCCGCGGAGTTGCGGTAGAGGCTGCGACGGCCCCCAACCCAGGCAGTGCCACACCAGGAACGCCGGCAGAAGAACCCGGGGAGGCGCTGAGGGACCGCCTGGAAGGATCGCCGGAAGACCGCCTATTACTCCGGGCGGCCCGAATTCTCCCCCGGGTGTTTCAAAATTATGGTTTTACCGCCTGGTTGTCCCCGGTGGGAAACCACTGGGCTGTGATCGCGGCAAATACCCGGGCTACGGCGGACTCGGGGGGCACAAAAGGTATGCGAAATAGTGGACGTCCCCGGGGTGCGGTGGTTTCGGGTACGGGTACCCTTGTCCAGGAATCGTCAGAACTGACGGTCAGCCGAAGGGGGCACACCCGCCCCGCCCGGGACTCGTTTCCCGCTCCGCCGGCGAGAGACAGCGATCCGGCCAGGAGCTTGGAACCCGAGGTCATGATGAGGATTCGCGAGGCATTGAGGGAACTTATGCGCCGACTGTCTTCCGGCAATGCCGGAGACGGCCAGGAATGGGTTGTGGGGCTCGGTCGGATCGTGTTCCATCCGGCGAAGGTGTCCGAGGCGTGGCGTCAGGCCACCCAAGCCCTGGCCGCCCAGATGCCCCCCTCCGGTCGCCCTCTCGGCATCTCCCCGGCGGTATCCGGCATCTCCCCGGCGGTATCCGGCATCTCCCCGGCGATACCCGGCCCGTCATCGGCAGAACCCTGCCCGCGGCTTTTGGCAGCCACTGGATCGCAGAGCACCGCAGGAGCAGCCGGTCCAGCGGACAATGGCCAACCCCGAATCTCGTTTTTGTCCTACGACGACCTGTACACCTGGCAAGTGTTCCTTCAAATGGACGAACATGCCTTGGCCGAGTTCGTAGACGGCCAAATTGGCTCCTTGCTTGCCCACGACCGTCTGCACGGAGCGGAACTCGTCGAAACGGCCCGGATGTTTTTCGCGTGCAATCAGTCTAAGCAACAGACCGCCCAAGCCCTGTTCATTCACCGGCAAACCCTCTATTATAGGTTGGAACAGATTGCGGCTCTCCTGGGAGACGGTTGGAACCAGCCGCCCCGGCGCCTCGCCCTGGAGGTGGCCATCGACGCCGCCCGGTTCCTCGCCGCCCGCAGTCCCGGTCGGAGTGAACACGTGCCATACAAGGAGTGAATTCCATGCCCGAGAACATCCAAGAACTTCGAAACGCCTTGCTCGATGCGGCCCACCGTCTGGCAGCTCGGGGCCTGGTCCCGGGGACAACCGGCAACGTCAGTCTTCGGATTCCGGGAACCGACCGGTTTCTCATCACCCCAACCGGCATCCCTTACGACGTTCTCCACGCTTCAGACATGGTGGAGGTCAACCTGCAAGGCGCCGTCGTGGAAGGAAACCGAAAGCCTTCTAGTGAGACGCCCCTTCACACCCGGATCTATCACAACCACCCGTGGGCCGGAGCGGTGGTGCACACCCATTCGATGTTCGCCACCACTTTCGCCGTATTGAACGAGGCCATCCCCGCCGTCCACTACGTCATTGCGGGGATGGGAACGGATATTCCAGTGGCCCAATACGCCACTTACGGCTCTGAAGATCTGGCCGTAAACGCCGCCGAGCTCATCTCACCCGAGCAGCGGGCGATCCTTCTTCAAAACCACGGCGTCATTACGGTGGGCGGCCATCTGGAGGAAGCCCTTCACCACGCCGAAACGGTGGAATATCTGGCGGAGCTTTACTATCGCTCCAGGTCCATCGGCTCACCGAATATCCTGCCCGAAGAGGAAATCCGCCGGGTGGCGGAGAAGTTTAAAACATATGGACAACGATAAATTCTTCTCAAAACGGGCATGACACAGGACTCAAAGCTAAAGCCGAAAGGGTGTGTGCACCGCGTTACCGAGGAACTTTGGGAACTGCCGTATTTCCAGTTTAAGTCAAACATAGGCCAAAGAACGCCCGCTCGGTAAGTTAAATCGGACCGGGAATGCGCCTGGCCCTTTCGATGAGAAGAACTTCGATTTTTGGTAGAATAGACTGCCATGCCGCCGGGGCGGCACCAGCAGAAGGATGAAAATGGCCTGGTGTTGAATTGTTTCCTTGGTGGCTGGCGAAGGCAGGTCGTCACTGCTTGGTGCCTTGAGCCCGCGGAATAGACTGACTACGACGACCAGGTGCACCACAGAATGTCGCTCCCGCATTGGGAAGCACGTAGGATAGAATGATCGGATATGGTCGTTGCACCAGCCCTTTAATCTTACCAGCCCACCAGGAAGGATTCACATGGATGTCGTGTACGACCGTTGCTGCGGCCTCGATGTTCACAAGAAGATGGTTGTTGCTTGTGTGCTGACGCCCGAAACCAAAGAGATTCGTACCTTTTCTACGATGACCGACGATCTTTTGGAGATGGTCGATTGGCTCGGGAAGCACGGATGTACCCATGTTGCAATGGAAAGCACCGCTTCGTTCTGGAAGCCGATCTATAACCTTCTGGAATCAGCGGAGTTCAACGTGCTCGTGGTGAATGCCAAGCATATGAAGAATGTTCCGGGCCGTAAGACCGATGTGAAGGATGCAGAGTGGATCGCCGGATTACTCCGCCATGGGCTGCTGCAAGCCAGTTACATCCCTAACCGTGAACAACGGGAGTTGAGGGAACTCATTCGTTACCGCCGGAGCCTAATTGAAGAGCGAGCCAGGGAAGTAAACCGGATTCAAAAGGTACTTGAAGGCGCCAATATTAAATTGTCCTCAGTAGCCAGTGACACGCTTGGCAAGTCCGGGCGGGCGATACTGGAGGCAATGATCGATGGAGAGAAGAATCCGGAGGTATTGTCCGAGTTGGCCAAGGGTCGGATGAAGACGAAGAAGCCAGAACTACAAAAGGCGCTGAACGGGCTGATGGGGGAACACCAACGAATGATGTTAGCCGCCCAACTGCGCCACATCGATTATCTGGATGAAGAAATTGCCCGGCTCGACGAAGAGGTCAAGAGGCGTATGCTCCCTTTTGAGGAGGACCTGGAGTTAATAGACACAATCCCCGGTGTCGGTCGACGGACAGCGGAGCAGATTCTCGCTGAAATCGGGACGGACATGGCTCAATTTCCGTCTGCGGCCCATCTGTGTTCATGGGCAGGATTGGCTCCAGGGAACAACGAGAGTGCGGGGAAACGAAAGTCGGGGAAAACGCGTAAAGGGAACCAAAAGCTCCGAGCAGCGCTTGTGGAAGCAGCACGTGCGGCGGCGAGAACCAAGAACACATACCTGTCTACACAATATCATCGAATTGCAGCTCGACGAGGAAAAAATCGTGCAGCAGTCGCAGTGGCCCATAGCATCCTAACGATCGTGTATCACATGTTACAACGGCGGCATCCTTATATCGAACTCGGTCCAACATATTACGAGGAACGTAGAAAAGATGCAGTTATAAAACAGGCCATCCGAAAGTTGCAATCACTCGGTATGGAAGTATCCGTAAAACCGGTGGCCTAAACGTACACTCAAAACATTGAAACGCCCGTTCGACACCCTGCATATCACAGGGCTTAGTTTGGTATGCCTTAAAAACACCCTTAGTGCTCATTGATTTTCAGGATAGAAGTGGCGGATAAGAAAAACGCTCGCCTCCGCCGGGAATTTTTCCCGAAAGGAGGCGATGCGGGATGGAGCCACGCGAGTATCGTTTGGCAATGGTTTTGCTAACGTTAATCGCGGTTTTGGTCAGCATCGTCAGCCTAGCGGTACGTCATTAAAACGCTAGTCCCTGGCGAGCTGGCCATCGTCAGGGACTTTGATTTGTACCCGGCGAGGCGGGCTCCCCATTTCTTATCCGCCACCATTATAGCATATCCGCATTGTGGTGAATAGATACCTTAAGGCAAAAGAAGCGCCAGTGATGCGGGCAGCGGCATAAACTTGCCCCAGGGGGCCGATGTTGTCGAAGGCCGCCCGCGTTCCCGACGTGGGAGCGGGCGGCTTTTTCAGCTGAGAAATGAAATCTTGTTCGCACCGTGGGACAAACTCTCCTTCCAATATTTATGATACAATGGGAATGACAGAGGCAGTTGCGTCATCGTGTAAGGTACGCGCTAACGATGAAAAGGGGACATGACGGTGAACGTGACTCGAGAGGAAATCCATCGCATAATTGATGAAATTCCGGAGAGCCAGTTGCCAACTGTTTTGAGCTACCTGAAGAGGTTCACGGATGCTTCCGACGACCCGGTGCAACGGGCACTCGCCAATGCGCCCGTCGACGATGAGCCTCAGACCGAGGAAGAGCAACGGGCGGTTCAAGAAGGCAAAGCGGACGTCCGCCTGGGCAGGACGTTGTCCACCGATACCTTAAAGCGTGAGCTTGGGCTATGACTTATTCCGTGAGTTGGTCTAGGCAAGCCTTACGCGATTTACAGAAGCTGGACAAGTCTACCGCCACAAGAATCATCGCAGCCGTCGAAACATTTGCAGAAACCGGCCGCGGAGATGTCAGGAGGCTCAGTAATGCCGACGGTGAATACCGCCTGCGCGTCGGGAATTGGCGCGTTCGGTTCATCCTGAATCATAAGTCGCACCTCGTTGTAGTGATTCGAGTTTTACCCCGCAGTGGAGCTTATAAACGTTGACCGTCCCGAACAACCATGTAAAGGGACTCATAATTCTTGACGGCCGCCCGCGCTCCCTTGAGGGAGCGGGCGGCTTTTTCAAGTACTTCAGGTACCAATCTTCTAAGTCGTGTCCGTTGCAGGGCACACGGTTTACCATTGGTTCAACTTTCGCTTCGTCCGGGTTGGGTTCCGGCTGCAATCCATAGCCCCACTAGAACGGCAGCACCGCCGACGCAGAACGTCAGCCTCAAAGGCTCGGCAAGTGTCCAGTGGCCGAGCAGGCCGCCCACCACGGGCTGAAGGGCGAGAAACAGGTTGGCCCGGGCCGCGGAAGCATACTGCACTCCGGCATTCCACAAAAAGAAGGCGAGGGCTGTGGAAATTAAGCCCAGGTAGAGAACACTTCCCAAAGCCTCTGGCGTGGTCAATATTCTCCAAAGGGCGGGCCAACCGACCGCCATTCCTTGCATGAAAGCAATCGGGGTGACCATCACCCACCCGGTGACCAGCGCCCCGGCCGTTAAAACGAGAGGATCGGATTCTGACGCCGGCAAACGAGACTCCGCCCGTTGGACCAACACCGACATTCCCGCCCAGGTGGCCGCCGCCACCACCAGGCAGCCCACTCCTGCCCAGAATAACAGCAAAGACCCCAGCGAACTCGCCGTTGTCCCCGGGTTGACCAAGGCACCGGCGGTCGCGACAGCAGAGCCGGGGATCACGTCTCCGCCAACCACCAGCCCGACCCCGGCCAGGGCGATGATCACCGCCGTCCAAACCCGTCCCCCCACTTGCTCGCCGCTCCAACGGGCCATCAAAGCAGCGAAAACCGGGGAGGACGTTGTCACAAGTGCCCCCAGGTGGGCCGAGGTCCACGCCGTACCGAGAAACTGCGCCCCGATGGACACTGCATAGCCGACCCCGCCGACGGCCGCGTACCACAGCCAAGTCCTCCTATCCCGGGGCCAGGGCTGGTGCCGGACCTTGAGCACGAGAGCCAGCACGACCAAGGCTACCGTATATCGCAACCATAGAAGCACAAAAGCGGGAATCACATCGAGTGCAACTTTGCTGATCACGTACATGCCGCCCCAAATGGCGGCCGCCGCCGACAAGTAGACATAACCTCTCATTCTCGTCCCCTCCCCGCCGGAAATCCGGGCGGGGTCCCCGCCCGGTCTTACAACCCGAGCAGGGCAACTGGGACGTCACGCTCAAAGGGCGGCTTCATCCCTGCCATCACCCCCATTGAGAAAAATCACACCTTTTCCATGGTACCACGGCCAGCCAAGAGGTGCCACCGCGGCTCGCACGCTCTCTTCCACCGCATCCCTCGAACGGCGCCGACTGGCCTTCCATAAACGCCACACGATCTGCCACACACCGAGCAAAGCTCATCTCGTGGGTAACAATCACTATCGTCATCCCATCATCCGCCAAATCCTTCACCACCCGAAATACTTCCCCGACTGACGAGCAACGGATTCCCGGTCATCCTTCCACTGGTCAGAGGTCCACCGCCTCCACCACCAGATCGAGCCGGACATAAGGAAAACCGAGGTGTTCCTGAAGATACGTTTTTAGGGCTCGCAGCAGGCGGGTGGCCTTGGCGGGCAGATCGGGGCCTATTCTGTAAACCACGTGGAGCGCAAGATGGAGGGGTTCGCGGTTGACATAAACCACCCCGCGTACCCGAAAGGACGGGTGGCCCTCTTGAATGACGGCCCGGATGCCCTGTTCCACCGCACGTGGATGGATGAATACTCCACCATTGTGAAACAACGGGAAGACCACCGTCAGGTCCGGATCTGAGTCTGGGGACCGGCGGATCCGGGCCTTGGCCCGGCCCAAGTCGGCGATTCCGGCGCCCAACACCCGCTCTCCCAACTCCTGGATGAACCGGCGGCCGGCCCCGCGAGAGAGCCTCGCCCCGACGGCGGGAATGGCGTGCATCCCCCGTTTCCGCCGGTCGCGGGCTTCGGTGAGATGTTGGACGCTGACCACAGACTCGATGGGAATCCATTCGATCTCCCCGGGGATGCCAAGTCGGCTGCAGATCAGACGGATCATCTTTTCCGACGTCCCAAGCACCAGACAAGTCGATGGCTGGAGTTGCTTCAGCGCCTCGGCCACCTCCTTCCGGTGGAGATCATCTGCAAAAATCGCCCGGCGCGCCGCCCCGAGCTTGGTGAATTCAAATTTTGCCGAAGCCCCGGCCAGAGGGCTGCCGTGCCGAATCAGCAGACCGTCGTCGATGATGCAATCGGCCCCCACTTCTGCAGCAATGCGGGCCGCATGATGGCTTTTCCCCGATCCGCTCGGCCCCACCAACCCGTACACTTTCATCAAATCCTTCCTTTCCCCGCCCACGATCTGTCCGCACAGGAGTTTATCGGTATGATATCATCGAAGCAACACCCTTGTTTACAAAACCCGCGCTTTCCTCCCACCCCTTTAGGGGTGGGAGGAGGTCAGCCTGTCATCTTAATTTGGGAGTGGTACCATGCCCGAATCACCCTTCCCTTTTCCTGGCCGCGAACAAGAAGATTTTAAAAAATCCTTGCCCATGCGAATCGCCGATTACATTGTGGTCCAGATCTTCCAAGGCCAGTATAAGCCTGGGGAGCGGCTCAAAGAAGAAGAACTCGCCGCCATGTTTGAGACGAGCCGAGCTCCGGTGCGGGAAGCGCTGTATCTTTTGCAGATCAACGGACTGGTGGAGCGCCTGCCCCGCCGGGGGGCGGTCGTTCGCTCCTACGCGGAAAAGGAGGTCCGCGACCTCTATGAAGTACGTTTGGCGTTGGAGAACCTGGCCATGGACAGGATTGCAGAACGCTGGCAGGAGGAATGGGAAGCTGAGTTTCACCCGATCCTTGAACGGATGGCCCAGGCAGCGGAAGCGGGAGATGCGAAAACCTACGCGCGCCATAACGCCGATTTTCACTGGTTGTTGATGCGACTTGCCGGCAGTGACATCCTGTGGAATTTGTACCGGCAAACCACGTATCCCCTCAACACCTTGACGCGGCTGTCCACTCGAACCCAGGAGGACCTGTTCCGATCCACCGGTGAACATCGGGCCATCGTAGAGGCAATGCGGGAGCACAATTTTCGCGAGGCAAAGGCTTTGTTGAGCCAGAATGTGCAACACGGATTGGAACGAGTGCTTCGGGTGCGTTTCTAAGCCCGATTGTTCCAAACAACCACAACCGGCAGAAAAACGGTTCTCCCTCCCGTCCCTCCCGAAAATCGTTTGACAATGTGAACGGTTGGTGTTACCCTTTATTCAGCGAATCAGAAAATCAGAAGGGGCGATTGTCTGAATCGTTGACGTGTTGCAGGGAATAATTATAGTAATGCACGCCAGTCCAACAACAGGAGGACAAAAAATGGCAAAGGCCCGCCTTGGGAAGCGTTCGCAGATCGTTTTGCCTAAGCCGATTGTTGAAGCTCTTCAACTTGAAGAAGGTACGGAATTTGAAATCACCGTTGTGGATGGCCGCATTGTGATGGAGCCTCTTGTGTCCGTTCCGCGATCGCAAGCATGGTTTTGGACGGAAAAGTGGCAGCGGGAGGAACGTGAAGCCGAGGAAGATGTTCGAGCCGGTCGATTGACAACGATCCGCAACACTGACGATCTGGACTCCTACTTTGCACAATTGGACGCCGATCGAGAATGATTGTGCGCGTCACCCACCGATTCACGAAAAGCCTCGCGAAACTCGACCCGAAATCACGCACAACCGTCAAGAAAGCAATGGAGCTCTTGTTGGAAAATCCTCACCACCCATCTTTGCGGACACGAAAGATGAAGGGATACGAAGGTGTGTTTGAGGCAAGTGCCAGCATGGACATTCGCATCACGTTCCACTATGAGAAGCCCGACACCATTGTGCTTAGGAATGTCAGACACCATGACGACTCCTTGTCCACCCCTTGAAAATTAATCTAGTAGATCGTTTCCGAAAAACTGTGCACCGCATAATTCGACATGCTTGAAAGGTTTTGTCACTCTCTGACCATTTGAAGCCCATAGCGCCATCGGAATGGAACGGGGTGCTTGTTGAGTTCGTCCAAGTACTGTTCAATCCGTTCCCGCAGTTCCTCCTTCGAGTTCACCCGGATGTGCCGCAGAACAGTCCGGCTCATTTTGGCGAAAAAAGATTCGATGATGTTGAGCCAAGAACCGTGTTTCGGTGTGAACACAAATGTAAAACGGCCCGGCACGCTTTCCAAATAGCTTCGGGTCTGCTTGGACGTATGAGCAGAGTGGTTATCCAAAATGATGTGGATCTGTACACCGGGCGGATAGTACGCATCGACCGCCTTCAAAAACTCAATGAACTCCGCACTCCGGTGTCGTTCGCACACCGAATGATGCACATGGCCCGTTACAAGATCAATCCCGCTGAGGACACTGAGCGTCCCCAACCGGACGTATTCGTGATCCCGCTGAAGTGTTCCTCCCACTCCCGGTTTAGGGAGTCGGTCAGGTGCCGTGTTCGCGATGGCCTGGATGCCTGGCTTTTCGTCATATGACAGAATGGCTTTCAGAGGAGCTTGCGGGTCGCCGGACTCCCGTAAGATCTCCACCTCTTGGTAGACCGCCAGTACCTCAGCCATCTTGGCGTCAAATTCAGGGTCGCGTTTTTCCAGATAGTATTCGATGCGGTGAGGGTGGATGTCCTGTGCTCTCAGAATTTTTGAGATGGTTCCTTTCGCCAGGCGAGCCAAGGACGGGTGTCCCGCCTCCTCACAATGTGCACGGACATGTTGCGCCAGCAGGCTGTACGTCCACACTTCGTGCGGGTATCCAAGGGCCGTCGGCTTTTGGCAAGCCAAGGAGATCAGCCAAGCCTTCGCTTCCGGGGTGATGACCTCCGGATGACCCGAGCGGGGCAGATCATCCAAGGCTTGCAAGACGCCCACTTTCCGAGCGCGGCGGATTGTTCCGTTGACCGCAACGAGGCTCATGCCCAAATCCCGTGCAATGGCTGCCTTGTTCTGTCCGTCCGCATACAGGAGAAGGATGCTCGCTCTTTGGACATGGCGAACACTTTCCGAGCGGGATTGGCGAATGCGTTCCAACTGCATTCGTTCCTCTTCCGTCAGTGTGATTTCTGGATGCAACTTTCGATAGACACGCCCCGGCATTCTGCTCCCTCATTTCTACACGTATCGTCACCTCACCCTATCATATGTCGATTGCAAATGCTGTCGAAACAAGGGAAACGATCTACTAGATCGGCCGCCGTGCCCCGAACCTCCCCACGAAGCGTCAGGGAGAAGGTTCAGAATTCGTGCGCCCGGCTGCGGGAAATCCTGAAGTTCTACACCGACCACCCCCGCCATAAAATGTGATGACCTCATGGTTACGGACAGGGCGATAGGTCTAAAATTCCGTTGTCAGAATCGATCTTTTCTTGTATTGACATCGGGCACTGGTCGTTTTATACTAGCTCCAGGGATTGTCGACAATCGACAATCACCGTTTATCCCAAATTTAAAAGGAGGTGAGAGAGATGCGGGTAACGGTTCGCCAGTTTGAGCCGGGGTCGGCAGTGTGGCTGCAACTTACGGGCCCCGTGGCGGTGCTGACGATCAAGCGGCCCCACCGAAAGAATGCCCTCAACCGCTCGGCCTGGGCGACCCTCGGAGACTGGGTGCGACATTTGCCCGCCAAGACCCGTCTCCTGGTCATTCGCGGAGCCGGGGGCGATTTTTCGTCGGGCAGCGACCTCAAAGAGTTCGCCTCCCTTACGGAAGCGGAGGTGAACCAAGCCTTTGAGTTGATGGAAAATACCATATCGGCGGTGGAATCGTTACCCATTCCGACTATTGCGACCATCGATGGTGGAGCCTATGGGGCGGCCTTTGTACTGACACTCGCCTGCGATCTGCGGCTGGGGACATCCCGCGCCAAGCTCGGGATCCCCGTCGGCAAGCTCGGCATCACCCTGCAGCCGCCCTTTGTCCGCCGCATCCTGCGGGAACTTGGGCCATCTGCGGCAAAAGATCTGGTGTTCACCGGACGCATCCTCGATGCCGACATGGCCCGGGCCATGGGAATTCTCAACGACGTGGTTCCGCCTGAGCACCTGACAGACCACACGATCCGCATGGTTCGGACCATTCTTCGTCAATCCCGCGCTTCAGTACTGGCCATGAAAGAAAGTGTGCGAAAAGTCCTCGCCGAAGCCGAGATGGAGGAGATGCGGCAAGAAAACGACCACCCTGCGCGCAGCTGGGTGTACGGGCCCGATTTTTTCCCCGCTGTTTCCGCTTTTGCCACAAAACGGGCGCACCGCTTTGAAGGGAGGCCGGACGCGATCAAAACCTGCGCGGATACACCGAGGGGGGATGGACGATGACCGATTTAGCGGGTTTGACCATCGTCGACCTGACCAGAATCCTGAGCGGCCCGTTTTGCACGATGTATTTTGCCGACATGGGGGCCGAAGTGATTAAGGTCGAACCCCCCGGGGGAGACGACACGCGAAGGTGGGGCCCGCCCTTCGTGAAAGGGGAAAGTGCCTATTATCTCAGTGTCAACCGGAACAAGCGGAGTGTGGTGCTGGATATCAAAACGCCCCTCGGTAAGGAGGCGCTAAAAAGGCTGATTCGTCGGGCGGATGTCGTGGTGGAAAATTTCCGTCCCGGGACACTGGAGCGGCTTGGATTTGGCTTCGAAGTCCTTCGGCGAATCAATCCCCAGATCATTCTCGCTTCGATTTCTGGATTCGGTCAAACCGGACCGTACCGGGACGATCCGGGATATGATCTCATCGCCCAGGGGATGGGCGGGATTATGAGCGTCACCGGGCAGCCGGGCGGGCCGCCCACCAAGGTGGGCTTTTCTGTCGCGGACATCGGTGCCGGGATGTGGGCGATCATTGGAATCCTGACCGCCTTGCTCAACCGCGAGAAGGTCGGAGCCCAGTGGATCGACGTGTCCCTCCTCGATGCGGTGGTGTCGTGGCAAACCTACGTGGCTGCGAACTTTTTTGCAACGGGAGAAGAACCGGCGCCCGCCGGGAACGTCCATCCGAATATTGCACCGTACCAGAGTTTTGCCTCCAAAGACGGTTATTTTAACCTGGCGGTGGGGAACGATGAGCTGTGGAGGAGGTTTTGCGAGGCGGTGGGGCGACCGGAATGGATCGAGGATCCGCGCTTCTGTACCAACTCCCGGCGGGTGCAGAACCGGCAAGAACTGGTGGAGCTGCTGCAACCCTTGTTTCAGTCGCGAACTACGGCGGAATGGGTTGGACTGTTTCGGAGTCGCCGAATCCCGGCGGGCCCGATCTATCGATTCTCCGAGCTCTACGCCGATCCCCAGGTTTTGGCGCGAAAGATGATCCGAATGTTTCACCATAAAAAAATCGGTGAGTTTCGAACCATCGGGATACCAATCCATTTTCTGCATCAGGACGGGCACGGGCGCGAGATCGCGCCGCCGCCAGCTTTGGGGGAACATTCCCGCCAGATCCTCAGGGGATTGGGATTTTCAGAAAGAGATATTGAACAGATGATTGCCGAAAGCGCGAGAAAGTAAGGAGAGAGGGGGTTGTCATCGATGTCCCAAATCAAGGATGCCGCCCGTGCCGCCCAGGTGCGGCGGGCGGCCGTTGCCAGCACCGTTGGAACGGCCATCGAGTGGTATGATTTTTTCTTGTACGGCACCGTGGCGGCTTTGGTTTTCCCTCATTTGTTTTTTCCGAAATCCGATGTTTATGTCGGAACATTGCAATCGTTTACGACATTTGCACTTGGCTTTTTGGCCCGTCCGATCGGAGCGGCGATCTTCGGCCATTACGGAGATCGCCTCGGGCGGAAAGCGACGTTGATCATCACCCTGGGGTTGATGGGCGTGAGCAGCGCCATCATCGGCATCCTGCCGACCTACACCTCCATCGGTCTCTGGGCCCCCATCCTGCTCACGGTACTGCGGATGTTGCAGGGTATCGGGGTCGGCGGGGAATGGGGCGGGTCGGTGTTGCTGTCCATGGAGTGGGGCAACCAGCGGCGCCGGGGACTGATGGCGTCCTGGCCGCAGATGGGGGTGCCCTTGGGCCTGGTGCTCTCCTCCGGGACGGTGGCTCTGTTTATCGCCATTTCCGGCCCGGGATTTCTCACCTGGGGCTGGCGGATTCCCTTTTTGCTAAGTTTGGTGCTCGTCGCCATCGGTCTGTTTATCCGGCTGCGGGTGATGGAAACCCCGCATTTCCAGAAAGTGGTTGAAGAACGGAAGGTCATTGACGTTCCCGTCGTGGAAGTAATCCGGCGGCATCCCAAGGAGATTATCCTTTCCGCCCTGATCCGAATGGCTGAACAGGCGCCGTTTTATATTTTTATCTCGTTTGTTCTGAGTTATGGGAAAACAAACTTGGGATTTGGCGAGGGTTTTCTCACCCTGGCGACCACAACCGCGGGGATCTTGTCGCTATTTACCATTCCCTTTTTCGGCCACCTGTCCGACGTGATCGGGCGAAAAAATATGTATATGGCCGGTGCCGTGTTGGTGTTGTTGTATGCGTTCCCGTACTTTGCCCTGCTCGATACGAAACTCCCAGCATTGGTGTTCTTGGCCATCATTGTGTCCATGATCCCCCACGACGCCCTGTACGGCCCCCAGGCGGCCTTTATCGCGGAACATTTTCCGACCAATCTGCGGTACAGCGGGGCGTCCATCGGCTATCAGTTGGCTTCGGTGGTGGCAGGCGGCCCGGCACCGCTCATTGCCACCTGGCTGCTCCACACATACGGAACCGGGTACTCGATCAGCGTGTACATCGTGATCAACGCAGTCATTACCATCATCGCCACGGCCATGATGAAAGAGCGGGCTAAGGTGGAAATCGATAAGGAACTGCCGGTTTAAAAAAGCAGATCGTACTTGACCAGAGCTTGGACGGCTGACAGGCACGCAGACTTGTCCTGTCCGCTGAGATGCGAGCAGGAAAATACCGTTTCACCGAGGCCGGGCAAATCCTCCAGCTCCCGGAAAGTGAGGCAAAGGTGGTGCTCGGGGAGTGCCAGAAAATACCCCGAACCGGACGGACCGATCACGCAGGTGAATCGGCGGTCGCGGTTCTCCACGGCGAACTCCACATGACTTCCGTGATGGATTGAAGCGCAATGGCCGGGCAGCGGGTATATTCGCCCGCGCCCGGCTTGTCGGTCTGTGCTGCCTGGGGGACCGCGCCCGGCCCGGAACCCGCGGTCGTCGACCCAGGCGATCCCGTCATGATCGGAGGTGAGACGCTCCACGTGGTCAGCAATGGCCTCGGGGGGAGTCCCCGCGAAACGGTTCACCTATCCGTTCTGTCCGGCGGGCGTGTGGACTGATACGATCCCGTCCAGATAATCCACTGCCATTCCGAACGCCTCACAGACAAGACATCATGAAAGCAAGGTTCGACCTCCGGACAGTTCCGGCGGCACATCGAAGGTGACGCTCTGTCCGTTTACTGAAACCACTGGGTCGCCGATTCGCAAGGTGATGAAAAAATTTGGTTGCACGCCGTTCATGGGACCCGAGAGGATGGGACGATGTGGAAGAAAATGTACCGGTGGTTTGGCTATAAGCTGACCATTGTTACTGTCCAGAAACAGGAGCCCGGCAGCGGATGAGCAACCGGAACGCGATTCAATCGCCCCGGCCCGCTCCGCCGTTCGAAGCCGATTGTCGAACCCCGTCGAGGACGGCCGCCGCCACCGTCTCGGCCGCCCACGCACCGACCAGATCCACCGGTGCGGTCACGCCGCCGACGGCCAGAGCGAACAGCGCATCCCCGTCATACATGGTGTGGGCCGGTCGGATCACCCGGGCCAAGCCGTCATGAGCCATGGTCGCCACCTTCTTCGCCTGGACTTTGCTCATCCGGGCGTTGGTCACCACAACCCCGATGGTGGTGTTCGTCCCGGGCAGCAGGACGCCGAAACCCGGCCCTGTGTTCCACACCGCCAGTGTGTCCAAGGGCTTCCCGTCTTCCCCCAGGGGCCCGGCGAGAATCTCCCCGGTGGCGGGGTCCACAACGTGTCCCACGGCATTCACCGCCACCACCGCCGCAACGACGAGACCCCCTGGCAATTGCACGGCAGCTGTCCCCAGCCCGCCGTCCATGGCGCGCAGGTGGCCCAGCGCCTTCCCCACCGTGGCGCCGGCTCCAGCCCCGACCCGCCCCCGTTCCGGGACCTCCCGGGCCGCCTCGCACGCCGCATAACCCATCACCGCGTCCGGCCGGCGGGAACCGTCTCCCACGGCCAAATCAAACAGCACCGCACCGGGCACAATGGGGACCCGCCCCACCCCGACATCCAGGCCGTATCCCCGCTCCTCCAGGTAACGCATCACCCCGTCCGCCGCCGCCAAACCGAAGGCGCTGCCCCCGGCGAGAAGCACCCCGTGCACCTCTTGCACCAGATTCACCGGGTCGAGCAAATCCGTTTCCCGGGTGCCCGGCGCAGACCCGCGCACATCCACACCGGCCGCCGCCCCCTCCGGGGTGAGAACCACCGTACAGCCGGTCCTCGCCCGTAGATCGTGGGCGTGTCCGATCCTTACACCGGGCAGAGGAAACCATGCCGCCCGTTGCACCCCGTCCGACGTCGTCCCCGGACCGTCTCCGTTCTCCCTCACCCTCGTGTCACCCCCACACCGTTGATCGCCTCTGCGCCTGAAGGCGGGAGATTCCTTCCTGCCACCAGGATCCTTGGTGCACCCCTTGGATCGGTCACTTTGACCGACTCCCAGGCACTTAGACCACGGAACAGGCGAACCGGGCCGTCCGGCCTTTAAAATGTTCATCGCCCCCACCGTGTCGGCATGTGCCTGAAACCCACACCGTTCACACCGAAATGGGGATTGCGTCGGCCGATTCGCCGCGCTTTTGTGCCCGCAGCAGGCGCCGGCCGCCCTAGATCCGCGCCTTGGACGATCGCCGGTCCACCCGCTTCCAGGCCAGCACCACCGCCAGGGTCACGATCACCGAGACCACCGCTTCGGGCAGGCCGTTCAACACCGCCACCGACGCGGCCACCCCGAGGGACATGTAGTTTCTCACCACGGCCATGCCCAAAACCAACACCGTGTTGGTCGCGGAGCCCACAAAAGCGGCCACCCCCACCGCCAGCGGATCATTCCACCGACGCAGCCCCCGATAGACAAAATAGGCCGCCACACCGATGAACAACCTCGGCAGGATCGCCACCAACGGATCTTTGAACAGGGGCACCGTGGCATTCAAGAACGACGAAATCCCAAAAATCAATCCAATAATGCCGCCGACCACCCAGCCTTCCAAAATCCCCCCGATAATGGCCGGCACGTGCATAATGGTGGCGTGTCCGGCCGCGGTGGGCACCGGAATGAACCCCAACTGCGTCACACCCAGAAGCACCGCAATGGCACCCAACACACCGCTGACCACGATTTGGCGGACCGTCAACACACTTTTCTGTTTCATGCTCATTACCTTCCTCTCGCGAAATGATGGAGCCTGCTACACGGGAAACCGGATCAACCACATGGCCGCACAGAAGGCGACCACCAAGACCGCCGCCACCCCGTCCCGGGCCTGCATCCGGTACTCGGTATAGGTGGTTCGCCGGGCGCCCGGAACATAGCCCCTGGCTTCCATGGCGGTGATGAGATCCTCGGCGCGGTGCATCGCACTGACAAACAATGGAATGATGACCGGAAACGTCTGTTTCGTGCGCCGAACCACCTGCCACCAGCGAAAATGCCCGAAATCCGCCCCCCGACTGGCCTGTGCCTTCACCAGTTTCTCCATTTCCATGGCAAACGTCGGGACAAAGCGCACGGTGATGGTCAGGATCAAGGTCACTTCATGAACGGGAAACCGGATGCGGGCCAGCGGCCGGAGCAGGGCCTCGGTGCCCCGGGCCAGATCGTTCACCGTGGTGGTCAGGGTGAGAACACTGACCAAACATAGGATTTCCAAAAATCGCATCACCGCCACCACGGCGATTTTGAGTCCGTCGGCGGTGACACTGAACCATCCCGCCTGCCAAAGCACCACCGCTCCGGGGCCCTTGCCCAAGAACAGCACCTGCAGAATGAACAGCACCACCACAAAAGGCAGGGCCGGGCGCAATCCCGACAGGCCGTAGCCCACCGGCACCCGGGAGACGATCAGAACCAGCAGACACGCCGCCGCCATGACGACATTTCCGGTGTACGTCGACGCAAAGGCCGCCGTCAAAACCAGCATGGCGAAAAGGATGATTTTCACCCGGGGATCCAGGCGATGGACCGCCGAATCTGCGGGAATATACTGTCCGATGGTGACATACCGGGTCAACTCAAAACTGCTCACCGCTCATCCCCCCACCTCGACGCCCGGTTCCGACAGCAACCGCCTGATTAACGCCTCGGCCACCGCATCGGGAGAGTAGCCCTCAGCCTCAACGGCAACACCCCGCTCCCGGAGACGGTGCACCACCTCGACGTGAGGAGGGACACCCACATTCCACCGCGCACAGCGCTGCGGGTCGTCAAACAGCTCATCCGGCGAACCGGACCACACCGCTGTCCCTCCCTCCATAAGGATGACCTGGTCGGCGAACCGGGCCACCTCGGTCAAATTGTGGGTGATGAACACCAGGGTCACCCCCTCCTCCCGGTTCAACCGCAGCAAATGCTCGAGCAGTTCGTCCCGGGAACGTGGGTCGAGGCCCGCCGTGGGTTCGTCGAGCACCAGTACTTCCGGGCGCAGGGCCAAGACCCCAGCGATGGCCACTTTCCGCCGCTGGCCGCCGCTCAGGGCATATACCGGCCGATCTTTCCATTCGAAAGGAATCCCCACCATCTCCATGGCCCGGCGAACCCGTTCTCTGACCTCATCGATGGCCAGTCCCAGCCGCCAGGGCCCGAACGCCACATCATCCCCGATCAGCCGCTCGAACAGTTGGTCTTCGGCCTGTTGAAACACCAGGCCCACCCGGGTGCGGAGGATTTTCCAATCCCGCCGCGGGTCGGCGTATCCGGACACATCCACCGTCAGGTGCCCTTCCTGGACGGGGATCAGACCGTTAAAATGCTGCACCAAGGTGGATTTTCCGGATCCGGTGTGTCCAACCAGGGCCGTGACGCCGCCCCGGGGGATCGAGAGGGTCACGTCCCGAAGTGCCCGGTGTTCCAAGGGCGTCTTTTTCATGTAGACATAGCCGAGGCCCCGGGCGGCGATGATCGGGTCAGCCGATTTGCCGGGGCGCTCGTCCGCCGCGCCTCCTGTCCCTTGTCCCGTCCGATTCCCTTCCCCCCGATCCTCTGCGCACTCCGAACCCGGCTCCGGCCGTACCGCGGTCGGCCGACCTTCAATTTGACCGGCGGCGTGAAAACCGAAAGATCCGGGGTAAGAAAAAACTCCTTCTCCGGGGATATCTGCCGTACGGACCGCGGGGCCGCCGGACTTCACCCGCCGCTCCACCTCCCGGACGAGTTCCTCGGTTCGAATGCACATCGGAAACCCCGGGAGCACCTCGGCGATCCGGCGGGATACGGCGGCCGCCGCCGGCACGTCCAAGTGGAGCGCGGCCAAAACCTCCTGACGCCGACCGAACACTTCCTCCGGAAGCCCCTGCATCACCACCCGGCCCTCGTGGATCACGACGATGCGGTCGGCCAAGGCCGCCTCTTCCATGTGGTGGGTGACGGCCACCACCGTCACTCCCGCCGCCCGAAGCTCGCGAACGGCCGCCATGACCTCCTCCCGGCCGGGGGTATCCAGCATGCTGGTGGCTTCATCCAGAACGATGCACGCCGGACGCATGGCCAGGACCCCGGCGATGGCCACCCGCTGTTTTTGCCCCCCGGACAGGTGATGCGGGGAGCGGTGCCGGTATTCCCACATTCCCACCCGGCGCAGGGCGTCCTCCACCCGCCGACGCATCTCCTCCCTGGGAAGAGCGAGATTCTCCAGACCGAAAGCCACATCCTCTTCCACCGTCGCGGCGATGATCTGATTGTCCGGGTGTTGAAAGACCATGCCCACCATGCGGCGGATCTGTCCAATATTCCGATGGTCTGAGGTATCCAGCCCCGCCACCCGCACGGCGCCCCTCCGGGGTACCAACAGGCCGTTCAGGTGCTTGGCCAGCGTCGATTTTCCCGACCCGTTATGGCCGAGGATCGCGACGAATTCCCCGGGGAACACCTCCAGGGAGGCTCCGCGCAGGACCAGACCGTCCGTGTCCGCGGTATCCGTCTCGGACTGGATTTCCGCGGGCTGCCGGCCCCCCGTCTGTCGATCGGTCCACTGACGATCTTCGCCGCCCGTCGTCAATCCGGCACCCTCCCCCGGTTCGGCACCGTCCACGGAACCCGCCGCCTTCGATCGATCCTCCCGGTCGGCGTAAGAAAAATATACGTCTTCCACGCGAATCAACGGTTCGTTCACGATTCCCCCGCCCCTGATCCGGCCAGGAACCGCCGAGCCGCTTCGGCGTACATCCGGGCCGTGACCAAAAGTTCCTCCACTTCGACATACTCGTCCACCTGATGGGGCAGCGTCCGGCTGCCGGCGCCGGTGGTGACCACGGGAATCCCCGCCCAGGCGTGCAGGAACGTCCCGTCCGTGGCCCCCGGCACGCCGTTGTAGACCGGTTCCCGTCCCGTCACCGCCCGGTACGCTTCCGCCACGGCGCGCACCACGGGGTCCCCGGGCTCGGTCTCGGTGCACGGGCGATCATCCAGCACCTCGAAGGAAGCCGAAAAATCCGGATCCCCGGCGGCCAGGGAATCGAGGATGCGCCGGACGTCCGCGACGAGCCGCTCGTGGTCCTGCCCGGGCACCGTCCGCAGATCCAGGAAGACCGTCGCCTCCCCGGGTACCACGTTGACCTGGGCCTCTCCTTCGGCGGGCGCCCGAACGATGGTCGGGGTGATGTGCGGCACCCCCAGGTACGGATGGCGCCCCAGCCGGCGCACCTCGCGCTCCTCCCATTGTTCCACATTCACCAGGAATTTGGCCAGACGGGGAATGGGGTTAATCCCGGCGTACGGCATGGCCCCGTGGGCCATTTTCCCGGCGAAATCCAACCGGATCCTCAAAGCCCCCTTTTGCGCCACACAAATCTGATTTTCTTCAGGTTCGCAAATGATCGCGCCGTCGACCCCCCGGGCCCACCCTTGGCGGATAAAATGTTTGATCCCGATCATCATGCCCTCTTCATCCACGGGAATGCACAGCAGAATCGTCCCCGGAAAATCCCGGCCGGCATCCAGAAGGGCTTTGGCGGCCAGGATCATCGCCGCGGTGTTGCCTTTGGTGTCGCAGGCTCCCCGGCCGTAGATCCTTCCATCCAACAACTCGCCGCCGAAGGGATCCACCGACCATCGTCCGGGATCCCCGGCGGTCACCACATCGGTGTGACCCTCGAACAGGAGGGTTTTCCCCGGCCCCCGGCCCCGAATTCTGCCGATCACGTTCGGTCGGCCCGGGGCGGCCTCCTCCACAAACACTTCCACCCCGAGTTTCCTAAGATAGTCTGCAATGAACAGGGCCACCTCGGCTTCGGTGCCGCCGGGTTCTCCGGGCCGATACACGCTCGGGATGCGGACCAACGCCTGGGTCAGACGGATGAGTTCATCTTGGTCGATTTCGATGTAGTGCGCAGTCTTCAAGGCCACCCCTCCTATTTCAAAAACTCAGACACATCGTCCGCCGTCCACTTCCAAGGCCACACCGGTGATGAGATCGGCCTCATCCGAGGCCAGGAACAGGGCGGCCCGGGCGATGTCCTCGGGCTGAGCGAGCCGGCCGAGCGGCACCGTTTCCAAGAACCGCCGCCGTCCCTCCTCAAGATCCCCGCCGCCGATAAACTGGTTCAACATCGGGGTGTCGGTGGCCACGGGGTTGATGCAGTTCACCCGGATCTTCCAGGGCGCCAACTCCAGAGCGAGGGATTTGGTGAGTGCGATCACCGCACCCTTGGATGCGCAATAAGCGTTGAGACCGGGCCGCGGCCGAATGCCCGCGGTGGACGCCGTACTGAGGATCACCCCTCCCCCTTGGCGTTTCATGTGCGGCACTGCCGCCCGGCATCCCAGAAACACACCCTTTACATTGACATCCATGATCCGCTGCCAGTCCTCCAACCGAACTTCCTCCACCGGTGTGAAGGGCATGGGAATCCCGGCGTTGTTGAAGAGCACGTCGATGCGACCGAACTCCCGCACCGCCGTCTCGACCATGAGCCGGGCATCCTCCTCCCGGGTCACGTCCACCCGGACCGCCGTCGCCCGTCCACCGGCGTCCCGAATGGTCGCCGCCACCCGCTCAGCCCCTTCTCCGTCCAGGTCGGCCACCACCACCGCCGCCCCGTGGCGGGCGAACAGCTCTGCGCCTGCCCGGCCCATTCCCGAGGCCGCCCCGGTGATCACCGCCGTCTTTCCCGCGAGTCTCAGCATCGCCTCACCGACTGGTTGTGTTCCTTCCGCCGACATCAACGGTCCTCCCCTTCCTCGGTCAAATCGACGATCACCACGTGCAAATCCGTCATCTCTTCGATGGCGTATTTCGGCCCCTCCCGGCCGATGCCGCTGCCTTTGACGCCGCCGTAAGGCACCAGGTCGGACCGATACGTCGAAGCATCGTTCACAATCACCCCGCCGTATTGCAGCTCCCGGGCGGCCCGCATGATCCGGCCCACGTCCCGGGTGAACAGTCCGGCCTGAAGTCCGTAAGGCGAGTCGTTGGCCATGGCCAGAGCCTCGTCGAACGTATTGTACTTCGTGATCGTCACCACCGGAGCGAAGACCTCTTCGCACACCACCTTCATATCCGGCCGCACGTCCGTCAGCACCGTGGGCTCCAGGATCGCCCTGTCCCGGGTTCCCCCGGCGAGCAGCCGGGCCCCTTGGGCCACCGCCTCCCGCACCCAGGTTTCGGCACGGACGGCGTCCTGTTCACTGATCATCGGCCCGACATCCGTTTTCGGATCCCGGGGATCCCCGACCTTCAGGGCCCTGACCCGCTCCACAAACCGCTCGACAAATTCGTCAAAAATCGGCGCATGGACGTACAGCCGCTGGACGGAAATACACGCCTGGCCCGCCGCGGAGAACGCCCGGGCCGCACAGATCCGCACCGCCCGCGCCAAATCGGCGTCGGAATGAACGATGTTGGGCGAACTGTTCCCGAGTTCCAGCGCGACCCGCCGCAGCCCGGTCCCGGCCTTGATCCGCTCCCCCGCCCTGGCGCTCCCGGTGAAGGTGTAGAACCGAAAACCCGGGTGCTCCAGCATCCATTGGCCGACCTCCGCCCCGCCCTGGATCACCTGAACGTGGCCGGGAGGCCCGCCGCACTCCACAAGCCCTTGGACCAACACCAGGGTGGAAATGGGAGTTTGAGGTGCGGGTTTGATGACGATGGCGTTGCCCGCCGCCAGGGCCGGGGCGATTTTGTGGACCGCCAGCAAAAACGGATAGTTGAAGGGGGTGATCCCCGCCACGACACCCAGGGGCACCCGGATCGCGAAGCCCATTTTGCGTTCGGATCCCGGGATGCTGTCCACGGGAAGCACCTCGCCCCCGATGCGCTTGGCCTCCTCGGCCGCCAGGAGCATGGCGTGGTAGGCCCGGTCCACCTCCACCACGGTGTCCTTGTGGGGCTTGCCCACTTCGTCCACCAACAGGTTCACCAGTTCCTCCCGGCGGGCCCGGATCCACGTCGCGGCGGCGCTGAGCCATTCATACCGCTCGAAGGGCGACAACGGCCGGCTGCGGAAAGATCGTTCCGCCGCCGCCACCGCCCGGTCCACGTCTTCCCGGGAGGCCGTGCACACCCAGGCCATGGGCTCGCCGGTGTATTTGTTGCGCACCAGAACCGGCTCCGCCCCTTCCACCGCTTTGCCGTCGATCCACAGCCCGTACACCGGCAGACCGTCTCGGCCGGCGATGGTCATGCGTTCTGCAATCACCGGTTGCTTCCCTCCTTTCACCTCGGTCTCGCCCCGACCGGTCGCGGGTGCTCCAGGGCGCGGACGACAGCGTCCCCCACCTCTTCGGTGCTCGCCGTACCGCCCAAATCCCGGGTCCACACCCGGCCCTCCGCCAAGACCTGTTCGATCGCCCGCACCACCTCCGCCGCCGGCTCCGGGTGCCCCAAATGCTCCAACATCATGGCTCCGCTCCAGATGGCGGCAATCGGATTGGCGATGCCTTTGCCGGCGATGTCCGGAGCCGAGCCGTGCACCGGCTCGAACATCGAAGGGAAGCGCTTTTCCGGGTTGATGTTCCCCGCCGGAGCCACGCCCAGCCCCCCGACCACCGCCGCCCCGAGGTCGGAGAGGATGTCGCCGAAGAGATTGGTGGCCAGAACCACGTCCAGAGTCTCCGGCCGCAGCACAAAAAGCGTACTCAGGGCGTCGACGTGATAAAAGGACACATCGACATCGGGAAACTCCACCCGGCAACTCCGGATCACCTCGTCCCAGTAGGGCATCGTGTGCGCCAACCCGTTCGATTTGGTGGCCACGGCCACATGGCCCCGGCGCCTCCGGGCCAGAGACAGGGCGTACCGGGCCACCCGTTCGATCCCGTATCGGGTGAAAACACTGGTCTGCACCGCCATCTCCACCGGCGTGCCGGGATGAAGTCGTCCGCCGATGTCCGAGTATTCCCCTTCGGTGTTTTCCCGGACGATGACAAAATCGAGGTCCCGGGCCTCCTTGTGGCGAAGGGGACTCTCCAACCCGGCCAGGAGCTTGGCCGGTCGCAGGTTGACATATTGTTGGAAAGCTTTCCGGATGGGCAGAATCAGCTGCCAAACCGACACGTGATCGGGCACCGAGGGGTCCCCGACGGCTCCGAGATAGATGCCGTCATAGGTGCGCAACTGTTCGATGCCGTCCGCCGGCATCATCCGGCCGTGACGCCGATAATACGAGCAATTCCAGGGAAGCCAATCGAATTCCAGGCGGAACATCCCGGCACGGACGGCGGCCGCCTCCAGAACTTTCACGCCTTCCCGGACGACTTCCGGTCCGATCCCGTCCCCCGGGATCACAGCGATGCGGTGGGTCCGCACAAGAGCCCCCCTTTCGATACGGCCGCACCCGGCTCGAATGCGACCGGTGGATACGCCCCCATCACAAGCAAGAACAATGCCAATGGTGGAAATTCCTCGACCACTGGACAGACGCCGAATTTTCGTCATTCACGATCCAAATCCAGGAAGATTGCAACCCATCGCAACAGCCTATCCAATCGGTCCGACATTCGAATGTTGCATCTTGTTTCATCCGGTTGCGGACGATCGAGTAGGCCGCCCCGACAATGTGGAGGTGAACCCGGTTCCGGATCGGTCGGCGAACATGAATGACGCGTCGGAGCGCGCTAGAGGCCGTCTGCCCGCCGCTCCGCCGGCCGCCCCATCGCGCACCCATGCCGGCGGAGTTTCCGCCACAAGGTCGTCCGGTGCATCCCCAAACGCCGGGCGGCCCGTCCGATGCGCCCGCCTTCTTCCTCCAGCACCCGGCAAATGCGGGCCCACTCCCGTTCCCTGTCCCGGCCTCCCCAGTAGCGATCCGGGAAGATGGGCGGCATCGCATCGCGGGGCGGCTGTTCCCCGCCGGGGTCTCGCGATACCCCCGGAACAATCTCCGAACTCCCGCTGTCCACCTCGGAATGCATTGTCTCGGCCCAGGCGGGACCATTCGCGGCCGGAGCCTCTCCGACGTCACCCGCGTCCCTTGCCGGAGCCCCCTCCATCCGAAACGGCAACCACACCCCGGGCTGAAACAGGCGAAGGGCCTGTCCCGCGTGACAGAGGACGATGGCCCGTTCCACCAGATTTCGCAATTCCCGCACATTTCCGGGCCACGGGTAGTCCTTCATGCGCTCCAAATCTTCCTCCGGCGGAGGGAGGATGTGCTTGCCTCCCCCTTCTATCCATTCCCGCACGAACGCCCGCACCAGG
Source organism: Kyrpidia tusciae DSM 2912 (assembly GCF_000092905.1). Classification (GTDB taxonomy): domain Bacteria; phylum Bacillota; class Bacilli; order Kyrpidiales; family Kyrpidiaceae; genus Kyrpidia; species Kyrpidia tusciae. The sequence goes on from NC_014098.1 coordinate 3,126,285, forward strand.
TGCGGAATGTCCTCGGTCCGTTCCCGCAACGGCGGAACGGACAATACCAGCACGGCCAGCCGAAAAAAGAGATCCCGGCGAAACATGCCCCGTGCCATGAGGGATGTCAAATCCTGGTTTGTCGCGGCAATGATGCGCACATCCACGGGAATCACCCGGGTACCGCCTAAGCGCATCACCTCCCGTTCCTGCAACACCCGCAGGAGCCGGGCCTGAAGAGCGATGGGCAGCTCCCCGATTTCATCGAGAAACAGCGTTCCTCCGTGCGCCAGTTCGAACAGACCCTGCTTGCCTCCTTTTCGCGCCCCGGTGAACGACCCTTCTTCATAACCGAACAACTCACTTTCCAACAGCGTCTCCGGTACCGCCGCACAATTCAGAGCCACAAAGGGGCCGCCCCTGCGACGGCTGGCGGAATGGATCCCCTGGGCCAAAATCTCTTTCCCCGTTCCTGATTCTCCCATCAAAAGCACCGTGGAATCGACTCCTGCGTACCTTCGGGCCAATTCCACCAACTCCCGCATGGCCGGAGACTCCGCCACCATATCTTCCAAGGTCCATTTCGCCGCGAGCCCCCGGTGATGCAGCTTGCGGCGAATCGACTGTTCGTATTGCTGCAGCTGGGTGACATCACGGAACGTGGACACAGCCCCGATCAGCTCTCCCCGCCGGATGATCGGAGCCCGGTTCGCCACCACCGTCCGGCCGCCGACCTGACGCAGCTCATCTTTTTCCGGGGTCTTTCGCTCCAGCACCCGCGGAAGTCCGGCACCCGGGTTGAATTCCGTGACGATTTTCCCCAGGGCCTCCTGAACGGGTATTCCCAGGATCTCTCCGGCCGCCGGATTGAACACCACCACCCGGCCTTCGTTGTTCACACCGATAATGCCGTCGTGGGACAGATCCACGATTGTCCGGTAAAATTGCAGCTGTTGCTCAAGCATCGGGTACAGGGAGTCCATCCGCCGGACCGCTCCGCACAGGGCGGCCAAATATTCGGATCGTTCCCATAAACCAGGGTCGAGGATGACAGGCATTCCGGGCCCGGGGGCGGTCCGGCCTTCGGGCACCAGCCAAAGGGTGGCCGAGGATTCTGCCGGCCCCTCCTCGCCCGGAGGAGAACGGTCGCCTTTACAGACCGCCACGAACGCTTCCTCCCCCGCTTCCTGCAGCGCTTTCTCGATTCGCTTCCGTTCCGCTTTCGATCGGCAGACAATTCCGATATCCATGCACCGCTCCCCTTTCTCAGCGACGCGTCCCGGTTCTGCGACGACCCTACGTTTCCTCTCATTCTACACCACAACTCGAATTCCGAGAAAAATCGCCGCATCCGTGAACGCATCGGTCCCGGTTTGATATGTTCAGAGAAGGGGGAGAGCCCATGACCGTCGGAGAGCCCTTTCGCATCAAAGACATGCTTCGTCGTCCGATTTTTCAGGAAGCCAAACTGGTGTCCGGGGGGGCGCGGCATACGGCGCCCGGTACGATGGGGGGATTGTACAATGAGTTTCAGATCGGCCCATAAATGGTATGAACCTTGCGTCATTTCGCTGATTGGATGATTAAAACAGCTTGTTGTGGCTGTTCGAAACATCGATATCTTACGCCAACGAAACATTTCGTGGATCCATTACGATGAGGCCGAATTTGCGGATGATGCAGGATTTGTAAAAGAATTTATGTCCGATTCAGGGCATGAGCATCATGAAGGCAGCAGTGTGTAATGCCAGCCCGATGATCGCCCTGTCTTACATTGGTCTCTTCCGTGTGTTAGGGCAACTGTTCGAACCTGTGACCGTACCCCAGGCCGTGTGGAACGAAGTGATGGCAAACCGAGGAGCGTTCGGAATAAAGGAACTGAAAAGTGCGGTGGAATACGGGGAAGTCATGGTCTTCCAAGTCCAGAACCAAACCCTTGTTGAAAAGTTGTCCGGTCGGTTGTATCGTGGTGAACTCGTCTATACCGGCCGAATCCTCGATGCCCGGACGGCCCTGTCCATGGGGGTCTTGAACTACGTGGTGCCCCCGGAGCAACTGACCGATTTCACCGTAGATTTGGCACGCACCGTTCTCCGCCAATCCTACGCTTCGGTGGTCGCTGTCAAACGCAGCGTCCGCCGAATCATGGAGGGCGAAGCGGCCGAAGACACGCCGACCGACCGATACTGGGTGTACGGTCCGGATTGTTTCCCGGCCGTCTCACCTTTGCCACGCGTCAGTCCCGTTCGGGACACAAGGGAGATGCCGTGCGCGAGCGTCATACTCAGTGATCGCGGGGGAAAAACATGACCATAGTCGATTTGACGCACATTCGATTCCAAAGCGTCGTCCGCAGACTGAACTTGACGCTTGCACACACTTCCGTGTCCCGCGCTCCTGTCCCTAAAGGACATCTCCAATCCTGCGATACGCACTGTGAAAGAACAGCAACGGCCGTCCCTCACCCGGGTGCAAAGTCACCACTTCTCCCACGTAGAACGTGTGATCTCCTCCATCATAACTGTCCCAAAGTCGGCAGGCCAAACTTGCCAAACAATCGGATAACACAGGTATATCCTCGCACCAGTGATAGGGCAAGGATTCTTCCACCATCCGATCCGGTTTCCCGGCAAAATGCCGGGAAACCGATACCTGATCCTCCCTCAGAATGTTGATGCCGAACCGTTTGGCTTGAGGACTCAACAGAACATCCACCGCCAACCCGTGATGGGGTGAAGCCCCCACCATCACCGGAACCACCGTCTTTCCGGACAAAAATCCCGGCGGCATCTGATCGAGAAACATTTTTAACAACCCGGAATACGAAGCTTTAAAGGTGGGGCTCGCCACGACGAGGAAATCCACCTCACTGATTCTGCCCAGCGCCTCTTCCACCGACGGACTGGGCCATTGGACCAACTCAGATCCCAACAGCGTCAGATCCTCCTGCGATTCCTCGACGGTGAATCCGTACGTCTTGGCCCGTTCGGCGACCTGCCGGACCACCTCTGAAGCAGCCTCCCACGTCCGCGAACGGGCCTTCGGATTTCCAACCACCATATGCATGTGTAAAACCGACACACCCATCCCCCTTTCCCCCTACGAGCCGCCCCCATCGCAACGATCAAGACACGACTCTCTCCGGGTGATTACCTTCTTTCCCGGCCGGTGACCCGTGTGGGATGGTTAAGAGCGGTCAGCGGGGGATCTCCCCTCAAGACCCGGCGAACATTCCTTTGAATGACGTCCGTAATGCCGTCATAAGACTGATCTGTGCATCCCCCGATGTGCGGCGTGATGAGCAGGTTCCTCCCTCCCGCTGTCCAGGCGGAAGGAATCGGCGGCGGTTCCTCCCGAACCACATCGAGACCCGCACCGGCGATCGCTCCCATGTCCAGTGCGGCCAACAACGCCTCTTCGTCCACCCAAATCCCCCGGGAAACATTGATGAAATAAGCGGACGGCTTCATCAGGAGAAAATCCCGCACAGTAAACGGGATGACCTCCGACGGAGAATTGGCCGAAGCGGTGACCACGACAAAATCGGACTCTTGGAGCAACCGATCCCGCTCTTCCGGCCCGGCCAACCAATCAAATAGACCCGACAGAGAAGGGTCCGGGCTGCGTTTGATCCCGATCAGCCGAACGCCAAAAGGAACCAGGCGTTCGGCCAGAGCTTTTCCGATCCCCCCCACGCCATAGATCCCGACCGTTCGATTCCGCAAGGAGACACCCAATGGATTGCCCCAATCGCCGGACAAAAACCGCTCGCGAGCCTGTCGAATTCTTCGGGAGAGCGTCAGCATGTGCCATAAGGCGATTTCCGCCACGGATTCCGCATTTCCGGAACCGTAGGAGGGGACATTGGCCACCCACACCCCAAGCTCCGTGGCCGCCTCGACATCCACCGAGTCCACCCCCACTCCCGCCTGATGAATCAGGCGCACCTCTCGGAGGCCCTCCAGCAGATCCCGATTCACGGGCTCCACCCCGGGAATCAGCACCTTCAACTCGGGATGCCGGATCAACTGATCCCTCTCCACCACATCCACCCCGACTTCGGGCAGTTTTGCCCTCAACTGTTCCAGCAGATTCCCCCAATTCTTGGAGACCAAACCCACTACGACCTTGTACATCGCGGTTCGATCATTCCTTTCGAACTCTCTTTTCAGGAGTGAACCATGCTCTTGGGGGCAGGCCGACTCAGCCCCAGATGATCCCGCAACGTCACTCCCGTGTACTCTTTCCGGAATATGCCGCGCCGTTGCAGCTCCGGCACCACCAGCCGAACAAAGTCTTCAAAACTGCCCGGCAAGACGCAGGGAGTGAGCACAAAACCGTCGCACGCTTCTTCCCGAAACATCGCCTCCATGGCATCGGCCACTTGGGCCGGCGTCCCCACCAACTGCGGCGTCAGTTCACTCGTTGCAAAACGTTTGGCCGCGTCGCCCAAGCTCAGATTTTCGCTCTGGGTTCCCTGAAGGATCACGTCAAAGGAACCACGGGATCCCTCTTCAAGATAGACCTGGCGAATCGGTTCGTCCAAAGGGTATTTGGACAGATCAATGCCGATATGACTGGACATGGTCGATAAGCCGACAACCGGATGCACCAGCTCATTGACAAAATCCGCCTTCTCCCTGGCGAGCGCCTCCGTCTCGCCGACAATGACTTGCAGGGCCGGCAGAATGGCGCACTCCTCCGGCTCGCGCCCGTATCTGGCCATCCGAGATTTCACGTCCCGATAGAAGTTTTTCATCTCTTCCACCCGGTGGTGGAGCGTGAAGATCACCTCGCCCCACCGGGCTGCGAATTCTCTCCCCCTCTCCGAGGATCCCGCCTGCATGAGCACCGGATATCCCTGAGGACCGCGGGGCAAGGTGAGCGGGCCTTTTACTTTTAACCACGTTCCCGCGTGATCAACCGCGTGAACCTTGGACGGATCGGCGTACACGCCGGTTTCCCGGTCCATCACGATCGCGTCTTCCTCCCAACTGTCCCACAGTTTTAAGCAAACTTCAAGGAATTCATCCGCCCGATCGTACCGCTTGTCGCGATCGGGAATCCGCTCAAAACCGAAGTTTTGCGCCTCGGCATGGGTGCTGGACGTCACAATGTTCCACGCGATGCGTCCTTTGGTCAAGTGATCCAATGTGCAGAGCGTCCGAGCGATATAAAACGGAGCATAGAAGGTCGTGGACAACGTCGCTCCCAAGCCCAACCTCTCCGTCGCCGTCGCGACCATCGCCAAGACAGAAACCGGATCCAGCGACATCGATCCCTGTCCCCCGTACTTCACCCCGACCTCGTACCCTCCTTGAAAACCGCCGTAGACGCACAACACGTCGGGAAAAAACAACATGTCAAACTTTCCTTGTTCCAAAACCCGGCCGATCTGCTGATATAACTCAACCGCAAAAAGATTGCGGTGAGTCGCCGGGTGACGCCACATCCCGTGATGATGATTCGTCGGGCTCAGATACAAGTACGCAACTAAATGCATGTGTTTCATGATCTTTTCCCTCCACCGTCATCCTGTTTTCGTCCGCGTTCAACGAACAACCCGGGGTTGCGTTGTCGCCACAACTTCGACTTCGATCAGGCCCACCACCAAAGGCGCTCCCACCGTCGTCCGAGCCGGATAAGGCTCGGTGAAACATTCGTAAAACAGTTCGTTCCACACAGGGAAATCTTCGGTGTTCTTCAGATAGGCCTTCACTTTCACCACATGGTCCAAGTTCAGCCCGGCCGCCCGCAGCATCTTGTCGACGTTGTCGAGGGCCGTGCGGGCGTGCTCCTTGAAGTCCGCCTCATGCGCCACTTCCCCGGTGGCCGGATCCAACCCCGTCATACCGCTGATCAAGAATATCTCTCCGATCTGCACCACCGGGGTCGTACGCAACTGAAATTTTTCATTCAGGACCTGAAACGCGTCCACCGGTCCAAGCAATTTTAACATCATCAGCCGCCCTTCCTTTCTTGGTTTATAGATTATTGGTATGGAACAAACTTCCCGTTTTTCACCGTTAAAATGATGGAGGGGGATCCTTGAATGTCTCCATTCTTATCAAAAGTGATTTTTCCAGCGATCCCTTGAAATCCCCCCGGATCCCGAAGCACCGTTTTGATGGCGTCAAAAGAGAGAGAATGGGCCTTCTCGATCGCCTGCTTCAGGATGTGGACACTGTCGTACGCGAGGTGTCCCAAGAATCCCGGTTCTTTTCCGTATTTCTCCTTGTAGCGCGCCACGTATTTTTGCGCTTGATCACTGGAAATCAGCGTGACCGGCGTCAGCGTTTCCATGACGACATTCTCTGCGGCAGGTCCCGCCAAGGCAATGAACTGCTGATCATAGTTGCTGTTTCCCATCAGATATTGGGTCTCCAACCCCAGGGCTTTCCCCTGTTTCACGAGAGCCGCCCCCTCAGGGTAGTATCCGGAGTAATAAAACAGGTCCGGATTCATTGACTTGATCTTGGTCAACACCGGAGAATAGTCCTTTTCCCCCGGCGTGATCGCTTCAAAATCGACCACTTTGCCGCCCATTTGTTCGAATGCATCTTTGAAATACGTCGCCAACCCTTTCGAATAGGTGCTGTTGTCGTGAATGACCGCCGCCGTTTTTGCCCCGAGTCTTTCCGCCGCCACCTTGGCATCCATGGCGCCAAACTGATCGTCCTTCGGGGACATCCGAAACACGTTGTCAAATCCCATTTGTGTCAACTTGGGATTGCTCGCGGGCGGAAACATCAGAACGCCCCCTTGGGAATAGACTTGCTCGGTCGCCATGGCGGTGGAACTGGACAACGGGCCGAGTACGGCAATGACCTTCTCGTCAACAAGCCGACTGGCCACATTCAATGCCCCTTCATTGGACATGGTGTCATCCTCGGCGACGAATTGGATAGGGTGCCCAAGAATTCCCCCGGACTGATTGATCTCCTCAATGGCCAGGGCCGCAGCGTCTCGATAGTCGGTTCCCCATGACGCGGTCGACCCGCTGAGAGGCGCGCTCAACCCGATTTTGACCGGTGCCGCGTCCCCCTGCGCATCATTGGTGGTACTGCTGCCCGAGCCACAACCGACGATGGATCCCACAGCCGCAAGAAGCCCTATGGCCGTGAACAAGATTTTGCGTGGTGTTGCTTTCATTTCCACAAGATTGTTCCTCCCGTGTCAGTATCCTCGAGTCCGAACGCCACCCTGTCCTTCCACGGCAGCCGGGTCGGTCGCCCGTTCACTTCCGGGAATCGTAGCCGGGAGCGGAACAATCCACGGCTTTGTCGGCCAAATGCCCCGGGGTCGAAAGCGGAGAACCGCCATAATGGCCACCCCGAAGATCACCAGCCGCCAATCCGCCAGTGCCCGGACGAATTCGGGCAGCCCGATCATCAGGACCGTACCGAGCACAACCCCCGGTAAACTCCCCATGCCGCCGACAATGATGATCCCAATCATCTGCACCGAATTCATGAGGGTAAAGGATCCCGGGGTCACGATCCCCATCCTTGCCGCCAGAAAGGCCCCGGCCACTCCCGCCCAGGCGGAACCAAGAACAAAAAGTTGCAGTTTTCTCCTGTAGGTGGGAACCCCCACCGCTTCGGCCGCCAATTCGTCTTCCCGGAGCGCCAGCCAGGATCGGCCCACCGTCGACTTTTGCAAATAGGTCAGAAGGGCGATCGACACCAGGACAACCACCAGAAGCAGGTAGTAAAAATCAGCGGGCTGACTCAATGTCCCTCCAAACCACCGCGGTTTGGGTATGCCGACAATTCCGTTCGGCCCCCCTGTGATATCTAAATTGTTGATCGTCAGGTGGATGATTTCACCCAGCGCCAGAGATCCGAGCATAAAATATTCCCCTCTCAGGCGCAGAATCGGCGCTCCAAACAACAGGGCGACGAGGCAAACGGCAGCCACGGACGCCGGCAAGGCCGCCCAAAAGGACACTCCCCGCGTCATCAACAGTGCGGCAGTATAGGCGCCAATCCCGTAGAAGCCGGCATATCCCAGAAAGGGAAGGCCGGCGGTGCCGAAGATGAGGTGCATGCCCATCCCAAGCACCATGTACAGCAACACATTGATCATGACGTTCAGCAGAAAACGATCGTCAACCCACCACGGCCAGATCGCGGCTGCCAACAGCAATGCCGCTAGGGACACCCATTTGAGGAGGTTTCGATTTCGCTGTTGCTGTTCGATCCACACATTCGTCTTCCTTTCCCATTGGTTTACATGCCGAGGTAAACCTCCTGGACCACCGGATTTTTTCGCATTTCTTCGGCAGTTCCCGACATGACCACCCGCCCCGTCTCCAAGAGATAGCATCGATCGGCAAACTCGAGGGCTTTGGCCGCATTTTGCTCAACCAAGAGGATGGAAACGCGTTGGTGCCGGATCTGCGTCAGAGCCTCAAAAATCTGATCAATCACCAGAGGAGCCAGGCCCAAAGAAGGTTCATCCAACATCATCAGCTTCGGCTCGGCCATGAGAGCGCGCCCCAGCGCCAACATTTGTTGCTCTCCACCGCTCAACGTGCCCGCCAACTGTTTCGAACGTTCACGCAGTCTCGGAAACATATCCAGGACCCGCTCCATGTTCCGTTTCATGCGCCCTTCTCTTCTCCGGGCATAACCGCCGAGTTCCAGATTTTCGAGAACCGACATCCCAGGGAACACGCGCCGTCCTTCCGGCACCTGAACAATGCCCGTGCGAACAATGCTTTCGGCCTTCCGTTTGCGGAGAGAAACCCCCTCAAAAACGATATCCCCGTCGTACGAAACCACCCCGGAAATCGCATTCAATGTTGTACTCTTTCCGGCTCCATTGGCACCGATGAGGGCCACCCACTCGCCTTCCTTCATCGTGAACCCGACGTCCTGAACCGCTCGTACGCCGCCGTATCGGACATTCAGATGGCGCACTTCAAGGAGCGACGGCATACCGATCCCCTTCCCGCAACCCGGGTGCGCCGTCCACAGTCCCCACCGGGGCCTGTTCGAATCCGGAAGTTCCTAAGTACGACGCAATCACCTGCGGATCCTGCCGCACCTCGGCCGGAGATCCTTCGGCAATCTTCACTCCGTGGTTGAGCACCACCACCCGCTCCGCCAAGGACATCACCAGACGCATGTCATGCTCGATTAAAACCACTGTGATGCCGCGGGCTGCAATCCGTTCAAGAAAGGAAGACAATTCCTTTCGCTCCACCTGGCTCAACCCGGCCGCAGGTTCATCCAGAATCAGAACCTCCGGCTGGGTCGCCAAAGCTCTCGCCAGTTCTACCCGGCGTTGTTCTCCGTAGGGCAGATGAAAGGCCAATTCGTTGGCTCGTCTGTATAAAGAGGGGCTCACGAAAGACAGGCAGCTGTACGCCCATTCGATCCGCTGTCGCTCTGCCCGGCGGAAGGCCCTGGGGCGAAACAGGGCATTCCCCACGCCGCCCCGGCCCTGCCCTCGGCAGGCAACCAAGACGTTTTCCAATACTGTCATCGCCGGAAAGAGCCGAACTCCCTGAAACGTTCTGGCAATTCCGCGGCTGACCCTTTGGCTCGGCGGCAAAGCGGTCATGTCCTCTCCGTTGTGGAGGACCTTGCCCGAAGTTGGTGCGTGAAGACCTGTCACCAGGTGAAAAAACGTACTTTTCCCCGCCCCGTTGGGGCCGATCACCGCTGTAATGCTCCCTTTGGGAATTTGAACCGAGAAATCTTTCAAAGCCACGAACCCGGAAAACTGCTTCGTGAGTTCTTTCGCTTCCAAGACCGGTCTGTCGCTGTTCACCGCCGTTCCCTCCTCCGCATCTTCCGTTTCACCGGTTTCCTCCGCCTACAGCCGCTCAGGCAACGCTTCGCCGAAGATTCCCTGCGGTCGGATCAGGATCACCAGCAGCAGCAGGACATAGGCGATCACGCCCTTCCATTCGGCGGGCACCAACGAACTGCCGAACGCTTCGAAAATTCCGAGCAGAATTCCTCCGACGATCGCCCCTTTGACATTGCCGAACCCGCCAAATATCGCGGCGGCAAAGCCGTTAATGCCGGCCTGAAATCCCATGTAGAAGTTCACGGATCCGTAATACAAGGCGACGAAATACCCCGATACTCCGCTGAGACCGGCGGCCACCACAAACACCAGGGCCACGGCCGCTTCCGTGGAGATGCCCATCAGGCGGGCCGCCGTGGGATCCTGTGCCACGGCCCGCAAGGCTTTCCCCGGGAGAGTGCTGCGGAGGAATCGATCGAGAAGAACCATCAACAGCACGGCGACGCTCAACATCACCAATTGGACATAGGACATTCGAACATCGGCCATCTGAATGCCGGTCAACGGCCACAAAGCGGGCACATTGTTGAACCCTGCGCCAAACAGGTTTAACACTGTGTTTTCAATCGCAATCGCCAAACCCAGGGACGCCATGACCGGTATAAACGGCGGCGCGTTTCGCAGCGGGCGGAAAACGAAGCGCTCCGTGGCCCACCCCAACAAGACCGCCGCAACCATGGCCGCCACTCCCGATGCAATGGCCCGGACGAAGGCGGGACTCTGCTCAGGGACGGCCACTAACGCGAAAAGAGTGGCAAATGCTCCGAGCATGTATCCTTCACCTTGAGCAAAATTCACCAGACGACTTGCACTGTAGACCAATGTATACCCCAGAGCCATCAACGCATAGATCGATCCGATCGTTACACCGTTGATAACATTCTGGAAAATAAACATGACATTCACAATTCGAAGCACCCCTCCTTACGAGAATGTCGTCTGAAAGCGAGTCTTCCTTGATCAATAATCTAACATATAACCGACTACACCTTGGATTATACGTCATGTTTAATTACAATAAAACTACAGGATTTCGATCGCCCGATTCGTTTGATGAATAATCCCCACAAAGGAGAGGATGTCGATGAACCTGGACCAACTCCTCACCTTCATCGAGGTCGAAAAAACACGCAATTTTTCCAGGGCGGCGGAAAACCTTTTCCTTCCTCAACCCACCTTGTCCAACCGCATTCGAAGCTTGGAGCAAGAATTGGGGGGGCAGCTTTTTGAACGGGATTCACGGGGAGTTCGTCTCACCGAATTCGGGAAAATGGCTTTGCCCTATGTGGCATCCATCGTCTCCCAGTGGGCGGAGTTGAATCACAACCTGAGGAATTATCGAGAAAACTTGAAGAAAACCTTCCGCATCGGGATTCCTTTTGCTTTTTTTACCAGCGTCATGCCCAGGCTCCTTCCCCGACTGATTGAGCGATTTCCTTACATGAGCTTCTCTTTCACCAACATTTTGACCAGCAATATTATCGACGAGATCCAAAACCACGCCATCGACTTGGGGATCACGGCGTACGAAGTTGTCAATCCGCAAATTGCCTTTCACAAGATTGACGAGCAGGAGGTTTCCGCCGTGATGGCCCCGTTCTATCCATTGGCGAGACAGACCGACAAATCCGTCTCCCTCGCGCAGGTGGCCGCGGAACCTTTGGTGTTGTTCGGAAAAAACACCGCATACCGCATTCAAATCGACAACGAATTCCGCAAACGACAACTCCGCTATGTCGAGTTGATCGAGATCAATGAGATCAATACGATTATTGGAATTCTGAAGGGCGGGATCGGAGTCAGCCTGCTTCCCAACCGTTTCATCGAAATGGAACTTCAAACCGGCGAATTGGTTTCATTTCCGATACGCCCCGAACCCATGAAGCCCTTTCAAACATTCGCCGCCTACAGCACCGTCGATAGCGCCAAAATCCCCGATATCAAAAGCATTATCGATGAAATGACATCATTTTTTAGCGAAACTTAATGCGTTACAGCCTGATTCGCACCGTCACCTGTCCCCGGGCATAAAAAAACCTCTTTGTAGAAGAGAGTGATTATTGCATCAGTTTCCTCCGAATTTCCTCGGCCCATCGGGAAGCACCGCGCGTGACGGCGTTCCCGGGCCCTGGTTTCGTTTGAAGCCGTGCCGGACCGGGGCAGGCGGCCTGCCCTGCCGCGACCGGGAACGCCCCCCTCATCACCGTCGGAAGTCGATCTCATGAACCGTATCATCCCACCTGACCGTGGTTCGCGGCACCGGAGTTTCAGCGACCACCTGCCCACGGGAGATGACGTATCGGGGAAGGGGCATTCTGCGCATCAGATCCCATTTATCCCATTTTTCGCACATCGAAGAATGTCGAAACATGGAATTGATCATCTGCCTATTTCGACAAAATTCGACGTTATATCCACAAACAATGGCTTCCCTGAGGATTCAGTTGTCACATGATGTCGATTACCCACTTTCCGCCGGTGGCAATGAAGCTCCCATCAAGAGGTTATCCGTCCGGATCCGAATCCATCGAAGAATCTGGATCCCCGTCTCGGTGAGTCCCTGAAGATGATGGGTGACCGTCCCATCCGGCAGGTGCACGATCACGTGGGTTAACCCGTCAAACTCTTTCAGTAACGTTCGAGTAGTCGGAGAGCGAAACTTCGCACCCGCGATCGCCAGTGCCGTTTGTTGATCCTCCCGCATCCCTTGGCGCACCCGGTGTTGAATGATCGCGTACACCAGCAGCCCCAGTAAAAAGACATAGGCCAACGCCAAGACGCGTTTGGGGGTCTTGACGAAAATTCCGTGCACAAAATAGGGCTGTTTCAGGGCCCGAAACAGGTTCTCCACCTCAATCTGGCCTTTGTAATCCCGCAGCAGATCGGCATCGTCGGCCCAACGCGTTCGCGGGACGTTACTGATCAGGACAAATGTACTGTCCCGTCGCCGTCTCTGTTCAATGGCCTCCGTGTCGGGTTCCACCGTGAAGGTCACTCGCCACCGGATAACCTCTACGTTCCCTGAGTCGGGATCGTGTTTTCGCGAGCGTCCCACCCGCCGTTTCACGGTCCTTTCCTGCACCACCCGGCCGGTGACATGATGAAATCCCCAGCGATTATGACGCCGCCGCCAATCTTCCAAAGCCACCTTGGCGTCAGCTTCACAGTGGTAGCTCAGCCGCTCCTGCTGGGCCACCGCCTTCTCAATCGCCTGAGCCTCCTCTGCCACGAGTTTCTCCAGTCGCTTGGCTTTGCGCTGATCGAGTGCCGAGGACTCCACCACCACAAACCGATAGGTCCTCCCGTACAACTTCTCCTCGGTAACAAAGGCCGAATCGGCCACGACGATCAGGGTGTTCCAGACCTCTGGCGACAACAGTTCCGTGATCCGCTCTGTCCATGGCCCGTACCACTTCTTGTCGCTCTGATTCCCGCTCATCACATCCGCGAATAAGGGAAGCCCGCCGTAACTCCCCAGCCCAAACAAAAACTGCTTGAGGTCCGGACGCAGGTCCTTGCTGTACCCTCGGGTGATGCGAAAAGGCGCATCCTCGAAGTCGGCGGGATCGTAACTGCCTTGGACGGAAAAGGAGGTGGTGTCCAACCGGATGACATCCAGAACCAGGGACCGGGCATCCGGAGATCCCAAGGCAATCTCGTGATAAAGGCGCCAAGGATCGGCGTCGGCGAACTTATCCAGGGCCCGTGCCAGCCGGTCGTCATTGAAGTGGCCGGCCTCGATGCCATTGCCCAACAAGGCCTCCACATCCATATCCCGGAAGAATCACTCGATCCGGTACAATGGTTCCCGGCGCACGAGAAGATTGACCAAGAGAGCCGTGATGGCGGTGCCGGGGCTCACCTCGGTCCGATGGCGGTCCCACGTCACGTGGGCATCGATGATCTCCGCCACACGAAGCTCTCGACACAAGTAAGCCACCAGCGGTGCCGCTTCCAGCTTGTGAACTTCCACCGTAACACCCGGAAGTTGCATGTCTCTCCCCTCCAAACTCTGGTACAGAGAGAATTCGGAGGTTCTTGTGCGTTTTCCTCCTATACCGCTTAAAAAACCATCATTCGACAAAATCTGACATGCGAAAAATGGGATCTAACCATACTTCGTACCCACAGCAGGCGCGCACCTCTACGATGTTTCGAACAGCCACAACCAGCTGTTTTAATCATTGCCAATGCGTGGCTCGCCAGATGAGCAATGCGAACATCCGGCAAGATCAAAACACGGTTGTTGTTAACAATCCTCGGCCGATACCGCATTCGCTGTGACTCCACCCGATCCACTCATCCCGTGCCGCCAACGCCTTCGCCGCCGCTCCAAACACGAAGGCCCCCATGATGTGCCGACCGTTTCCCCGAATCCAGTAGCGTTGGAGGGCTCTAATGGCGAGGGTAAATCCCAGCGGGTGGTAGGCCGTTATCGTGGCATTCCAGTCCACCTCTTGTCGTTGTGTCACAGGCTCCACAGCGATCGGGCGAACGTCCTGCAGGGAAGCGTGAAGCTGTGCATGAACCACCATACTCCGTTCGGCCCGGACCTTCCTGTCTCCGATCCAAAAAGGGACCTCAAACTGAGATTTCATCCCGATTATACCTTCGAGACTATGATCTCAGATAGATTCGCGCCTGTTTAGGGACAGTTGCAGCAAAATTTTCTCCGCACCCGTGAAGAAATCAAGCGGCGCAAGGGCTCGACAACCCATGCGTCAGCACTGCTTCTGATCGCACAGGCTGGACAAAAAAGTTTACGACCGGTCAGTCTGTCTGAACAAGATAGATATCTCGCAACTCAGATATCGAAGTGCGCAGAATGTCGAGCAGTTCCGGGCGGATCTCTTCGTCCACCTCACACACGGTAACTGCCGCCCCTCCCTTCTTCCAGCGCTCCAGTACCAAGCGGGCAATGTTATAGCCTTGATTGTCCAGCAGACGCGATACACCGGCCAGGAAGCCGCGAACATCCCTGTGGTACAGGATGAGTGTCGGTCGATCTCCACTGAATTTTACCGGCAAGCCGTCCAGCTCTTGTATCTCGACTTTGCCGCCGCCGATGGAGCTCCCAATGATGTGAACCGTCCGCATGTCGCCACTCAATTTAATGGACACGGTGTTCGGGTGGAAAAAGCCGAGATTGGCCTTACGAAATGCATAGATGAGACCCGCCTCCGCAGCCTTTTCTTTTGCTGCAGACACCTCCCGCGATGCCGGAGAATAGCCGAGCACCCCCGCCAGGAGCGCGAGATCCGTCCCGTGTCCCTGATACGTTTCCGCAAACGAGCCCATAAGATAGAATACCGCTTCGCGCGGAGACTCTCTGAGCACTTGTCGGGCGATGTTTCCAATCCGTACGGCTCCAGCCGTATGGGAACTTGAGGGTCCGACCATGACCGGACCGATGATTTCGAATGCACTCTGGTACTTCATGCCTTTTCGTCGCCCCTTGGACCCGGTACAATCGGCATCGCTGTTCCTATTTCCTCACGACTTTGATCCAAACACCTGCTCGCGTAGCCGTTGGCCCGTCGGGGTTGCCGCCAAACCTCCGAGTCCAGTCTCCCGCAAGGAAACGGGAAGTTCCTTGCCTATCTCGTGCAACACCTGAATCACTTCATCCGGCGGAATCACGCTCTTTACACCGGCCAGCGCCATCTCGGCCGCGGCCAGTGCGGTGACGGCGTGCAGCCCATTGCGAATAATGCACGGTACTTCCACAAGGCCACCGACAGGATCACAAACCAAGCCGAGTGAATTCTTAAGCGCCAGTCCGACCGCGTGTCCGACCTGCTGCGGTCGACCGCCGGCCAGCTCGACTAACGCTCCCGCCGCCATGGCGGTAGCCGAGCCAACTTCGGCCTGACAACCGCCGGCCGCACCGGCGATCGATGCGGAGTTTGCAATCACTAGACCGATCGCCGCCGCTGTGAACATCGACCGCACGACCGCGTGGCGCGGAAAGCGCCCGGTATCGAGCGCATAGACCAATACACCCGGCAAGATGCCTGCTGCTCCGGCTGTTGGAGTCGCCACAATGCGGCCCATGCCCGCATTCACCTCGGAGACAGCCAAGGCATACGACACAACCTGCAGCGTGTTTCTGTCCATCAGGACCGGTCCGCGCTGAAGGTATTGGTATACGCGGTAGGCATCGCCGCCCGTGATACCCGTTCGTGACATCACAGGCTTTGCGATCCCCTGACGAACCGCTTCTTCCATAACGTCGAAGTAGTGGCTCATCCGCTCCAGGATCCGCATTTCCGATTGTCCGGTCTGTTCCATTTCCGTCTCCAGCATGAGCTGCGAGAATGTCGTTTCACGTTCCTCAGCCTGTCTCACGAGTTCATGAAGTTGCCTAAATGCCATTGCTGAGCCTTCCTTCCATAATCAGTGTGCCGTCGACAGACATCTGAGCATCTTCAAACTCGTATTTTAAGGGGCCGTCCTGCATTCCAGAACCCTGGTCAAGCCGTCCGACCACCGTGCGGTTCGGCGCCTTGCACAGTGGTCGGCATTGTTCCGCGTCTCCCCAACAGGGACCGTGAGGTGCGCAAACGTGAAAAGGGATGGTTCCTACGCGGAGATGGCGATCTCAGGAAAGCCACTCTTGCAAATGATCGCGGACGAACTGGTCATCCGTGAGATGCGGATACATCCGATACACCCGGTCAATTTCCTCTTTTTGCCCGCTGGATAGCCTTTCCTTCGGATTCAGACACCAGATGCCCTTGAGTAACCCCTGGCGCTTCAACACTTCATGTATGCCGGCAATGGAACCTTGGAAACTGTTGTGGGGATCAAATAGGGCTGCGTTCATATCCGTAATTTCTGAGCCTAAGGTGAGCAGGTTACTGGGAATCATTCCTGTTTTCTTAGCCTTACGAACTTCCTCAAAGATTTCAACTGCACGTTTTGTCCAGACGGCCCAATGTCCGAGCAATCCCCCCACAATGGTTTTCTCAACCACATCACCGGAAACCGGTACTCGGTAGGTTGTCAGCAAGTCGACAACAATACTATCATCGTTACCCGTATAGAGGGCGATCTCGTGACTTCGACCCGACGCACAGACCGCACGGACCACGTCTAAGGTCTGATAGCGGTTGAACGGGGCGATTTTGATTGCAACCAGTTGTGGGATCTCGACGAACCTCCGCCAAAATTCATAACTGAGAGGCCGTCCGCCCACTGAAGGTTGAAGGTAAAACCCAAATAAAGGCATTACCTTCCCCACCTCGGCGGCTCGAACCAGCAGCTGATGCTCTGTGGCATCTTTTAGTCCATGAGGGCTTAACAAAACCAGGTCATACCCCAAATCCTTTGCAATCTCCGCCTCGCGCACGGCCTGCTCCGTAGGGCCGCAGACGCCGGCGACCTTCAAAAACGGTCGTTTCAACGAAGCTTCTTCCACAGTTTGCGCTGCCAATCTTAGAACAGGCTCATACAGTCCGACATCATGAATCTCAAACTGAGTGGTATGGACGCCAACGGCAACACCACCGGCACCACTTGCAATGTAGTACCGGGTTAAAGCGCGTTGGTGTACTTCGTCTAACTCATGCTGTTCCGTGAGTGCCAACGGATGGGCCGGAATCACGGTTCCTTCCTTCAGAAGTTGAAATTTCTCCTTATTCATGGTCATGATTAAAACCTGCCTTGTCTTTCCTGAAAGTGTGTCGGTTTCCCCAGCAATGGCAATCCGTTTTGAATCCATTCTGTCACCCAGTCAATCATCTGTCCCAGTGTAACGCGAGGATAACCGAATAACTGCTGACTCAGACTTGCATTGCTTATGAGCGCGGTCTCCGATTCTTCATTGATAAAAATAGGTTCCTTACCAAAATTCTTTCCGAATACCTGGGCGACCCACCGGATGGAAACCGTCTCCGGACCGGTGACATTTACAACTTTTGGTGGGGTGCTACAGTGCAAGAGAGCGCGCAGCGCGCGTTCGTTGGCGTCACCCTGCCAGATCACATTGACATGTCCCATGCTGAGATCGATGGGCCGCCCTTCAAATACACTTTGTGCCACATCGACGAGAACACCGTACCGCAAATCCACTGCATAGTTGAGACGAAAATGCAGTACAGGCATCTGATATTTTCGTGAGAAGTAATCGAAGATCCGTTCGCGACCCAGGCAAGACTGCGCGTATTCGCCGTACGGCTGAGGAGGGGTCGACTCCGTCGCCCCACCCCATGCAACCGGAGATAAATGGTAAATATTCCCGGTCGAAAAAGACACAATGCGCGAGTTCCGAAAGTGCTCTGCAACCCGTCCGGGAAGATACGTGTTCATCGCCCATAAGAGATGTTCGTTTCCGGTAGACCCAAACTTATATCCGACCATATAGATGACGTTTTCGACTTCCGGTAACGCGGCCAGTTGGCGTTCATCAAGCAGGTCGGCAGAGATCACCGTGATACCGTGTCTCTCCAATTTTCGGCGAACAGACTCATCCGAGAAACGCGAGACGGCATAAACTTTGAAGTCTTTACCGGCCGCTGTGATCGCGTTCCGAGCGAGCACGGCCAGCGTCGGCCCCATCTTTCCGCCTGCACCAAGGATCATGACATCACCCGACAACCGAGCCATGTCTTGAATGAGTTCATCAGACGGCGCAACTAATACCTGTTCAAGTTCTTCGACAGATTTCATCTTCTTCTCCTCATCCCCCTGATATCCGGATTTGCGAACTTGTCGAGGAACACTTCGAGCCCATCAATCTTGCGCAAAGTCAACATCCTTGGTTTCCGGCCCGAGCGCCGCACCGATCACAACCAGGATAGAACCGATGATCAGTAGCACCAACTCCGTGTAAACGGCCGGAACGATGCGACTCAGCCAGATTTGATAGAACGCATAAAAAGAGGGCAGTACGACCGCTAAGCTATATCCGAGACCAAATCCGCTCGCCCGTACATTGGTGCGGAATCGTTCGTTGATATACGTCGTCGCTAGGCCCCAAATGTTTCCAACAATCACTTCAATCAGGATGGTTAAAATAAATATTCCCCATACTCCTTGCCATTCTGTGGAGATCAACCAGTAGTTTAGCATCCCTCCGACGACGGCGGCCACCAACCCCGCCCAAATGAGATACGTTCTTCGTCCGATTCGCTGACTGATCATTCCTGCCGCAAGATACGCCACAAACAGAGCCACCTCACTGGTAAGCATGACAATCGTCACGGTGGTTTGAGGAAGATGGAGACTCTTGTTCAATAACCCGGGAATGACAGCGCTAATCATGTACGAAGTGAGCCAAAACCCGTTCATCATTACCCATACTTGAAAGAAGCCCTTCAAATTTCCGGCGGAAAATAACGTACGCAACGGATTGATCGATCGTTCGGAACGCTCCCATAACTCCGATTCCGGAACAAACTTTTTGTAATAAAGCACGAACAGAAGTGAAATGGCGGCACCTACGAAGAAGGGAATCCTCCATCCCCAATGAATATACGGGGCGTCCGGTCCATTCAACGGCGCCACTTGTAACATTAGAAATGTTAGAAAATTAATAACTATATATGAGAGAGGAAAACCGGACATGATCAGGGCACCGTAAAACCCGCGCTTCTCTCTCGGACAGTATTCCATGGCCAGCGGACTCGCGGATGTATATTCTCCTGCGAGGAACAATCCATCAATGAACCGCAAGATGATCAAGAGAACCAACGAAGCCAATCCCCATGTTTGATATCCGGGTAGACACGCCATCAGCAGAGTAGTTATACCAAACCCCGTCACGGAGATAATGGCTGTACGCTTCCGTCCGAATCTATCGGCCACATGTCCGAACAATAATGCGCCAATCGGCCTGGCCACCAACGTCACGACAAACACAACGCTGTTAACCACCGACAGGGTTGAAGCGCCCAGCGTGTTCGGAACAAAATAACTGATGGCCGGCCCGAGGACAATCACCGGCAGCCATACGTCAAACATGTCTACAAAAAACCCAAGGAATGCACCAATAATTGCTTGGCGTCCTCGGGGGTCCAGTCTTCTTTCAGTCGAAGACATACGAATAACTCCCCCCTTTTCGCAAGATTCGCTATCCTCTCCCATCACCCACATGTGAGTCCATGCCGACAACCGCATTAAAGAACCCCGTAGAACACCCCCTTACGCATGATTCTCGAACCCAATCCTAATTACGGTCTATTTAAGGAATTCTATTCTTAGGCTGAATTATAACATCCCCAAACTCGATACGCAAGCTCACTTATCATAATCCACGCCGAAAATCCATAGCCAGGACGCGAAAAATATGCTACGCTAACAATTGAGCATAAATCAGCCGATATTAAAAGACGGATGATCAAAACCTTTTTGGTACTTACTTAGCCGGCAGTGAGGTGACGAAAAGTTGTCGATAAAGGTTGAGCAACTGGATCATTGGGTGACCGAAGTTCGTGATGATGTCGTCCAGTGGCGCAGGCATTTACACGCACACCCGGAACTTTCATTTGAAGAAGAAAAGACATCCCAATTTGTTTATGATACGTTGAATTCGTTCCATGCATTTGAACTGGATCGCCCCACCAGAACAAGTGTCGTGGCGCGACTCCACGGAACCAAGCCCGGTCCGGTTGTGGCGGTGCGGGCGGACATCGACGCTCTGCCCATTGTGGAAGAAAACGACTTCGCATTCGCTTCTCGAACACCCGGAGTCATGCACGCTTGCGGCCACGATGGTCATACGGCCATACTGTTGGGCGTCGCCAAAATCCTATCCCGGTTACAAGAACATCTTACCGGAGAGGTAAGATTGTTATTCCAGCACGCGGAAGAGCTGTACCCGGGCGGAGCCCGGGAGTTGGTTCAGGCGGGGGTTGTTGACGGGGTGGATGCGATCATTGGCGCTCATCTGTGGACATCCCTGGAAGTGGGCAAAATCGGCATCACTGTCGGCCCCATGATGGCCGCCCCCGACACGTTTCATATCGTGATCATCGGAAAAGGTGGTCACGCCGGCCAACCCCATCTCACAGTGGACAGCATCGCTGTTGCGGCCCAGGTGGTAACCAATCTGCAACATATCGTGTCCCGCAACACAGATCCATTCGAAACCCTGGTCGTTTCAGTGACCCAGTTTGTCGCCGGAACCACGAATAATGTGATTCCGGGAAGTGCCGAGTTGGTCGGTACCGTGCGATCATTCAACCCCGATTTGCGTCGGGAGACACCCAAGTTGATGGAACGGGTGATCAAGGGTGTTGCAGAAGCACACGGTGCCGCCTACCGGTTTACGTATAATCATGGATACCGACCGGTCGTGAATGACGCACGAGTCACACAACGGTTGCGCGAGTCCATGCTTGAGGCATTCGGTCCTGCGGCGATCGTAGATAACATACGAACGATGGCCGGCGAAGACTTTTCCGCTTACCAATCCAAAATCCCCGGAAGTTTCTTTTTCATTGGAGCCGGCAACCCGGCCAAGGGCATCGCTTACCCGCATCACCACGCACGCTTCACAGTGGATGAGGAAGCGCTGGCCATCGGCGTAAAAGCGTATCTGAGCGGAATATTTAAGTTGTTGGAAGACGGTGTTAAAGGATGAAAATACGCCTAGGACTCATCGGTGCCGACGATTCCGTTGCGCAGATTCAGACGGTCGCTCGCGACTATCCGGAAATTGAACTTCGTCCTCTCGTGTATTGGCGAGAACCCGAGGTCATCGACATCCTGAGTCAACATATCTCGGACATGGACATGTGGTTATTCAGCGGACAAGTACCCTATTCCATCGCAAAGAAGTGGGGTCGATTGAACGTTCCCATTTTCTACGTGCCCCATACAGGCTCAAGTCTGTACGGGCTGCTATTGTACCTGGTTCATGAACAGGGGCTGCGTCTTTCCGAGATGAGCTTTGATACTTTCCATTCCACCGAGATGAAAAGATTGTTGGAGGATATCGGAATCTATACGGATATTCATCTTTACCACTATCCGGATGAAATTGAAGCCGGTGAACTGGCACAGTTCCATGCAGACTTATGGCGCAACGGAGTAACCAAAGTTGCGGTTACGTGTTTGCGATCTGCGCAAATTGAACTTCAGCGCCTTGGAGTGCACGCCTATCACGTACTTCCGGCCCGCACGGCGATCTCATCCACTTTCGAGTCTATTCTTAAAACTCATCAACTCCTTCACTATCGGAGTTCCCAAGTCGCAGTACTGTTGTTGGATACGGGAGAATTGCAAGGTGAGGCGGGTTATAGTCGTGCCGGTACAGAATCGCACTTAAAACGATGGGCACAACGTTTGGCGGGCACCTTGCAAGAGACGTCTTCGGGAGAGTTTGCTATATGGACAACCCGTCGTCACGTTGAGGACATCACAAACGGATTTCACACCGTGCCGGCGCTACCCGGGGTAGATCTTCCACCCTATCATTCCCTTTGTAGCGGTGTCGGTTTGGGTCAGACAGTTGCACAGGCACAAGAACATGCGAGATTGGCACTGCAATACGCCCGCAAATACGGCACAGGCAACTGGTGCTGCGTACTTGACGACAAACATGTGATAGGTCCATTGGGTAAACAGAATCAGCTAACTTACTCCTATACGGACGAGCAATTACGAGGTGCCAGTCAAAAAGTCTCATTGAGCACAACGACTTTAAGCAAGTTGCAAGCAATACTTCGGAACATCGGCAAGAACGAGATTACGTCACGGGAGCTGGCTGAACATATGGGTATTCTACCGCGTAGTGCCCGCCGTATATTGCTTGAGTTGGAACAGGCCGGATTTGCAAACGTGGTCGGCGAGGAGGCGCCGCATTTGCGCGGCCGACCGCGGAAGATTTATTATATTCATTTCGGTAACCAGTGATACGGAGGTGACAATTGATGAGCGGCTCCGTTTCACCCTTTCGACTCCCTCCTCCCACTCAGTTTGCAGGCGGATTGGCTCTTATGTTGCACCGATCAGCATGAAGCCTTCCCTCCGACCGTTCAAGAGCCTCGGTCATGCGTGAGCCGGCCAATGTGATCACCTTCGACTGCAACCTTCTGCCGTCCGATTGCCCAGGAATTTTTTTCGCCAGGCATTGGCGCCAGGCATTGGGTCGATTTGAAACCCGGGGCCCAGTATCCGGGTATAGTGAGGATGGGATCGGGGATAGGAGGGGCAATTGGATGACACAGACGAAGAGCGTTGCCGATTGACGGGAACCGAGACGAAGCCCTGGACCTGACCCAGGAAACGTTCATCCGCGCCTTTCACGATCTGGACGGGTTTCAGCCCGGCGATCCATTAAGCCATGGCTGCGTCAGGTAGCCATGCGACTTTGCTCCAATCATTTGTGCAACAGAATGAGCCGGAGCCGGGCCGACTGCTCGTTGGAACATCCCCTGGGCAGAGAGTTGATTTTGGTGGATACCCTTGAATCAGGGCACGATCCGGCCCGGGAGGTGGAGTGGCGGGATTTGGGCCGATGTCTCTAGCAGGCCGTAGAATGTTTGCCACCTCTCTACCGAGTTGATTGTAGCCTCCAGCCGAACCGAATAGGCCTTCTTCCATTTGGTGGCAGACTTGAATCGCTCACCGGAGTGTTCTTCTACCTTCCACCATGGGATCATCCGATCCAGTTTGATCCAGCGGTTCTCTTTGTTGAATTTGCCGCACTGGCGGATCTCTTGTATGCCAGTTTGGCGGATCGTTCCACGCCCCAAAAGCTGGCGTCGCTGAGCCGCTACCACCTGCTGATCATCGACGAGTTGGGCTACATGCCCATGGACAAGCAACGGGCGAACCTCTTTTTCCAGCTCGTCAGCAAGCTCTATGAGACAGGATCGATCATCCTGACGACCAACATGCCTTTTGACGAGTGGGACAAGGTGTTTGGCGATACCATTGCTTCTGCCGCCATCATTGATCGTCTGGTGCATCATAGTCACATTTTTCACATTCAGGGTCACGGTTACCGGATGAAGGACAAGCTCAAGGCTGATGCCTCCGCCTGATCACCAGCCCGGCGGACTTGGTACCCCATGTTGTCCGTGCGTGTGCGACACGCGCACGTGGCCTTTGTCCCCTAAGGGCCGATACACTTGGCCAGTTGGGACAAAGGCCGACGACGGTGAACCCTGAGTCGACACGACATGGCAAGTGATGACTTCCGTTTTCTGAGGGGCGGGGGCAAAATTCAGTGCCAAACCGGGGTCAATTCTACTTGACGATCAACACACGGTGGGTGCCATGAACATTTTAAGGGCTGGACTGGCCCGGATCGCCTGTTCCCCGGTCTGGTGCCGGGGAGTCGGTCGCTCCCGGAGGAGCGACCGATCCAAGGGGAGCAACAAGGCCCCTGGTGGCAGGAAGGAATCTCCCGTCTTCAGGCGGGGTGAGGAGGTCAACCACATGAATAAAGATGTCAATCGGAAGAGGTTTCAGATATCTTTCTATCAAAGGCTGAACCTCTGTCTCCCAGTTCAGCCCGCCATTTCCACAACCAAGAAGAGGAAAAGAGATGGAGGTAATTTGTTTCTGAGCATAAGTTTCCACAAATTTCTTCAGCCCTGCGTCGATGTGTTCGACGTTAGACGGATTACGCCAATGTTTCTTTGTGAGAAAGTTGAGAATCCACTTGTGCGGTGTTTTATAAAGCCACAAGCAGCGAATGTCGAATAGCTTTCGCTCACAGAGGGACCGATACTGTGCATACATTTCTGGATAAATAAAGGCAAAGTGTTTGGCAATTCCTTTGCCCATTACTCCACCGTGTTAACGAGAACTTTTGCCGGGCTTTCGAACAGATCCGTGGTTTCATATCGAAGCACGGGAGCCACCTCCCGAAGAAAGGCGGTACCCCACAGCGATACCGCAAAAGTGCTGTTCAGAAAAGATTCAAAATCGAACCACGGGTCTCAGGTGCTCAGATGTTCGAATTCGCGGATCATATCCACTGACATATTATACCATAATTGAAGATGACGGTAAACCACGGATCGACCCGTTACTTGAAACATATCCATCCGTTTCAAGCACCCGCCCCTTACGGGGCAGGGGCGCCTGTCTGACCCGGTTGCCCGGTGCGGCTTCCCGTTTCATCGAAGACCGCCCGGCTAAGCCGGGTCATACACCCTCTCCACAGGCGTTTTTCGTCTCCGGTCCACTCCCGGCGACGGCGGCCGCAAGAGCCGCCAGAATCCGTGATTCAGGACCTTGCCGTCGCTCGGTCGGAAAGCTTCGACATTCCACGGCCTCATGAGTCGCCACCTTCTATTTAGCTCTCCACCTCCTGCGCTGAAGAATCTCTCTTCCACCAAACCAGACAGCCATAGGCAATCAAAACCACACCAAAACTCAGAAGACTGAGAAGCAACTGCGACCGTTGATCCTCCATAAATGCCATCGAGATAATCACTGCAAGCATGCCGAGTATCGTCGCATAGGTCAAATACGGATAAAGCCACATCTTCACCCGCAGACGTTCAGGAGACTCTTTTTCCAGTCGCGCCCGTATCTTCAATTCCGAAAAAGCAATTAACAAATAGATAAAAAGCGCCACCGCACCGGAAGAATTCACGAGAAACAGAAACACCCGATCGGGCGAGACATAGGCCATAATCACCGATAGATACCCAATGACCGTTCCGCATAAAATTGCCCTCATCGGCACCTGATGGCGGTTGAGAGCAAGAAAGTACTGCGGAGCTTCTCCCCGTTGGGCCAGCACATACAACATTCGCGATGCTGTGTACAGCCCGGAATTAAGACAAGACAATACTGCCGTCAAGACAATCACATTCATGATGTCGGCCGCCGCCGGAATATGCATAACCTCCAGAGCGCTGACATACGGGCTTTTCAGCACCGCCGCATCATTCCACGGCAGAATGGTTACAACTAAGAAAATCGATCCCACGTAAAAAATCAACACCCGCCAAATGACAGAATTCGTAGCCTTAGCTACTGCTCGTTCCGGCTCCGACGACTCACCGGCAGCTATGGTAACAATCTCAGAACCCATAAAGGAAAAAATGACGATTACAATACCGCGCAAAATCGCACCCCATCCGTTTGGAGCAAATCCGCCGTGCGCAAAAAGATTTGTAAAATTGAAAGCTGAAGATCCCGGCCAAAACCCGAGGAGAAACAACACCCCCAGTACTAGAAACACGACGATGGCCGCAACCTTAATCGACGAAAACCAAAATTCAAACTCCCCATAAGAGCGAACCGAAGCAATATTGGTTAGGGTTAACAGAATCATCAGCAACAAACTCATTACCCATAAGGGAATCTGCGGAAACCAGAATCGCAGAATTCCCGCTCCCGCTGTCGCCTCCACCGCTACGACGATCACCCAGAAATACCAATACAGCCAACCAATAGAAAAACCAGCCCATCCCCCCAGGGCCAGACGGGCGTATTGAGAGAAAGACCCGACCGCAGGGTAGGCGGCGGCCATCTCACCGAGCATGCGCATGACAAGAACTACGAGAAGACCGGCCAACAAGTACGAAAGGAACGCTGCCGGACCGGTTGCATGAATCACTGCGCCACTGCCCACAAATAGGCCGGCTCCAATAACCCCTCCCAAAGATATCATTGTAAGATGACGAGTTTTTAGATCTTTCTTCAGTTGAGTGCTGTCCATACATTGCCCCTCCCTCTCGGACGTTGGAGTAAGTAACATTTTTCTTTTATACATATATCTACTTATTCAGTCAAAATTAATCCGACTGCGCGGGATAAGAAAGACTGCCCGTCTCCTTATCCCGCACCACTTACCCCCTACCCCTCCCCCGCTTCCTCCAGCGCTTTGCGCAGGACATCGGCAATCAACCTCACCTCCTCGTCGGTCACCACGAAGGGCGGCGAAATGGTCAAAACGTTGTTGAACCGGGGCACAGTGTCGCTGTTCTTGCCGATGAGCACCCCTCTCCGCTTGCACCCGGCGATAACCTTGCCGACAAAGTCCGAGGGCGCCGGCTCTTTGGTCGCTTTATCGGCCACCAGCTCAATGCCCGCCATGAAACCGAAGAACCGCAGGTCGCCGACGTTCGGGTGCGCCGCCAAGGGCTCGAGCGCCTCCCGCAGCCTCTCGCCCAACTCCTCCGCCCGTTTGACGTACTCCCGCTCATCCATCAACTCCAGCGTCTTGACGGCCAAAGCGCAGGCGGTGGCGTTGCCGCCGAAGGTGTTCACATGGCGGAAATGGGCATAGGGCTCATCCTCCTTAAACGCCTCGAAGAGCTCCTCCCGCACCGCCGTGGCCGAAAGGGGCAGATATGCGCTGGTGATGCCTTTCGCCATGGTGACGATGTCCGGCTGCACCCCGTAGTTCTGGTGGCCGAACCGCCGCCCGGACCGGCCGAATCCACAGATCACCTCGTCGATAATGAGCAAAACCCCGTACTTGTCACAAATCTCCCGCACCCGGCCGAGATACTCGGGCGGCGGCGCGATGACCCCACCCCCGGTGATGGTCGGTTCCATGATCACCGCGGCCACTGTTTTCGGCTCCTCCCAGTTGATCACCTGCTCGATGGCGGACGCGCACTCAATCCCGCAGGCCCCGTGGGTCTGCCCGAAGGGACACCGGTAACAATACGGCGGCGGAACGTGCACGAACCCCGGAGCCAAAGGCTCATAACGATATTTGCGCTGCGCTTGGCCCGTGGCCGCCAGGGCCCCCGCCGAATTCCCATGGTACGCCCGGTATCGGGAGAGGATTTTCCACCGGGTGGGCTCCCCCCGCTGGGCGTGATACTGCCTGGCGATTTTAAAAGCCACCTCATTGGCTTCAGACCCGCTGTTCGAGTAAAATACCCGATAATCCCCGCCCAACCACTCGTTTAATTTTTCACTCAACCGAATGGCCGGCAAGTGACTCTGGGTCAATGGAAAATACGGCATCTCTAGAAGCTGCTGATAGGCCGCTTCGGCCAACGCCTTCTGGGAATACCCGAGGTTGACGCACCACAGCCCGGACATGGCATCGAGATACCGATTCCCCTCCAGATCCTCCACCCATGCCCCGTCTCCTTTGACCACCACCATCGGATCCCGGCTGGCCACATAAGGCTGAATATGATGCCACACATACCGCCGATCTTTCTCGATCCACTCCCGGGTCTCCCTTCCTTCGGGAAGGTTCGGACGTCCCGATGTCTCCCTCAGGGTTTCTTGTTCCAACATTCCCACTCCTTCTTCCCGGCGTCATACGGCCCGGGTGTTATGCACAGCTCATCCACATATCCACATTTCAGCTGTGGACAACCGACCTCATATTGTGGACAAACCGCACCCTTATCCACATATTCTCCACAGCAGGCGCCGTCACCGCCCGCTGGACACACGGCACACTACACCGCCACAGCGCCTTCCAGCACCCTTCGGGGGTCCGTCCAGGGCAACCCGAACGCCTCCGCCACGCCCCGACAGGTCACCCGCCCCCGGGCCACGTTCACTCCGCGAAGGAGCGGCCGATCTCCCAGGGCCGCCTTCACCCCGCCTCTGGCCAGCTTCAACACATAGGGCAACGTCGCCCCCGTCAGGGCAAAGGTCGACGTCCTGGGCACCGCACCGGGCATGTTGGCCACCGCATAATGCACCACCCCGTGCACCGAATATACCGGATCATCATGGGTGGTCACCCGGTCCGCCGTCTCCACGCACCCTCCTTGGTCCACCGCCACGTCGACGATCACCGCCCCCGGGCGCATCTCGGCCACCATCTCCCGGGTGACCAATTTTGGCGCCCGGGCTCCGGGGATGAGCACCGCCCCGATCACCAGATCCGCCATCCTGACCGCCTCGGCCAGGGCATAGGCGCTGGACATCACCGTCTTCACCCGGCCCCCGAACAGATCGTCCAGAGCCCGAAGCCGACCGCCGTCAATGTCAAAAATCGTCACATCCGCCCCCAGCCCCGCCGCCATCTTCGCCGCCTGGGTGCCTACAGTTCCCCCGCCAACCACCACCACCCGGGCCGGCAACACTCCCGGCACGCCGCCGAGCAGCACTCCGGCACCGCCGTTTGGCTTCTCCAAAAACCTCGCCCCGACCTGGACCGCCATCCGCCCCGCCACCTCGCTCATGGGAGCGAGCAGGGGCAATCCGCCGCCATCCACCTGGATCGTTTCGTAGGCCACCGCCGTCATGCCCGCATCCCGCAGCGCTTCGGTCAGCTCCCGGTCGGCGGCCAGGTGCAGATAGGTAAACAGAATCAGATCTTCTCGAAAATACCGGTATTCTTCGGGCCGCGGCTCTTTGACCTTGACCACCAGATCGGCGGCCCACGCTTCTTCCGCCGTGCCCAGGCGGCCACCGGCCCGCACGTATTCCGCATCGTCAATGCCGCTGCCGACCCCGGCCCCGGATTCCACCACCACCTCGTGCCCGGCGTCCACCAGATCCCGTACCCCCGCCGGCGTCAGCCCCACCCGAAACTCCCGTTCCTTGATCTCCTTCGGCACCCCTACCCGCATCACCGACCGCCTCCGAACCAGCGGGAAGTCACCATTTTCTTCCTTGTGTAAAATTCCACCCCATCCCGCCCCGTGGCGTGCAGATCGCCATAAAACGAATTTTTCCAGCCGCTGAAAGGGAAGAAGGCCATCGGCACCGGCACCCCGACGTTGACGCCGAGCATCCCCGCTTGCACCGTCTCCCGGAACATCCGGGCCGCCGCGCCGCTCTCGGTGTAGATCACCGCCGAGTTCCCGAACCGGGACCGATTCACCACCCCGATCGCCTCTTCCAAGCTGTCCGCGCGAATGACGCTCAGCACCGGGGCGAACAATTCTTCCCGAGCCACCGTCATCTCCGGATTCACCCGATCCAGAATCGTCGGCCCGAGGAAGAACCCCTGGGGCAGCCGCTCCATGGCGTCCCGGCCGTCCCGGGCCATGACCGCCCCTTCCGCCAGCCCCTGATGAATTCGCTCCACCACCCGGGCCCGGTGTTCGGCGCGAATCAAGGGCCCCAGCTCCACCCCCTCCTCCAGGCCGTTGCCGATCCGCATCCTATCCCCGGCTTCCACCAAGGCCTCCACCAAGGGGTCACCCACCGATCCCACCGCCACCACCACACTACAGGCCATACAGCGCTGACCCGCCGACCCGAAACCGGAGTTCCGGATGGCGTGCACCGCCCC
Organism: Kyrpidia tusciae DSM 2912; assembly: GCF_000092905.1. Classification (GTDB taxonomy): domain Bacteria; phylum Bacillota; class Bacilli; order Kyrpidiales; family Kyrpidiaceae; genus Kyrpidia; species Kyrpidia tusciae. Next base: position 3,156,220 of record NC_014098.1, read on the forward strand.
TTCGAGATTCGCGTCCGGCATCACGATGTGGTGATTTTTCGCCCCGGCCAAAGCCTGTACCCGTTTCCCCGCGGCCGCCGCCGTCCGGTACACGTGCTCGGCTACAGGCTGGGAGCCAACAAAAGAAACGGCATCCACCCCGGGGTGCGTCAGGAGGGCGTCCACCACCTCTTTGCCCCCGTGAACCAGATTGAGCACCCCTTCGGGAATCCCGGCTTCCATGGCCAACTCCACCAATCGCATGGAAGTCAAGGGGGTCCGCTCCGAAGGTTTCAACACAAAGGCATTCCCCGCCGCCAGGGCGATGGGCATCATCCACATGGGCACCATCATGGGAAAATTAAAGGGCACGATGCCCGCCACGACACCCACGGGGTAGCGGACCATCTCCATGTCGATCCCCCGGGACACCTGGGGACTTGCGTACCCTTGCATGAGGGTGGGCATCCCGGCCGCGAATTCCACCACTTCAATGCCGCGCCACACCTCGCCCCGGGCGTCGTCCAGGGTCTTGCCGTTTTCGGTGGTCACCAGGCGGGCCAGCTCCTCCAGCCGCTGGACCAAAAGCTCCCGCCACCGGAACATCACCCGGGCCCGCTCCACCACAGGTACTTCCCGCCAGGATTCAAACGCCTCCCGGGCGGCCCGAACCGCCCTGTCCACATCCGCAGCTGTGGACAGGGGCACCTCTGCCAAAAGCTCCCCGGTGGCCGGATTGGGCACCGGCAAGACTTGATCAGTTTGAGATGCCTGCCACATCCCGCCAATAAAATTTCTGAGCCGCATCTCCTGAACCGTCGTTCCCACGCCTCTCACCTCTTTGCCGATCCTCTGGAATCAGCGTATCAGAATGGCGCGATCTTTTCGTCAGACAAAGTGTATGAGAATTGAGCCTCTTCATTGGACACTTCGGTGACTTCCCGGCGCTGGCCCCGCGGCAGCCCGATGCAGGTTCGTTTTGGGCATAAAAAACGCTTTAATTGTTCTAAAAATTTATACCGCTTGGCCGTCTGAATGAACGAGCATCAAGTGGGTTTGTCAACAGCTACTTAAGCAGGGGACATGCGGAGGCCCGGATTTGGGCAATCGCGCGTTCCAGTTTCCTGCCGGTCCGATCTGCAGGATGTTGAGACGGTAGGAACACAAATCACACAAGAAAGGCATCACAAACCCGATTTGCAAGACGGACTCGGAATCATTTATAATGGTCACAGAGGTGGTCACCATGAAAATGGTCAGCATTAAGGAATTCCGCGATCATGCGACTCAACACCTGAAAACGTCTGAACCTATCATTATCATGCGCGGGTCTTCACCCGCCGGAGTCTTCCTGCCCTGGGATGAGTCCATGGTGCCGACTGAAATCGTGAAAAAGGCCATCTATGAGAATCTGTCCCGCGAGTTGCAGAAGCAAATGGAAAGGGCGCACGTATCCGAACAGGAGGTCCTGGCGGATTTTGAAGCCTATCGAAAAAATTGTGATTGATGCAAACGCCCTCTTGTCCATTGTTATCGGCGGACAGGCAGCCCGACGCATTGTCCTTCATCCGAAAGCCCCAGACCTCTACGCAGCGGTACAGGCGTATTCCGAAGTGGAAAAGTACCTTCCCATCTTGGCTGAGCGAAAAAAACTGAACGAAAAACTGTTGTGGTCCGTATGGAATATGCTCCCAGTAGAGATCCTGGCTCCACCGACAAATGGGCCAGCTTGGGAGAATGCGTGGAATTGCCTGCACCAACGCGATCTTGATGATGTTCCTACGTTAGCTCTCGCCCTGGAACACCACTGGCCGATTTGGAGCCAGGACAAGGATTTCGAAGAGGCACGGGATCTGTGCCATGTGTATTCTACAGCGGAATTGCTGCGAATCCTGGATGGCTGATCAAGAACCAACGCGGTTCTCCACCCATTCTTCCTTACACTGGGGGACCTTCTCCCTTGCCGTGTATCACCTTCGACTTCATGCCGCGTTTCTGGCCAAGTACCGGCGGAATTCGACCATTGACATCGGGGCCGAAGAAGCGTTTCCTTTTTTCTAGAACGGAAGGAGGAAACCCGGCGTTGGAAGGGGAAGAACCCGTTAGTTTGCAACGGATGGCGACTTTGATCTGGGAGTTGCAGCGAACCATCCAGGACGCAAAAAGGGACATTCATCATCGATTTGATCATTTGGAGGAACGGCTGGATCACATCCAGATGCAACTGCACGCTTTGCAACAGGAACAGGAGCGTTATAACGGGCGGCAGCGATCGGTGGAACAGACCGTGGAAACCTCCCGCAGACTCGGGGAACAGACCCTCGGGCGTTTTGGAGATTTAGAAAAAGAAATGGATCGGGTGATCCGGCGGGCGGGGGCCGAAGCGGATCGCCGCCTCGACCGCATCGAGGCCACCCAGCGGGAAATTCTCCGGGAACTGGAACAAACCTACGGTGATCTACGCACATTTAGACGGGAGTGGCGGGCGGATTCCGGAGGAAGACATCCCGGTCGCCAAGAAAAGGGCGTTCCCCTCGCCGATGGCCAAGCCGGCCAAGCCGACCTCGCGGGCGGCGCACCCCCCCCACTGCCCCAGGAACAACCGCCGGGCCGCGGTGCCCACACGATATCCCCAGAAGGGCGGGCGGACAACCGGAAGGAAGATTGGTAGCGCTTCCGGGGAGAGATCGGGAGCCGACCAAGCAGCCCAGCTCTGAGAATCGAGTAGGAGGGGGCGGCTAGCCCCCGTCCTCTCACACTGCCGAACATGCAGGTCCGCATCCGGCGGTTCACCAACTTTAACGAAACCTTCGGTAACATTCGGTTAAACCCATCAAGCCTTGGGCCTGCCAGTAGGCGTTTCCCAGGGCTCGATTCATCGGCCCATGGGCCATTCGCCGCGGCCCTTTGCGGGCATTTGGCAAAGTCGTGCACCACCCACTCCGGCAACCCCAGTGCAACGACCGCGCTGACGAACGAAACACACCGCTCCTCCCTTACGGAGGTGCGGGGCCACCTTCTTCCACCGCTCTGCCGGCCGATCACTCGTCACCGAAGCAGAGATCGGCCTCCCGGGCCGAGGGGAAAGGGAGGCCGCTGCCGGCTATACAACATTGATCAACCGAGAATCGCCCGACGGCATGTCTGCAATGCGTCGATACACGCCTCCCCGGCATCCCTGCATCCGAGGGTATGGCTCGGATCCCCGTAGAGCCCGTGATCATCCGAGCCTCCCGTGATGACGAGGTCGAATCTGCGAGCGAGCTCCTTCGCCCTCCCTTCTTCCTCCGGTCCGTGCAGGGGATGATAGACTTCGATCCCCGCCAGGCCGGCCTCAACCCATTCCTCCACCGCGGAAAAATTGTCAAACTGCCCCGGGTGGGCCAGAACGGGAACGCCGCTCGCCGCCCGAATCGCCCCAATGGCCTCCCGGGCGTCGAGATACACAACCGACGTATACGCAATCCCCGCCTGACCGTTCTCGCCCCGGGAAAACAACCGCTTATAGAGCGGACCGTAGATCGACTCCGCATAACCGCGGTCGATCAGGGCGTGCATGATGTGCTGCTTGTACACGCCGGTCCCCCCTCGGGCATACCGCTGCACCTCTTCCCACGTGATTTCATACCCCGCCCGTTGCAGTTTGCCGACCATCTCAAAAGAGGCCCGATGTCGGCGCTCCCGCATGGGGCGACAAAGGGATTCCAGGGCCTTGTGTCCCGGCTCGACGTACAGGCCCAAGAGATGCGCCCGCCTGCCCCTGGCGAAATCATACGCAGAAATCTCGATTCCCGGCACGATGTTGACACCCTGCGCTCTTCCGATTTCGATCGCCCGGTTTAGACCCGCGGTGGTGTCATGATCGGTGATCGCCAGCTGGTCGACACCGACTTCCTTGGCCCGGGCGATCACCTCTTCGATGGACCGAGAACTGTCGGACATCCGGGTATGGCAGTGCAAATCCACGATGCCCATGGACTGATCTCCCTCCTCTATGCATAATCGGCCCGGTAGACCACGGATCCCCCGACGATGGTCCGCCGCACCACCGGATGATTCCCGGCAGGCTCAACGAGAATGAGGTCGGCCCGTTTTCCGACTTCGATGGAACCCCATTCCCCGTCCAACCCAACCGCCTTTGCCGGGCCGAGGGTCGCCAGCCGAACCGCTTCCGGAAGGCCGAGCCCATCGTTGGCCAACAAAAACACAGCCTCCAGCAGGGAGGGAACATGATAGTCCGAACACAGGAGGTCCACCACCCCGGCCGCGATCCCATCCCTCGCCCGAAGGTTCCCGTTGTGCGATCCCCCCCGGACCACATTTGGGGCGCCGAGACACACGCTCATCCCCCGATCCACCGCAAAGGCCGCCGCCCGAAGATGAATCGGGAATTCACTGATGGACGCCCCGTTTTCCGCCATCCAGCCGATCCGCTCCCGCTCGTCGTCATCGTGGGACGCCAAGGGGATGCCCCATCGGACCGCCTCCCGGGCGATCTCTTGGAGCCGGGAGCGGTCCAGGTCCCGCCGGGCCCGCCGCTGTCGTTCCTTGATCACCCGGGCCTCTTCCCCGGACACCCCGAAGGTCTTGAGCAGGTACCGTTCAAATTGCCCCTCTTTTTTAAATTGCCCCTGATCGGGGGAGTGATCCATAAAAGAGAGCAAATCAATGTTCCCTTCCCCGATATGCCGCAGAACCAGGTCGATTCCCGGCACATTGATCCATTCATGACGCAGATGGATCCGGTGCCGAATCATCGTTCGCCCAACCGTCGCCGCCCGCATCTCACCGATGATCCGATCCACCGTCTCGTTCTGTCGAATGCCGGTTTCCCCGCTCAGCGCCAGGGCGTGGTACACCGTAGTGACGCCCCAGGCGGCACAGCGGCGTTCAACGGCATTGAACGCCGTGCGAAAGGGAAACGACGTTCCCAAGCGAGGGGCCCACTCCTTCTCCATGGCATCACAATGAAGGTCGATCAAGCCGGGCATGACGACCAGGCCTCTGGCGTCAACCCGCCGAACCCCGGCCGAACGGGAAACATCCGGTCGGGACCCGGGTGCGCACAGACCGACGATCCGCCCGTTCGACACGTGCACGTCGGCCTCGACGACCCGGTCCACCAACACCACGGCACCGCCTTCCACCCACAAATCCGTCCTGCTCACCCCCGTCCGACTCGATTATGGCCGACGGCCAACCCCCACCGCCGAATCCGATGAGGGTCAAGCATCCTGTTTCAGGCGGGGATGTCGCCGGCGATCACCCCGTCGTTCATCCGGATCTCCCGATCCACCACCTGTTCCATAAAATCCAGATCGTGAAAAATCCCGATCATGCTGGTGCCCGCCCGTTTGAACTCCCCGAGCATATCGCGAACGATCCGCTTCGAAGATTCGTCCAGGGACGCCGTCGGTTCATCCAGGAGAAGCAGCCGAGGACGTTTCACCATTTCCTTGGCCAGATTCAGCCGGAGCTTCTCCCCGCCGCTGAAGGTGTGAGGATACGTATCCCACAGTTTCTCGGGCAATTGAAAACGCCGCAGGATCTCCCGGGCCTCCCGTTTCGCCGCATCCCGGGAGACGCCGGCCTCTAAGGCCTTCCCCATGACCACCTCCATGGCCGTCAACCTGGGCAGCACATTCAAGAATTGCGAGGCATAGCCGATCTCCCGGCGGCGCAGGGCGATCACCTGTTGCTCGGTCGCTTGGGCCAGATCAATGGCGCCATAAAGCTCCGAGCAATACACCATGGTCCCCCGGGTGGGTAGATAGGTGCGAAAAATGCACTTGAGCAAACTGGATTTTCCCGATCCGCTCTTCCCGGTGATGCCCAGGAATTCCCCTTCCTCAAGGGAAAAATGCACTCCCCCCACGCCGACGATGGTCTTCCCGGTATGATGCATCCGAAAGATCTTGTGGAGCCCCTTCACGTCGAGAATCACAGCCATTTTCCCATCTCCTCACCAAATCATGGAGTTCACCAACAGTTGGGTATACGCATGTTGGGGGTCTTCCATGATTTGATCTGTCAAACCCTCTTCCACGATTCTACCGTTTTTCATGACCACGGTCCGGTCGGCCAACATGCGAATGACCCCAAAATCGTGGGACACGACGATCATCGTGATGCCGAGATCCCGCTGAAGCTGCCGGATCACATCCAAAATCTGCGCCTGCACCGACACGTCCAGCCCCGTGGTCACCTCGTCCAACAGGAGCAGCGGGGGATCATTGGCCAACGCTTTTGAGATTTGCACCCGCTGCTGCATGCCGCCGCTGAAACGTTTGGGGGGCTCATCCATCCGCTCAATGGGAATTTCCGTTTTTGCAAGCAGATCCCGGGCTCGTTCCCGGATCCGTCCCACATGATACCAGTCCGCGGCAATCAATTTCTCGGCGATGTTGCCCCCGCTGGAAAAATCGAGCCTCAGCCCCAGATGAGGATTCTGGTACACCACTCCCATCTGGTGATTGCGGATCCACCGTTTCTTCTGTTTGCTCACCGTCCACAGATTGGTCTTTCCCCCATCCACGCCACGAAGAAACATCTCCCCGCCCGTGGGCTCCTCATCAAAGCACAGGGTCTTGATCAGGGTGCTTTTCCCCGACCCGCTTTCCCCGACGACGCCGAGGATTTCTCCTGGGTACACATCGAAACCCACGCCGCCGCACGATACGATCGAGCCGCACCGCGGACAGCGGTTGCTCTCGACTTCCGGACCAGTCAAAAGCAAACAGTTCTCACAACCCGGCCCATAGATTTTGCTCATCCCCCTCACGCGGAGCAGCGGCTCCTCTTCATGCATACCATGACCCCCCGATCTCCACCGATTGGCCCAGATTCCGCTTCTGCCTTTTTAGGCAATAACTAGTATCCGAGCAATAATAGTTGACTTCCCCGGTCTCCCGATCAAAGACTTCGGTCAAATACGTGCCCCCCTGGCCGCACCGGGCACACACGCGGCCGTCAAAATCCTCGACCCGAAATTCATAGTCCTCGAATTGGAGAGGAACGACATCGGTGTGGGGCGGGATCGCGTAGATCCGCTTCTCCCGGCCCGCTCCGAACAGGAACAGGGTCTCGGCCCGGTGCAGTTTTGGCACATCAAATCGGGGGATCGGCGTCGGATCCATCACATACCGGCCGTTGACCATGACCGGATACCGATGCGAAAGAGTGATCTCTCCCCATCGGACGATATCCTCATACAAAAACACCCAGAGTTTGCTGTAATCGCGTTCCGCGTGCATCCGGCGGGTCTCCCGTTCGCTGGGTTCCACCCAGCGCAGCGGCTCGGGGTAGGGAACTTGAAGAACAAGGATTTGCCGATCGGTCAGCTTTTCCTCGGGAATCCGGTGTCGGGTTTGGATCAGGGTGGCCCGTCGGGTATCGGTGGTGGTGGTCACCCCGGTGGTGTCGTGGATGAGTTCCCGCAGATTGCAGGCGTTCACGCTGTCGTCATCCCCCTGGTCGATCACCTTCACGATGTCGGACGGCCCAACGATGGCCAGGGTGATGTGCAAACCTCCGGTGCCCCACCCCCGGGCGATGGGAAGCTCCCGGGAACCGAAGGGCACCTGATATCCGGGAATGGCCACCGCCTTCAGAAGACTGCGGCGCACCTCTCGTTTTGTGTTCTCATCGATAAACGCATAATTGTATACACCGTTCACGCCCGGGGCCCCCTCTGCCGTTGGATTGATCCCACCCGAATCATCTCGGCTTGGAAATCGACATAATGAGGGAGTTTCCAATGGGCGACAAATCCCGACGATTCGATGCCGTCGATGTGGTACAGGACAAACTCCTCATCTTCGGCCGGAGCCTGGGGATTCTCGGACACCATGGCCCGGTCCAGGGCGGCCATGGCGATGGCCTTGATTTCGTTATGCCCAAAGCACAGCCCATATCCCAAGGAAAACTTGGCCTCCAACCGGTCCGTTCGTTCTCTCATCCTGGCCACCACCTCCGCCTCGGTCACCAACACCTCGCCAATGGTAACCACTTCCCCGCTGTGCAGCGGATGGGGGACCAACACAGGCACGTACCCGACCCTCAGTTCACCGAGGGTGGGGTGAATGGCCCCGTACCCCCGGGCGACGGAATAGGCGAAGGCCAACAACGCCCCGGTTTCTCCCCGGGCCAATGCCTGCATCCGCATCGACCGACTCGCCGGAAAGCGGATGGACCGCCGGGTGATGTCGTCGATGGGCCCCGGCTCCCGTTGCCCCTCGGCGGCATCCGGATTTTCCAACAGGCCCTTCGCCCGGAGCCAATCGATCATTTTGGGAAAATCCAACGGCCCCTGGGTCTCGAGTTCTTTCCACTCATCGCCTTCCACGTATTTCTTGAGAAACTCCCGGGCGCGCTCCTCGGTTTCCTCCATCAATTCAAATCGAAGGAGCCTCTGGGTGTAATCCCGGGTCGGGCCCAGAAACTGCCCGCCCGGCACATCTTTGAACGCCGCGGAAATGCGGCGGATCACCCGCATCCTGGAGGTATCCACCGCCAGGGAGTACTGGTTCCGCGGAACGGTGGAACGAAACGCCCGCAGAAGAAAAGCGGCCTCCAGGGTGTCGCCCTCGGCCTGTTTCAGGGCCAGGGCGGCGAGATCGGGATCATAGAGGGAGCCTTCCCCCATGACCTGGTCCACGGCCAGCCTCATTTGGTCGCGGATTTGACGGACTTCGATGGGGGCGCTGCCCCCTTTCAAGCGGTAGTAATCCAACAGGCGATTCGCTTCCTGGATGGCCCTTCGTCCGCCGCGCACCGCCGCATATGCCATTTATAGCACCTCCCATTCCAATGATGTGCTCCGGGGTACGCCGCAAACAAACCCGAACCCGTCCACGAGGATCCAATCCAAGCCGAGCGGAAACTCCCGGTTGATCTCCCGCCAGGCCCCCAAAGTGTCGGGGTGGACAGTGTCGATGTACAGCCGCCGCTCCCCCGGGATACCCGGCCCGCGCAGGGTAACGTGAATCAGCCGATCGGCCGGAAACGGCTCCCGGGCGAAGCGACGGACCCGGCAGACCACCGTGGCGCTCCGGTCGGGATATGTGAACGTCCCCCGGGGAAGGCGCTCGATGGGAAATCGCTGCTCCCCCTGGACAAACGCAAAGTCGCACCGATCGACCGACGCCGTTCGGGACCGGGTGTGCCGTTGCAGCAGGGTTCCGAACCCCCGGTCCGACTCCGGGAGCCAAAAGGTCGTCTCCGGGTCCAACAGGGTGAGGCCGATTCCCAAAACGCACCTGTGCCCCCGAGATTTCGGAATCCCCCAAGGCCCCGGTTCACCGGGCGCGGGTTCCACGGCCACCGGTTTCCCCGGCCTCGCCATCGCATCCAACAGTTGGCGAAACAGCACCTGGGTGTACCGAACCTCGTCAAATTGTACTTCGGCCATCTCGTCCACCGTCCTCCTCATCCATCATTTCAAAATCCACGCGACTTCGACGGACGAGGGCGAACTCTTTGCGCCAGGCCTCTTCCTGCCGGGCCTCCTCGGCGACAAGCCAGTCCTCTATTTCGCGGACCAGAGATTTCCATTTTTCCCGGGATGAATGGAAAACGGCGTCCAACACCGCGAGACCGTCAGCCCGTTCCGGCTGGTTCCCCATGGCCACTCCATATCCCCATTCGCCGTCCACCGATACCGTACTTTCAGAGACGTAGATTTCTCCCACATAAAAGTCTTCCTGCCGGACCGTTTCCCGGGCGCGCATCATCACCAGCCCGGGTCGGGCCGGTTTGATCCACTGGACATCCCCGAGTCGGCGAACCTCGTCCACCCAGGCGGACAGCCGCTCCATCGGTACCCTTTGCAAAATCCGCGTACGCCGTTCGGAATTCATAACACGTCGACCCCACGATGGAATTCCACCGTCAGCTCGTTCATGTCGCCGCGAACCCGGGTGTTGGCCGCTTCCACCGGGAATCCGTCCGGGTGGATCATCAAGCTTTCAATCTGCAAAATGGGGCTATCCTTGGGCAAGAACATCGCCTCCTTGACGGTGCAGAACATGGCGCGGATCACGGACCGAACCCGGATCGGCCGAAAATGATAGTGGGTCTGAAGAATTTCGTACAGGGAATGGAAATCGTCCAGGTGGTTCCCCAAGTTGGGGACAGCGTTTTCGGGCAGAGTCGAGGTGGCCACCGAAAAGGGCTCGTCATCGACATAGCGAACGATCTCCAATCGGTACACCCTGGCACTGTCCGACAAGAGCAATTGTCTCCGTTCCGACTCGGTGGGCACATCCAGTTCCCAGGAGATCAGCTGACCCCGATGGGACCTGCCCAGCCGGTCGATTTCATCGCTGAACCGGGTATGCTGGGATAAGGCGTACGGAACAATGGGCCGCTGCTTGACGAAAGAACCGACACCTTTGACCGTGGTGACCCATCCCAGGCTTGTCAATTTGGCCACCGCTTGGCGGACCGTGTGGCGGTTCACCTGGTACCGCCTGCTCAAGGTCATTTCCGAGGGAATTTTGTCTCCCACCGACAGTTCACCCCGCTGAATCATACCGATCAGATGATCCGCGAGCTGCAGGTAGTAAGGGATTCGATTCTGCTTCTGAATCACCGCACCACACCTCCTCGGTCTAGATGTCTAGACAAGTTCGAGCAACGCGGCGGCTCACAGCGCCTCCAGGACACCCCGGGCCTGGTAGGTCATCTGACAAGCCAACACCCCGCCCACAAAGACTTTTTCAATGACGGGAGTCCCTTCGTCCTCGCGCACAATGAGCACATCGGCCACTTTTCCCGGGGAGATCGAACCGACCGCTTCGGCCATTCCCAGGGCCCGGGCCGGATGGTAGCTCACGAGGTTGACGGCCTGCCGCATATCATAACCCTTTCGGAAAAGCGCAAACACCGACTGAATCAGCGAGGGCGGATAGTAGTCGGAACACAGGATGTCCACGGCGCCGTGGCGCAGGGCTTCGAGAGCGGACACGTTGTTGCTGTGTGACCGCCCCAACAGGACATTCGGGGCGCCCATGGCCACAAGCAAACCGCGTCTCTTGGCCTCAATGGCGACGGGAAGCGAAACCGGAAACTCACAAATCGACGCGTGCCAACTCTCCGCCACGTCCAGCTTTTCGATGCTGTCGTCATCGTGAGACGCGATGGGTATCCCCCGTTTCCTGGCTTTCGCCGCAATGTCCTCCAAGGTCGATGGATCGATCTTTGGGAGGTTCATCCGAGCCTCCAACCTCTGTCTCGCCTGTTCATCGCTCAACCCGTCGCGGGCCCGGGTCAGGCGGACCTGGACTTCAAAATCCCGAAACTGCCCTTGGCCGGGCGTGTGATCCGTAAAGGACAGAAGGTCGACGACCTTTCCCTCGATCAATTGTTCCACCAGGGGCACCGCCGATCGGTTGGTGATTTCAAATCGCAGATGGATGTAATGCCGGATCAGCCGGCGCCCCCGGGTCAGTTGCCGAATCGCCCGGATCAGAGAGCCCACCCGGTCGTTGGAGCGCACACTCTCCCCTTCGTCGCCCAGCAAACACAGCGCGTGGTGGATGGTGGTGATGCCTTGGCCGGCGAGCTTCCGTTCCAATTCGGCAAAGGAGATGGACAGCGGAAGCGTGCAGTTCGGCCGGGGCTCCAGCTCCAATTCAATGGCGTCGCTGTGGGTGTCGATCAGACCGGGCAACACCCAGGCTCCCCGGGCATCATGCCATTCCCCTGCCGCGCCGCACGACCGGGGCACATCATCCACTTCGACGATTTTTCCGTCTTCGATCACGACGGTCCCGCTTTCGATGATTTCCGATGGGGTGACAACAGTCCCCCCCGCGATGATCTGCCGCGAACGCACAGCCACTCCCCCATTTTCGGTCCGTTGTCAGGCGTATTTTTCCAAAAAAACCTGCAGGTCGTTAAAATCCGGCATTCGTTCCACCAACTGCTCCCGGGTCCAATCCCACCAGGCCACCGCCAGGAGCTTCTCGGCGATCTCCCGGGGGAACCGCGGCCGCAACGGCTTGGCGGGCACCCCGACAACAATCGTGTAGGGCTCGACATCTTGGGTCACCACCGCCCCGGCTCCCACCACTGCCCCGGTTCCGACGGTCACGCCGGGCATCACCACGGCGTTGTGTCCAATCCAGACGTCGTGCCCGATCGTCACAGGATGAGCCTGGCGCCAGGCGAAAATCTCCCGGTCATCCTCTTCGCCGAACCCATACTGCACCCGGCGGTAGGTGCAGTGGTGTTGAGTGACCCGCCACATGGGGTGGTTGCTGGGATTTAATCGGACGTGGGACGCGATCGAGCAGAATTTGCCCACGTTGGCGTAAATAATCTGTACATCCCCGGCCGTGTAGGTATAGTCGCCGATGGTGGACTGTTCAATCACCGAACGCGGCCCGATGCTGGTCCACGGCCCCAGATCGCTTTGAATGATTTGCGCCGTTTCATGGACATGGGGAGTCTCCCCCAAAATCGGCGCCCGGGGATTGGCCAGAAACGGCTCACCCATCTTCACACCTCCATCCGCAGCCTCAGCCGTGCCGTTTCCGCCATGCGGCGGTTCAGCGGCCTCAGCCATCCAACCGGTTCACCCGGAGTTTGAGTCGGTTCGTCAGGACTTCCACACTGAACACCAGGGCGAAAACAACCAGCATCGCAAAACAGGAGGGCTGGAACAGATACATCCGCATGTTGTCTTCGATGACCCAGCCGATGCCGCCGGCTCCCACCGTCCCGAGAATCACCGAGTCGCCGAGGTCCAATTCGAAGCGAAGAGCCGACCAGGACAGAAACGAGCCCCGCACCGTGGGCAGCACCCCCTGGCAAACGATCTGCACCCAATTCGCCCCGGTGGAACGCATCGCCTCCAGGATGCCCTTGTCCACCTCTTCCACCGATTGAGCGTAAACCTTCACCAGCATCCCCACGCTGTGGGTCATGATGGCCAGGGTGCCGGGAAAGGGCCCCATACCCACGGCCACAATGAAGATCAGCGCCCACACGAGCATCGGCACGGCGCGCAGAAACGACGCGAAGGCCTTGATACTTCGTCCGATGACCGGATGCGGAGTCAGGTTGTCCGCCGCGAGAAACGCCAGGAAAAAAGAGAGAATGATCGAAAACACGGTCCCGACGACGGCGGTCTCGATCGTCACCATGGCGGCGGAAGCGACATCCCGCCACCCGGACAGGTCCGGGGGAAACATTCTCCCCCAGTTTTTGAAAAATTCCATGATCCCTTTTCCGATCCGGCCATAATCGAACTGCAACTGCACCAGCGCAAAAACGTAGAACCCGCTCACCGCCAGAGCAACCCACAGCCACGACCGGCGTTTCCGCGGTTGCTCGGGAATCCTCGCCATCTCCACTTGGGCGGAGATCTGTTCCCGCCGTTCGGCCTGGACGCTCATAGGATTCTCCTCCTGATCTTCCCCGTCAGCCACTCCGTGGCCCAGATCAACACCAGGACGATCGCGATGGCCACGCTGACCTGTTGAAACTGAAACAGTTTCATGCCGTTCTGGATGGCGAAGCCGATGCCGCCTCCTCCCACCATCCCGACGATGGTGGAAGCGCGAATGTTGAGCTCCATCATGTACAGCGTCCATGCGGCAAACCCCGGCAGAACCTGGGGCCACACAGCCTGGCCCAGGATCTGCACATAACCCGCGCCGGTGGCCCGCAGGGCTTCGGCCTGCCGCTCGTCAATCTCCTCCAGGATCTCGGCGTAGGCCCGAACCAGGATCCCGATGGAGGAGAAGACGATGGCCATGGTCCCGACCATGTTGCCAAGACCAAAGGCGGCCACCAGGAAAACCGCCCAGATCAGGGTGGGAAGATTGCGCAGGACCGAGGCCAATCCCCGCACCGCCAGGCGCAGCGGCGTCCACGGGTTCGTAGTCCGGGCCGCCATAAACCCTCCGACCACCGCCACCAGCGCCCCCGTCACGGTGCCGACAAAACTCATGTACACCGTCTCCAGCGTGGGCTTGATCAACTTCGGTAGCACAGACAGGTCGGGCGGGAGAAAATGGTGTGCGATCAGATCGTAGATATCCCCGAACCCCTGCACCAAATGGACGACGGACCAATCGGTTTGGACAGCCGACCACACGGTGAGGACGGCGATGGCCGCCACAATCAACCATTCCTGGTTTCGCTTCATGCGCTTGACAACCCGAATGGCATCTCCGCCTTTGTTCATACCACGGCTTTCTCCTGGTAATAGATCTGCCCGATGATCCTGTCGTCCAGTTTGGAGGGCGGGCCGTCAAAGACTTTGGTGCCTCGGTGAATCCCGATGATCCGCGTGGCATATTTTTTTGCGATGGCCACCTGGTGCAAATTGATGAGACACGTAATGCCGTCCGCCCGGCAGATCGTGTGCAAATGATCCATGATGCTCTCCGACGTAGCCGGATCGAGGTTGGCGATGGGCTCGTCGGCCAGGATGAGGATGGGCTTCTGGGCCAAGGCCCGGGCGATGCCCACCCGCTGTTGTTGCCCCCCGGACAGTTCGTCCGCCCGTTTGTGCGCCTGTTCCAATAAGCCCATGCGCTCCAAGATCCGCAGCGCATCCTCCTTTTCCTGGGCGCTGAACATCCCCAGCGCTCCCCGGAAGCTGTCCTTGTAGCCCAGTCTCCCGTGCAGGACGTTTTGAAGGACGCTGATCCGGGGAATCAAATTGTGGCTTTGGAAAACCATCCCGATTTCTCGCCGGAGACGCCTCACCCGGCGGCCGCCGGCCCGGGTGATGTTTTCACCTTTGAAGATCACCGCGCCCTGGGTCGGTTCGACGAGGCGATTCACACAACGAAGCAGCGTGCTTTTGCCCGAACCGCTGGGACCGATGACCGCCACAAACTCGCCGGGATGGACGGTGAAATCCACTTCCCGCAGAGCTTCGGTGCCGTCGGGATACACTTTTTTCAGGTGCTCCACCCGCAATATGGGTTCCATGGGTTCACACCGCTCTTTCCTATTTCTTTTTCAGAATGTCCTGGGGCGTCATGTGCAAAATCTTGGCCGTGTCGTAAACGATTTTGTAATCGGCGTCGGTCATCGGGTAGAAGGCCTTGGTGCCGGTCTTCTTGAAGTAGTCGGGATTCTGTTTGTCGTAATTCAGCACGAACTCTTTGATTTTGGCCACGAGGTCCGGCGGCAAGTCGTTCCGGTAGGTCAACGGATCAAGGGGGATCGGTGCGGAGGTTTTGATCACGCGGAAATCGGACGCTTTCACCATCCCCGCATCGATGAAGCGCTGGATACACACGTCGCACACCCCCGCTCCGTCCGCCTGGTGGTGGGCAATGGCGATGATGGACTTGTCATGGCCGCCCGAGTAGGACACGTTCGAAAAAAAGCTGTCCACCTTTTCGGGCGGGATGTTCAGTTCCTCACTGATCATGGCTTGGGGAAACAGATGTCCCGACGTGGAGGCCGGATCGGCGTACAGGAAAGTTTTCCCCTTAAGGTCGGCGATGGTTTTCGCCGGGGAATCGGCGGGCACGACGATTTCGCTGTGATAAAAGGCGTTTTCTTTGCTCGTGGCCTTACAGGCGATGGGTTCCGCGCCGGCCTCCTGGTGGGCGATGATGTACGAGAAGGGGCCGAAATACCCGAGATCCACCTTTTTTGCACGCATCGCTTCAATGACCGATGTGTAGTCGTCACCGACGTAGACGTTCACTTTGATGCCCAACGCTTTGCCAATGTCTTCGGCAAATTTTCTCTCCACATCTCCGAGGTTGCCGGCGACCTCCGCCGGAATAAGTCCATAATTCAGTTCCTTCGGCCAGTTCTGTTTGCCGCTGGCCTCTCCGGCACTCCCCGTAGAAGCTGCGGAACCGGTGTCCGATGTTGCCTGCTGCGAACCGCAAGCCGTGAGGGAAGCCAACAGAAGAACCGCGATGCCTGAGGCGAGTATCCGTTTTCGCACTTCGTTGAAGCCTTGGCGCACTGTGTAAACCTCCCTGCCCAGATTGATTTTGCATCCTGTTCTACGGCGCGCTTTTGAACAGCTGTCCGATGCACCCTTATGCTAACTTGTTGACAAGTATCCGTCGTTAACGAACCGAAAAAAGCGTGTAACATGCGAGTTAACTTTTCAATACGTCAGGATAATCCTCGCCGAAACAGAAACGGGGGGATGAAAAATTCAGCCCAAAGGGGGTTGACGAACTATCGGTTGAGCGATATATTAACGGCAGGAACTGCAGTTATTTACCCATGTCGTTGGGCATGAGGTTTTTGAACAATTTGATTTTTTTCTCCGCACTGGAGCACGGCGCTATGCCCCCTTGGATTTTCCAAGGGGGCTGAGCTTTTTTATAAGCCGGATTCTGGCGTCCGATGTCAACAGAGTCCGGTTTTTTCTCCTTCCCCGCCAAAAGGCGAGGGGAGTGACTTGTTCATGGATGAAGATGTCACGACACTTGGCTGGCGAGTGAAGACGGGCCCGGACGTGGTTGCGGTGCTGGACCTGCGGTTTCATCCGCTCTTGCAGAGTCTTACCAGCGGATACTGGTTGCCGGGCGCAGATCGCATCTCCCCGCCCACCGGGGGGAGGGGAGAAGGGGCCGAACGATTATCGCGGGGCCATGCGAATGGCGCCGTCCAGCCGGATGGTGGTGCCGTTGATCATGGCATTGCCCACAATCGACGCCACGAGCATCGCATACTCTTCGGGTCGGCCCAGGCGGCTGGGAAAGGGCACCTGCTGACCGAGAGATTTTCGGGCCGGCTCCGGCAGACCCGCCAGCATGCGGGTATCAAAAATCCCCGGGGCGATGCTGACGACGCGGATGCCATAGCGGGCCAAATCCCGGGCCGCCGGCAGGGTCAGCCCCACCACGCCGCCCTTGGATGCGCTGTAGGCCACCTGGCCGATCTGCCCCTCGAAAGCGGCCACCGAAGCGGTGTTGATGATCACCCCGCGTTCTCCGTCCTCGTTGGGCTCCCCCTGGGACATGGCCTCGGCGGCCAAACGCAACACGTTGAACGTACCAATCAGGTTAACGTGAATCACCCGGGCGAAAGCGTCAAGATCATGGGGCCCCTGTTTGCCGAGCACTTTTTCGGCGATGGCGATCCCCGCGCAGTTCACCGTCACCCCCAGGGGACCGAGCTCCTTCGCCGCCGCCACCGTGGCGCGCACCGATTCCGGATCCGTGACGTCCGTGCGGACAAACCGGGCCCCTTCTCCGAGGGACTCGGCCACCTCCTGGCCCCGTTCGCTGACATCCGCGATGACCAGCTTGGCTCCGAGCTCATGCAGTTTACGCGCCGTGGCCTCGCCGAGCCCCGAGGCTCCCCCCGTCACGATGGCGCTGTATCCTTTGACATCCATCTTATCGACTCCCCTTTCATGTTTCCGTCACGAGGAATATTTCCCAAGGCGGAGGAAGCTGCACCGCCCGACCGATCTGTACCCTGGCACATTCAAGAATGCGGCGATCCCGGGGCCTGTTCATCATTCCAATTCTTAAATTGTTCCCTCAACTTCGCCTTCATAAACTTGCCCGCCGAGGTGCGGGGAATCTCCTCCAAAAACACGACGGCATCCGGCAGCCACCATTTGGCAAACTTGGATTCCAGATACGCCCGCAACTCCTCCTCCGTCACCTGGATCCCGGCTTTTGGCACCACCGCCGCCAGAGGCCGCTCCTGCCATTTTGGATGGGGGACCGCGAACACCGCCGCCTCGGCCACCGCCGGGTGGCCCATCAGAGCATTCTCAAGATCCACCGAGCTGATCCACTCACCCCCGGATTTGATCAAATCTTTCGTCCGGTCGGTGATCTTCATGTAGCCTTCCGGGTCGATGGTCGCCACGTCTCCGGTGCGGAACCAGCCGTCCGGAGTAAAACTGTCGTTGTTGGGCATCTGGTAGTAACTGGCTGCCACCCACGGACCCCGCACCTGGAGTTCCCCCATCGTCTGCCCGTCCCAAGGCGCCTCGCCCCGATCGCCCACGATTCGGGCTTCGATCAGGGGGACCGTCAGCCCCTGCTTGGCGCGAAGAGCGTATTTCTCGTCTTCGGGCAGATCGTCCAGGGTGGACTTGATGTAGCTCACCGTCGCCAGGGGCGTCGTCTCCGTCATCCCCCACGCGTGCACGATCCGCAGACCGAACCGGTCGAAGGCCCGGATCAGCCCTTCCGGCGCCGCCGACCCGCCCACCGCCATGCGCATCGGCTGGAGCTTCCAGCGATCCGGCTCTTTCTCCAGCGCTTGCACGATCCCCAACCAAATGGTCGGTACACCGGCGCTAAGCGTAACCCGTTCCGCCTCAAAGAGGTCCAAAAGGCTCACAGGATCCAGGTGGGGTCCGGGAAACACCAACTTTGCCCCCACCAGCACCGCCGCAAAGGGAACTCCCCACGCGTTGGCGTGAAACATCGGCACCACCGGAGTGGCCGTATCCCGCTGGGAAAGCGCCAAGGTGTCCGCCATCGCGCTGGCCAGGGAGTGGAGCACGAGGGCCCGGTGGGAATACACCACACCTTTCGGCCTGCCCGTGGTTCCCGAAGTGTAGCACATGCCCGCCGCTTCGTTCTCGCCGAGGTTTGGGTAGTGAAAATCCCCCGTGGCCGTGGCCAACAGGTCCTCATACTTTTCGTACTCCGACGAAACCGGGGCGTCGGTGAGGGAGACGACAAAAACGCGCTCCAGATTGACCCGCCCCTTCACCTGTTCGTAGAGCGGCACCAGCACGTCATCGATGATCAGGAACCGGTCTTCGGCATGGTTCATGATGAAGGCGATGTCATCGGGGTGGAGCCGGAGGTTCACCGTGTGCAGAACCCCTCCCGCCGCCGGGATCCCAAAATACGCTTCCAGATGGGCGTAGTGATTCCACATCAGGGTGGCAACCCGGTCTCCCCGGCGGAGTCCGGCCTTTTGCAGGGCTTCGGCCAACTGCTTGGCCCGGCGATAAAAATCCGCATACCGATACCGGTGCAGCGAGCGGTCCGGCAATCGGGAGACCACTTCCACCTTGCCATAAAACGTCCCCGCCCGTTCGAGCAGTGAAGGCAAAACCAACGGAGTGTTCATCATGGTGCCATTCATGAGCTGTAAACCTCCCTTGATTCGGGATCGGAAATCCGGCCGGACCCAGCCGCACCGCGAACTCCCCAGACCGTCACCGGAATCGGCGGAGGTGGCCTACCAACCGGCTCGTCTTCATTATACATAGGGATCAAAGGATTCGGAAGGGTGGAATGAAAGTCGACTTTTTTGTACGGCGCATAATTGCGTGGGCCCATGGAACAATATCCCTCGGGAAATATCCCCAAACGAGGTTGGAAATCCTATGGTGCGACGCGATGGAGAGGGACGCGGAAAGAATCGCAAAAACAAACAAATTTCCTGGTCAGATCCCCAGGGCAGGGGGGAGGGAGCCGCGGGCTTATCCCCGGAGATCGACCGGCTTTATCAACAGATTCAAGAGATGTGGACAAAGTGCGATGACGTCCAGTTCCGCTGGATCGAGACCGCAGGACGGCGGGGATTCATCATCTGGATCTACACGTTGATCGGCAAAGAACTGGCCCAAGAAAGTATTCTTGAACCGTTGACCACCCTGGAAAAGGCGGAAACTGTGACAGATGTCCAACGGGCTTTGCGCAGCCCTTCTCTTCGCCTTGTAAACAGTGTGGAAGAGATCAACATCGCCGTGGGGGAGGGGGCGGCGGTTCTGTGCCTGGACGGATTCAACCAGGCGATCGTCCTGGACGTCATGCAGTTCCAAGGGCGCCCGGTGGAACGTTCGACGCTGGAGGCGGTGGTCCGGGGCCCCCAGGAGGCTTTCACCGAAAGTCTGGAAATGAACCTCGGCCTCATCCGCCGCAGGCTCAAAAGCCCTCGGGTCAAAGTGGAATATATGGCCCTGGGCCGGGTGTCGAAAACAATGGTCGCCCTGGTCTACATCCAGGGCATCGTCAAACCGGGTTATGTCAAAGAGTGCCAGGAGCGCCTGAATCGGATTGACGCAGATTCCATCCTCGACTCCGGATACATCGAGGAGCTGATCGACGACGCGCCCCTGTCCCCTTTTCCCACCATCGAATACACCGAGCGCCCGGACCGCCTCGCCGCCGAGGCTCTGCAGGGCCGGGTGGGGATCGTCGTGGACGGCAGCCCAAACGCCTTGCTCATCCCGGCTCTCTTCGTCAACTTCCTGCAGTCCCCGGAAGATTATTTTGAACGGTACAGCATGGCCCTGGCCGTTCGCCTGCTGCGGCATATGTATTTCTGGATCGCCCTGCTTTTGCCCGCCACTTATGTGGCCCTGTTGTCGTATCACCAAGAGATGATCCCCACCACCCTGTTAATGACCCTGACCGCCTCCCACGAAGGCGTGCCCTTCCCCGCCGTCGTCGAGGCGTTAATCATGGAAGTGACTTTCGAAGCCCTGCGGGAAGCCGGTATCCGCCTGCCCAAGGCTGTCGGCCAATCGGTGAGCATCGTCGGCGCCCTGGTGATCGGCGAGGCGGCCGTCAACGCCGGCATCGTATCGCCCGCCATGGTCATCATCGTAGCGTTGACGGGAATCGCGTCCTTTACGATCCCCAGTTACAACATCGCCATCACCTTCCGGCTCCTGCGTTTTCCCATGATGATCATGGCAGGGCTGTTCGGACTGTACGGCATCATCATTTCTCTACTCGTCCTGTGGATCCACTTGGTTTCCCTGCGGTCTTTCGGCGTGCCTTACATGGCTCCCATCGCCCCCCTGGTGTGGGAGGATCTCAAGGACACGTTTAGCCGCCCGCCGTGGTGGTACATGAAAAAGCGCCCGAAGATGTACGAAACGGTGGACCCCACCCGCAGTGCGGACATCCCTCGCCCTCTGCCGGGGAAAGCCGAGGAGGACCCGCTGTGAAAAGAGAAGGAAGAGGCTGGCCAAAAAAGAGTGGATGGCTCATCGTCGTTCTTTTCGCCATTGTGCTCACGGGTTGCTGGGATCGGGTGGAAGTAACAGACCTCGCCCTGGTCATCGGCATGGGGATCGACGACGCTGGGCAAAACGGGGTCGATGTCACCGTCCAACTCCTCTCCCCCACCGGGCAAACCACCGGGGGTGGGCAAGGCCAGGGAACCATGGGCGGCGGCGATTCGAGCGGAAAACGCGCGTTTATCAATTATCAACAACGAGGAAAAACGGTTCAGGAAGCTTTGGACCGGCTGTACCGCGTACTGCCGCGCCGGCCCTTCGTGGCCCACAACACAGTGGTGGTCTTCGGCCGCCGTTACGCCGAGAAAGGCTTCGACCAGGCCTTGGATTATATCGAGCGTGAGCGCAACTTCCGCCGGTCGCAAATGTTTGTGGTCACGAGCGGCACCGCCCGGGAACTGCTCGACGTCCAGACGAGCCCCGAGCGGGTCAACGCCCGGGGCTTGCGCAAACTGGCGGACCAACAACTGCGAACGTCCATCACCGAGCCCAGCGTCGAGTTGCGCGTGGTAAACGACCTTCTCAGCCCGTCCCAATCCCCGGTCATGGCCTGGATCGACCCGGTCGATAACGAGCCGAGGGTCATGGGTGTCGGTTTGTTTCGAGGGGGAAAATTGGTGGACCTCCTGCCCGTCCGGGAGAGCCAAGGCCTGATGTGGCTCCTTGGTCGCTCGGGTCAAGCGTTCATCCATATTCCCTGTCCTGGAGGCGGTCCCTCGTCCACAGGCCAGCGCCTTTCGATACGACTTCTCCACGCCGAACTGGACGTTGATCCCGTCGTAACTTCTTCGGGCGTCGTGTTTCGGGTGCACGGTTACGGTCAAGGAGAGGTGGACGCCGTGTGTGAGGGAGATACGCCAACCCCGGAGCGGATGCAGGAATGGGGAAAGATCGTGGCCCAATACATGGAGACAGAGATGGACCGCACTCTCCAGCGCCTCAAGGCCAAGCATGTGGACGCCGCCCAGTTCGGCACCCGGCTGTTCCGGAAAAATCCAGAACTCTGGCGCTCGGTGGCCCGCCAGTGGCCGGAGATGTTCACGAAATGTCGGGCGGAATATGATCTGCAAATCAATCTGCAGCGCTCTGGGATGATCTCCCAATCGCCTCTGACAGACCAATCCCCGGAAAACTACCCGCCCCAGCACGATCCGGGCCGAAGGTGAAGAGAGGCGGAATGGGGCGGGCTTCGCCGGCACCTCCAATGCCGCCCGGTTCAGGCCTGCCCGCCCTCGGGCTGCAGCGGCCCCTCCGGACCCCGGTGCGAGGGCCGGCCCGGGGCTGGCCCGGAAGGGTCCGTTCCGGACGGATCCGTCCCCGACGGCGACTCCTGCGCAAGGGCGCCGTCGGTGAGAACCGGTCCCCGGGCGGCACCCTTGCGGTCCCGGCGCACATCCCGCAAGAAAAAGCTAAACAGGAGCCCCAACACCGTCAACCCCGTCGCCCACCAAA
Source organism: Kyrpidia tusciae DSM 2912 (assembly GCF_000092905.1). Classification (GTDB taxonomy): domain Bacteria; phylum Bacillota; class Bacilli; order Kyrpidiales; family Kyrpidiaceae; genus Kyrpidia; species Kyrpidia tusciae. The sequence goes on from NC_014098.1 coordinate 3,178,601, forward strand.
AGGCATCATCAATCCCTTGGACCGCCGCCTGCTGGGCTACACTGCCGTACAAACCCAGGGCCCCCAGCCCCTGGGCCTGGGCCGGCGGCAAACCCGCCGAGGATGCCGCACCGACCATCTGTTGCACGGACTGCTGGACAAAGGGATCATATCGGTTTATCGGGTCGAGGTACATCCGAAGATGGAAGTCGTTGCGGGTGGTGAACACGGTGGTCAGAAACGCCGTCCCAATGGCCCCGGCCACCTGCCGAACCGTATTTGATAAGGCCGTGCCATGGCTATTTTTCACCATCGGCAGCTGGTTCAGCCCGGCGGTCATGATCGGCATCATGAGAAGGGACATCCCAAAGGACCGGATGACGTAGAGCGCCAGAATATGGTTATAACTGGTTTGCATCGTCAGTTTGGTGAATTCGAAAGTCGTCACGGCCGTTATGATCAGCCCCACCCCCGCCAGGGGTCTGGGACCCATCCGGTCGAAGAGAGCCCCGGAGACCGGGGACATGACCCCCATGATCAGAGCCCCGGGAAGCAACAGCAATCCGGCCTGAAGGGGGGTAAAGCCCCGGAGATTCTGCAAGTAGATCGGCAAAAGGAACATGCCGGCGAAAAGCGCCATGGTGATGATCGCGTTGATCAGGCTGCTCAGGGCGAACATGTCGTAGCGAAAAATGCGGAAGTCGAGCATCGGTTCCGCGGCGGATAGCTCCCTCAACACGAAAAGGAACACCCCGATCGCTCCGACGCTGAGTCCGGCGATCACCTGGGTCTGTCCCCACCCCCCGGACCCGGCCTCACTGAACCCGTACAGGAGGGCGCCAAAACCCAGGATGGACATCACCACGCCGTACAGATCTAAAGGGGGCCTGTGTTTGTGAGGGATGTCCCGAAGGTACACCACGCCCATCAGGATCACCAGAATGCCCAGGGGAACCATCCCGTAAAACAAAAGCCTCCACGTGTAGTACTGCACCACCCACCCGGACAGGGTGGGACCGACCGCCGGCGCGAAAATCATCCCCAGCCCAAGAAATCCCATCGCCCGCCCCCGGGCTTCAGGGGGGAAGATAGCGAGAAAAATATTCATCACCAAGGGCATGAGAATGCCGCCGCCCACGGCCTGGACGATCCGCCCGGTGAGCATCAGGGGGAAATCTGTGGCGACGCCGCAGATGAGGGAGCCCACCGTAAAAAAGGCCATCGCCACCACAAACAGCGTTTTACTCCCGAAAGTTTCCATTAAAAAGGCGGAGATGGGGATCAGTACGCCGTTCACCAACATGTAGGCGGTCATCACCCACTGGATCGTGTCCGCCGACACGTTGAATTCGTTCATCATGTGGGGGATCGCCACGTTCAACAGCGTTTGGTTGAGAATGGCCAGAAACACCCCGAGCATGAGCACCGCCATCAGGGGACCGAAGCGCATCCCCTCGGGCAGCCGGGCCCCCAACGCCGCGCCCCCGAGGCCCGATACCGCACTCGACCCCGCCTCAGTACTCGGTGCGTCGGTGGGAGGCCGGGAATCGCGTGTCCCGCCGTTTTCGGACGGATTGTCCATTCTCCTCACCCCCTCAACTCTTGTGAATCCGGACGGTGGCGTTCATCCCCGGAACAATATCCTGGTCATAGGCCGACATGGAGATCTTCACCGGGATCCGCTGCACCACCCGGGTATAATTCCCCGTGGTATTTTGCTGAGGGAACAATGAAAAGACGGAGTTGGCGGCGAGCCCGACTTGATCCACCCGGCCCTTGATGGTGGTTCCGGGGTCCGCATCAACTGTGACGTCCACGTCCGCCCCGATATTGACATCGGCGATGCGGGTTTCTTCGATATTGGCGAGAATGTAGAGCTTTTTCATGTCTGCCATCGTCGCCAGGGGCTGGCCGGGGGAGACGATTTGGCCATCTGCGACGTTGCTCTGGATGATCGATCCGCTGATGGGGGCGGTGATGCGGCCGGCGTCCCCCGCACCGTCGATTTGACCGATGGTATCGCCTTGATTAAAGGTCTGGCCCACCGTCCCCTTCCAACCGCTCAACCGTCCCGGAACTGCGGGACTGACCGGCACCAAATCCGCCCACACCCGGGCGTCGTCGGTGGCGATATAGTTCCAGCGTTGATACAGATAGTAGTAACCACCGAGCACCAATGCGGCGAGAATCACCAAGGCGATGAGATTGAAAAGGATCATGCGGGAAGCTTTCACCGGTGCTGGTCCCCCTTTGTATGGTTGATCGGACTACCGATGAATCCGAACGGACGCATTCATCCCCGGTACCACGTATTTGCCGGAAAAATCATCCACGGCGATTCGCACCGGCACCCGCACGGTGGGCCGGGTTTGGTTCGTGCCCGCCGCGGACGGCAGCTCCGGGGCCGCGAAGGATCCGGCGGCGTCGGCGATGCGGACCACTTTCCCCGGAAAGGATGTGCCGGGATACGCGTCCAGGAACACGTCCACGTCTTTCCCCACGGACAGATTCTTGAGGGCGTTGTCGTCGATGTAGGCGTTCACAAAGGGTTTTGAGAGGTCGGCCAGGACGGCCAAGGTCCGCCCGGGGGCCCAAATCGTCCCGGGGGCCGCGGCCGTATAGAGCAGTACGCCATCGATGGGGCTCGTGAGGTTCACCGGCGGAGGAGGAGTGGGCACCGGTGCAGACCGCGGCGCGGTGTCCGGCGAAACCGGGCGGGGCGGCGCGGGGAGCACGCCGGTGCGAACCCCGGGACGGACCGAAGACCCGGGGCGAGCCGTGGATCGGGCGCGGACAGCGGCGACTCGGGGGCGAAGGCCGAACCGGTTTTGCAAGACCGCCCCATCCCGCACATCGCCCGATCCGGATGACACAACGGGATGCGTTGGTGAAACAGCAAAAACGGTCGCGGCGGGCCCTCCGCCGACGGCGGTGAGGGCCGGCGGCGCCGTTTTTCCCTCCCCGCCCCCGCTTCCCTGACCCGTCCGGCCCGCACCCCCGGCCGATCCCGGGCTCAGCCCGGAACCGGTCCCGGGCATCGGGGAGACGGCCAAGGGCTGAAGGGTGCCCAGCACCGTCCCGGCGGAAACCCGATCACCCGTTTTCACCGACCACTGGGTCAGCCTGCCCACCTCCGGAGCGCTGATCACCACCAGGTCCGCCCCCACCTGAGCCCGGTTCGTACGGATATATTGTGCTTTATCCCAGAAAAAGAAGCCGGCTGCCCCCGCCGCAGCGGCCACAGCCAGCCAGAGAATCAGGTTGAGCAGCACAAGGCGTCTCATCGGCGGTCGGACCCCTCCCTCACTTCCGAATCTCCGCCCGTTAGTCTGCCCCACCGATCGAATCCTTTGCATGCGAGAAATCTAACGGGATCCGTCCATTTGGGACTCTTCGATGATGGTCAACAACGTCTTCAGATGGCGGATTAACCCCTCCGCCTCCTCCGACGGCATTTTTTCCAACAACGTTCGAAAATAGTCCATATGCAAAGCCGGAACCTTGGCGACCAAAGCCTGGCCCTGTGCACTGAGACTCACCCACACCACCCGCCGATCCTGCTCGTCCCGGACCCGGTCCACCAGGCCCATGCGCACCAGGCGATCCACGATCCCGCTCGCCGTGCTGGTGGACATGCCCACCCGCCGACTCAGCTCGGCCAAGGAATGGGTGCCTTCGTGATGAAGCGTTCGCAAGACCCACATCTGCGGAACGGTGAGGTCGTACTCCCGCAACTCCTGATGCACCCGCTGTTTGAATTCCCGCATGGTGCGCCGCATTAACTCGATCAGTTCACTGATTTGTTCATCTCGCATCCCCACGTCCTCCCCCGCCAGGGCTATCCTTCGCACGCGAATCATTTATCATAGAACCATGTTGTGGGCATTCTGTCAAGAACGACAAAACCTCCGCCACAAAAGGCTGCGCCCCGACCAACAGGATCCCCCGTTCGCCCGGGTGCTCCTTCTCATGCCGGCCCCCCAGCCCCACCGGCAGCTCCACCCTTTGCACATGCACGTTCGCTCCGGCGGCCATCCCGGTCCGCCTGCTCACCCCGGCTCCCGCCGGCGTCCCCCTGGTCTTCTTCAACCACATCCCGGCCACCCGCAAAGCTTCCTTCAAATTCGGCGCCGTCGCCACCCGGGCGTACCATCTCCTGGCCATCGCCTCCCTTTCCCCGGGATACGTAAAATACCCGTTACCCGCCCGGGTAAGGACCAGGCCGTCGCTCACCGCCGCCAGCTCCCGATACACCCCCGGGTAATCCTTGTCGCACGGCACCGCCCCTACGGTGACCACCCGGACCCTCCAGCGTTCAAGCAACTCCCGGATCTGGGCCGCACTGGCCCCCGTCACCGCCCCGTCCACCAGGATCAAGGGGCGCCGGGAGAGAATCTGGCACCGCCCGGGATGCACGGCCTTGCGCAGCCCCTCCGCAGCCCGGGCTTCAGACCACGGCGCCCCGCGGCCTCTCCAGCTTTCGTCCTGCAGGATGTTCTCCGCCACCGCGGCGGCCAGGGCCGCGTTGTCCGCCTGGAATCCCCCCACCCCCGGAAGAGTGGTTTCAATCCGACGGCCCCCCGGCGTCGTGATCGCCGTCCACAGCCCTTGGGACGTAATCTTCGCCTCGTCAACACAAAAATCTCGCCCCAGGATTCGCAAGGGCACCCCCAAGGCTTTCGCTTCACCGCGAAGCAGCGCCGCCACTTCAGGGTTTTGGCGTCCCGCGAAGGACGCCCTCACGCCCGGGCGGATCGCCCCCGCCTTATGCCAGGCCACATCCGCCAGGGTCGGCCCGAGTTCTTTCAAATGTTCCTCCATGACCGGGGTCACCGCCGCCCAGCGGGCGCGGACCTGGGCCACATCGTCAAACCGGGCCCCCCGGCCGCATTCGAGCACATCGATGTCCGTGCCCGCCTCCCGAAACGCGCACAGGGCCACGGCCAGGTAAATCCCCACCGGAGCGATGTACTCATCAGAGCGAATCTCCCGGTCAATCTCCTGAATCAAGGGGCCGATCTCATTCATCCACCGGACAAAATCTTCCTCGGGAAGGGGAATGCCGTTGATCGTGATCCGTTCCATCGGGTGGAGGAGGTGAGGGCCGGTAAAAAGCCCCACTCGGAGACCGTGGGCCTGAAGAATACCGGCAATCATTCGCGCCGTGGAGCCCTTGCCCTTGCTGCCCGCCACGAGCACCGACGGGGCGCCGTAATCCGGCCGGCCCAGCCGATCCAACAGCCGCCGGGTCAAATCCGGCCGTCGCCGCTCTGCGTCCGGCCCCGTCCAGCGCCCGGGCGCCGGTGCCCGGGGGTCACCCTCGGGGAAACCCGCCCGGGCCCAGGAGGCTCGGTTGTATGACTGATACACCGCATCTATGGCGTCCCAAAACTGATCGAACACGCGCGTCACTTCCGATTCCGCCGGCTTTTGACCGATCCACCGTTTCATTTCCTATCATACCGCAACCCGGACAGCCTCGACCATTGTCGAAACCGATGCGGCGGCCTTCTGCGCCAGGGGGAGGCCGACCCATAGCGTTTGACCCAGCGGGGTGCCGTCCCCGGAGGGAGGAGCCACCCCGAACCCTCATCATTCGTGTGGAAGTGAAGGCGAAGAATCGCTATCATGAAAACAGAACCGAGGAAGCGAGGCGAAACCGTGCGAGTGGCGCTCTGTCAGATGGAAGTGGCCCAGGGCGACCGCGCCGGAAACCGGGCCCGGGCCGAAACGATGGTCCGGGAGTCGGCGGGAAACCGGGCCGATGTCGTCGTCCTGCCAGAAATGTGGACGTGTGGATATGATTTTGCCCACCTTTCCGAACATACCGAGGAGATCGACGGTGAAACGGCGACCTTGCTCGGTCAGTGGGCGAGGGAACACGGAATTTGGCTCATCGGCGGATCGTTTCCTATTCAATTTGCCGACGGGGTGTCGAATACGGCGCTTACCTTTGCGCCGGACGGAACCCTCGTCAACTTGTACCGCAAAATCCACCTGATCGGGCTGATGGACGAGGACCGCCACCTGGCCCCCGGGGAGAGCCGGGCCACCTTCGCCATGGGGAAACCGGGAACGCCGCCTGCGACCCGGGCGGGGGTGATGATTTGCTACGACCTGCGCTTTCCGGAGTTGGCCCGGGCCCACGTGCTGGAGGGCGCCGAGATCCTGTTCCTTCCCGCCGAGTGGCCGGTGCAGCGGGCCGACCACTGGCGCACCCTCATCGTCGCCCGGGCCATCGAGAATCAGGCGTACGTGATCGGGGTCAATATCGTCGGGCGCAATGACCGCGACCGGTTTGCCGGCGGGTCCCTGGCGATGGATCCCTGGGGCCGGGTGGTGGCCGAGGCGGGGGCAAAACCGGGGATCCTCTATGCCGACCTCGATTTCCAGCTCGTCGCGGACGTGCGCCGGCGGATGCCGGTGCTGAGGGACCGGCGCCCGAAAGCCTACCGGCTCTAACCTTTGCACAGGTACCCATTGCTGGTATACTTGTCCTTGTTTATTGGAGAATTCGAAGGAAGGGTCATGATTGTGGCGACCATTTTGATTGCCGGGTACTACGGGTTTCATAATGCCGGTGATGACGCCGTCCTTCACGGCATCATCACGTCCCTGCGCCGCTATGACCCGACGGTGCACTGCCGGGTGCTCTCCAACCAGCCTCGCCACACCCGGGCGCTGTTTCAGATTCCCGCCTATGACCGGTGGAACCCGTGGACGATTATCCGGCAACTCAAAAAGGCCGACATGTTGGTGATGGGCGGGGGCGGCCTGCTCCAGGACGTGACCAGCCCCCGCAGCATCCTCTATTATCTCGGCGTGGTCCAGATGGCCAAATGGCTGGATAAACCGGTGGTGTTTTATGCCCAGGGGTTCGGTCCGGTGCGCCGCCCGCTTTCAAAATGGCTCATCCGGCGCACGCTGAACGACATTGATCTCATCACCGTTCGGGATGAAGGATCCAGGGACGATTTCTTGCGCACCGGTGTCACCCGGCCGCCGCTTCTGGTCACCGCCGACCCGGCCATGGCCATCGACACCAGCCGGGTGGACGAGGATCTTGGGCGGGCAATCCTCCAACGCCACCGAGTCCCCGCAACCCAAGTGGCCATCGTGTCCGTCCGGGAATGGCCCGCCGCCAAGGTCCCGTATAAGATGCTTTTTGCCCGCGGATTGAAGCGCCTCATTGATCGGGGATGGCACGTGGTATTTCTCCCGATGCAGCACCCCAAGGACCTCCGGCCTTCAAGAGAAATAGCCCGGCACTTGGGCCCAGCCGCCACGGTCATCGAAACGCCCCTCAGCGTGTTCGATATCCTCAACGTCATCAAAGCCTCGCATATGGTGGTGGGCATGCGCCTTCACTCCTTGATCCTGGCGGCGCTGCTCGCCGTTCCCGCCGTGGCCTTTTCGTATGATCAGAAGATCGAACGGTTCTCCGGCCGGGTGGGCATTCCCTGCGCCGGTTCCACCCATGCGGCGGACGAAGAGACGTTTATCCACACCCTGCTCTCCTGCAGCGAACACCTGGACGAAGCCCGGGCGGCCATGATACCGGGGACCAAACAGATGCAGCAACTGGCGTTGGAAACCGCCCGGAGGACCATCGACATTTTGCACCGGCGGCTGGGGGAATGAACCCGGAAACACGATTGTATTCTATCAAGTCCATCACATTAAGAGCATTGGGGAAGAAAAACTCCCGCCATTAAGAAAAAGGGGTCGTTCCTCTTTCGCTTTCTGAAAACACGCTGGGAACATCGCTGCAAGAGTGGCACGCCCACATAGGGTTCTCAATCCCTCGGGTTCTTGTGTTCTCCCATCCAAACCAGTGGAATTCGTCAAAATTAAGGCACATGCATGGTACAACTTCGGTTCAACCTGCGTATTCATTCATTATCACGGACAATGAAGCACGAAAGGGGACCTATGCAAGTGGAACACGAAATTTTCGCGCCAATCCTCCTGCCCATTCTCCATTCACTGGTTGGCAAAGTGGTGCGCATCAATAAAGGACCGGAGTCCATTGTAGGTAAGCTGGTGGCTGCCCGGTCGGATTATGTAGTCGTGGAACCCGTCGACAAAAAAACCCCCAAGTCGGGAGATAAACCGCCGCTTGTATTCTATCAAATCCATCACATTAAGAGCATTGAGGAAGAAAAACTTCCTCCGGACAAAAGAGAATCTCACGAAAAGCATCCCGTCAAAAACGGCCGCAGAAAAAAGAAATCCCGCAAAAAAACGACAGGGTTCTGAACAGCTTTAAGACCTTCACCTCGATTTAGAAAACGCCGGGTCCATGACAAACCTATTTGATTCCAGGGAGGAGAGGAGGATTCGATGGTGTTCGCCATAGTGATTGTGCTGGCCGGCTGCATCCTCTATTGGCTGATGAAACCGCCCAGCGTAGAGCATCAACCCGAACCGGTCAGGCCTCAGGACACAGGTGCCTCAGTTTCCTACGGTTATGAGGCGAAATCGGATGCTTGACATGACGGTAGTCTTCATCCTCATGATATTCTTTCTGACAGTCCTGTTCATCATGTGGAGGCCCTATGGGATCAATGAGGCAATCCCGACAACGGTTGGAGCGGCGTGCATCTTTCTACTGGGTGTGGTTCCGCTCACAGACATCTACCGGATATTGGGAATTGTCAACGGAGCTTCGATCACCATCCTCTCCACGATTGTGATGTCGATTGTCCTGCAAAGCATTGGTTTTTTTCGCTGGGTGGCTCTCAACCTGGTCGAGAGGGCGAGGGGTTCGGGAATTCTGCTGTACTGGTATGTCAATCTTCTCTGTTTCCTGATGACCATGTTCTTTAACAACGACGGCAGTATTCTGATTACCACGCCCATCATCATGCAAATGATGACCCTTCTGCACCTCAAACGAGAGCAGAAGATGCCCTATCTGTTGTCTGGTGCACTGGTTGCCACCGCCGCCAGTGCACCGATTGGCGTCAGCAATCTGGCCAATCTGATCGCGTTAAACATTGTGGGTTTGGATTTGAACACCTATGCCGCCATGATGTTCGTGCCCTCCATGATCGGCATCGCCGTGATCTCGCTGCTGCTTTACCTGTATTTCAGAAAAGAGATTCCAAACAAAATCTCAATTGCTCCCGAACCCCCCCTGCCCCCGCCGCCCCCTCGAAAAGCGAAACACCATCATCCCGTCCGGCATCCGGATCCTCCACATCAGCTCAGGCTGCGGACCGGTGAACCGGTCGACTGGTGGATGTTCCGAATCTGCATCGCGATTGTCATCTTCGTCAGAGCGGGATTCTTTCTTTTTTCGGGTTTGGGGATTCCCATTGAATGGATTGCCGTTGTCGGAGCATGGCTCCTGATCGCCGTCAGATGGTATCGCAACAAGATGGGAGCTTTGGACATCATTAAGAAAACCCCGTGGCACATTCTGGTGTTTGCCTTCACGATGTACGTCATCGTGTACGGCCTCCACAATTCCGGCTTGACGATGATCATCGTGGAGCATTTGCGCGGCCTGGTGACCACGAATCACTTATCTGCCAGTCTGGTCATGGGAGCTTTTTTGACTTTATTGTCAAATATGTGCAATAATTTGCCCTCCGTCATGGTTGGGACGTTGGCTCTGAAACAAATGGGCTTGGACACCCATACCCTCCAGATCGCGTACCTGGCCAGCATCATCGGGAGCGACGTCGGGGCGCTGATCACGCCGATGGGAACGCTGGCAACCTTAATCTGGATGTTCATTTTGAGGAAAAACGGCGTTGGGGTGTCGTGGAGTGAATATCTGAAAATTTCCTCAATATCTATACCCACCGGACTAATCATCAGTTTGTTGAGTCTTTATGGATGGACCGAGTGGCTTTTCTTTCGAGCAAACTGAGCCCCCAGATCAGAAGAACCGGTCCCGGATGAGGATGGATCGCTTTCCCCGCACCCGCCAGGCTGTCGATTCTCCGATGCCCCTCGCCCTCCTCCGGTACCGGTCCTCTCACGATATCCTTCCCCCTGTTCACCCCGGTGCAGATCCTGGATCGGAACCGCTCATTCCTCTCCCGTTGGAATAAGGATTTTCGCAAATAGATATATGGCCGGATCTTGAAAAATTGCTGGAATGAAGGCGGATGTGGAGGATTTACGAACCCGCAGAGCGAATACAACTTTAACAACAAATTGCTCAAAAAACCTTTTTTGCATTATGTATCCCGGGAGAGGGGGACAGCTCCCGTGACGCGAAAACGACTTGGGGACCTGCTCCTCGAAGCCGGCCTGATCACCGTCGAGCAACTCGAACGAGCCCTCAAGGATCAGAAAATCACCGGCCGGCGGCTGGGCGAAATCCTCACCCAGAGCGGGGTGCTGAGTGAAGATCAGCTGATTGAAGTGATGGAGTTTCAGCTCGGGATCCCCCACGTGGATCTCGATCGGTTTCGGGCGGATCCGGCGGCGGTGGAATTGGTGCCCGAAGCCTTGGCCCGGCGGTACAAGGTCATTCCGTTGAAACGGTCCGGGAACCGCCTGACCTTGGCCATGGTGGATCCGTTGGACTATTTTGCCATTGACGACATTCGGATGACGACGGGATTACACGTGGATCCGGTGATCGCCACCCATGATGACGTGGACCGGGCCCTTGAGCAGTATTACGGCTTGAAACAGTCGGTGACGGAGGTCCTGAAGGAGGTCCGGCCGGAGCAGGTCGACGAGGAGCAGGTCCGGGCCGAGGACGCCCCGATTGTGCGGCTGGTCAATCAGTTGATCGAACAGGCGGCGGACGGGCGGGCGAGCGACATTCATTTTGACCCGCAACAACAGGCGGTGGCGGTGCGGTTCCGCATCGACGGGGTCCTGCACACCCAGATGCGGCTGCCGAAGCACCTGCAGCCGGTCCTCACCGCCCGGGTGAAGATCATGGCGAACCTCAACATCGCGGAGCACCGCCTGCCCCAGGACGGACGGATCCAGCTGAAGGTGCGGGGGCGGCCCGTGGACGTCCGGGTGGCGACGTTGCCGACAATTTTTGGCGAGAAGATTGTCCTCCGGCTGCTGGATGTGCGCAACGCGGTGACCCGGATTGAGGATCTGGGATTCTCTGAGCGGAATCATGCGGCGTTCCTTTCGATGATCGGCGCCCCCCACGGGATCGTGTTGGTCACCGGGCCCACCGGGAGCGGCAAGACGTCGACTTTGTACGCCGCCCTTCATCATCTCAATGCGGAGTCCCAGAATATCATCACCGTGGAGGATCCGGTGGAGTATCAGATCGACGGCGTGAACCAGGTGCAGGTGAACCAGGCGGTGGGGCTGACCTTCGCCGTGGGGCTGCGCTCGATTCTGCGGGAGGATCCGAACATTATCATGGTCGGGGAGATCCGGGACGAGGAGACGGCGGAGATCGCGGTGCGGGCGGCGCTGACCGGCCATCTGGTGCTCTCGACGCTGCATACCAACGACGCCCCGGGAAGCATCACCCGGCTGATGGACATGGGGGTGGAGCCCTATCTGATCGCGTCGACGCTGCGGGGGGTGGTGGCCCAGCGTCTGGTGCGGCGGGTGTGTGCGGATTGTCGAGAGGCGTATCGGCCGGCGGCGGATGAGGCGGAGCTTCTGGCGGACTGGGGGTGGGCGGCGAAGACGCTGTGGCGGGGGCGCGGATGTACGGCGTGCCACCGGACCGGTTATCGCGGGCGGATGGCGGTGCACGAGCTGTTGCCGGTGAACGAGGAGATCCGCGCCTTGATCGCCGAGCGCCGCCCCGCGGCTGAGTATCGCCGGGTGGTCGAGGAGATGGGCTACCTGCCCCTGGTTCAAGACGGTCTGCAGAAAGCGGTGCAGGGGATGACCACGGTGCGGGAAGTGCTCAACGTGATCGTGGACGAGGGATAGAGGGGTACATTCGGCTGAGGGCAACCGGCGGGCAGATGTTACAGATTGCTCATGGCATCGCCGTCGGAATGTGATAACTTATCACGTACAATGAAAGGGGGAAGAGTATGGCGCTGTTTCGGTATCAGGCGGTGAACGGAGCGGGCAAAACGGTGCGGGGACAGATCGAGGCGTCTGATGCGGCCGCAGCCGGCTCCGCTCTTCGGCAGCAAGGTCTCTTCCCCATGCGGATCGACCCGGTGGAGCGACGGGCCGGGGGTTTATTCGGGGCGTTGGGCCGCAGGCATGCGGGGACGGCCGCGCCGGAGGGAGCGCAGGGTACGTTGGGAGGGCCCGGGGGCCGGGAGGGAGGCCCGGGGACACCCCTGAACGCCGCCTTTCGCACGGGAGCCGTTCCCGAGGAGCGGCGGGCGCCGGGAAGGGAGGGGCCGGTTTCGGCGACGAGGATCGCCCGGGGCGCGGCCGCGCAGGCTCCGGCGTTCCCGGGAGCGGACCGGGCTCTGGGTGCGGCCGCACCGTTCGGAGGATCGGGGGAACCGGGGACCATGGAGCCGGGACGCATGGGACCGGAGCAGCCCGTGCCGGGCGGGGCACCGGCGGTGCGGACGGTCGGCGGGCGGACCCGGAGCGTCTTTCCCGGAAGGTCCCGGGATCGCTCCGCCGGGGTGCGGGGCGTTTTCGGCGGGGTCTCAGGGAGTCCGGCGGGATCGGAAGGGACTGCCAAGCGCACCGGGGCCGCGCGGTTCGGCTTGCGTCTCGGCGAGGGTCGGGTCAAGGTGCAGACGTTGGCGGTTTTCTGCCGGCAGTTCGCCACGCTGGTGCGGGCCGGCGTTCCGGCGGCTCGGTCGGTGGAAATCCTGGCGGCGCAGAGTGAAAATCGCACGCTGAAACGCACGTTGGAGGCCGTGGCGGCGGAGGTTCGCCAGGGAACGGCCCTGCAGCGGGCCTTCGCCGCGCATCCGTCGGTATTTCCGGCACTCTTCATTCACATGGTGGGGGCCGGGGAATTCTCCGGGCAACTGGATCTGATGTTGGACCGGGCCGCCTTATTTTACGAACGGGAACGGGCGACCCGGCAGAAGATCACATCGGCCCTGATGTACCCCGCGGTGGTGCTGACCATCGCCCTGGGGGTGTCGGTGTTTCTGCTCACCTCGGTGATCCCGACGTTTGCCCAAACGTTCGCCCAGCAGGGGGTTACCCTCCCGCTCCCCACCCGCATCACCCTCGGGCTCAGCCGTTTTCTCACCGAGCGGTGGTACCTGGCGTTGGCGCTGGTCGCGGCAGTGGCCGGTGGAGCGGTGGTCGGGGCCAGAACTGCGGCGGGCAAGGAGTGGATCGGGCGGCTGTCGTTGGGGCTGCCGGTGTTCGGAGGGCTGAACCGGAAACATGCCGTGGCGCAGTTCAGCCGAACCTTCGCCACCCTGGTTCGGGCGGCGGTGCCGATCCTCGACGGGCTGGACCTGACGAAAAAGGTGATGGGCAACGTGCTGTACCAGGCGGCATTGACCGAGGCCCAGGAGGGATTGCAAGCCGGGCGGACGATGGCCGAGACGCTGGGGCGCCATCCCCGGCTGTTTCCACCGATGGTGGTGCAGATGATCGCGGTCGGGGAGGAAACGGGAACACTGGATGATCTGTTGGATAAGCTGGCGGATTTTTACGAGTCGGACGTCCAGGAGATGGCCGCCAGGCTCGGCGCTCTGCTCGAACCGATGATGATTCTGTTTCTGGCGGTGATTGTGGGACTCATTATCTTATCCGTCTATCTGCCGATGTTCCAGATGATGAATTTTGTCGGTTCGTAGGGCGCCGGGGCGGGATGGAGTCACGGGGTGGCCGGACGGACATTCGGCAACACCCGGAGGTCCTGGGCGGGACGGCGGCGGAGCGGGGATAGACAAACAGCCCCGTGTCCAACCGGAATGCGACCATGCGCCCCGCCCGAGGTGCGATCCCGAAGGGCGGGAAATCTCACAATCATTTTTGGGGTAAGGGAGGAGGAGAAAGCACATGGTGACACAAGAAATCGCACCGGTGCGACGTGAGGAGAAGGAGCCGGCTCGGCCGCAGGCCGTCCGGCGACGGCGCCAAGGCGGGTTCACCCTCATCGAAATGCTGGCGGTGGTGGTGATCCTGGCCATCGTGGCCGGAGTGGGGTTTGTGGTGGTGAACAATCAGATTGAGAAGGCACGGGAGAACACGGATATGGCAAATCTGAGAACAATTGCTGACGCAGCAAATAGGTATATTATGGATGGCAATGATCCTGCGACTCTCCCTGGAACGAGCAAAAAAGTAGACCAGAATAGTGTACTTATTGGGGCATATCTTGGTGCTCCACCAAAGGATCCTTGGAACTCAGCCTATTATTCGATAGACGTTCAAGGCAACACAATCACTATTACAAGTCCACACGGTGGAAACAATGCCCAAACACTCAGTGTAAAGTTCTAGAATTTGTGAGGCAAAGGAGATACCCCTCGTGTGCGTCCGTCGGTTGTGATTTACGCGATTTGTATGGGCCTCATCATCGGCTCATTTCTCAACGTCGTGGCCTACCGACTTCCCCGCGGGGATTCGGTGGTGTTCCCGCCGTCCCGCTGTCCCCGCTGCGGTGCCCGGATTCGCCCTCGGGATTTGATCCCGGTGGTGAGTTGGGTGTGGCTGCGGGGGCGGTGCCGGGACTGCGGCGGAACCATTTCTTGGCGGTACCCGGCGGTGGAAGGGCTGACCGCGCTGTTGTGGGGCTTGGCCGCCTGGTGGTACGGCTGGTCGTGGGAGACGGCGTTGGGGCTGGTGGTCATCAGCTTTTTGATCGCATTGTCGACCATTGATCTGGAGTGGAAGATTCTCCCGGACGAGCTGACCTATCCGTTGGCGATCGTGGTGGTCGGCGCTAGGTTGTGGATGGGACCGGAACCGTGGTGGTGGTATCTGGGCGGGGCGGCGCTGGGGGCAGGTATGCTGTTGACTTTGTACTGGTTGAGTCCGCTTCTTTTCGGCAAAGAAGGCATGGGGCTCGGGGATGTGAAGCTCATGGTCGGCCTGGGGGCGTTCACCGGCCTGACAGGTACAGTCATCACTTTGTTCGCGGCCTCGCTCGCAGGTCTTGTGGTTGGACTGGTCTTGCAGCGAATGGATCGCCTCGGGGAGCAGCGCCGGATTCCATTCGGTCCGTTTTTGGCCGGCGGGGCATTGTTATCGTGGCTGTACGGCGATGCCTTGATGAAAGCATATTTCGGCCTGTTTTTGTGAAAGCGGGGCGGAGACGGTGAATGGACGCACGTGTTCGAGAACGCCGGTGCGACGTACGGAGGGATTTACCCTGGTGGAAGCTCTGGCGTCGCTCACCATCGCCGCGGCGCTACTTGTCGGAATCATGGGGTATTTCACGACAGCTTATGTGGGGATTCGGCAAGATGGGACCAGGACGCGGGCTGTCTCCCAAACGGAGCAAGCTATGGAAGCCACCCGGGCATGGCTGATGGACCAATATGCTCAAGGGGGTCGACCCGGTTCCGGGCAGGTCCAACCCAGCGACTTGGCGTCGCACGGCTTCAACGGGTCACCCGGCATAAACACCGTGGTGACGTATACGTACCCACAGAGTGGTCCGCCGGGCTGGGAGATCACGGTGACCACGACGTGGCAAAGCCGGGGTCAGTTGCAAACGTATGAGGTCAAGTCATTTTTCGGGGAGTATGACCATGCAAAATCGCGGGCGGCTCAGTAGAGCTCGGAGGCGCGAGGGGTTCACGCTGGTGGAAATCACCGCAGCCATCGTGGTGTCTCTGCTGGTCCTCAGTGTCGTGTTCGCGGTTCGCCAGTACGCAACGACGACCGAACGGGCCATCGAGGTTCAGGGACACCTGCAGCAGACGGTGCGAAACGCGGAGACGGTGCTTCTCGATTTTATTCGCGACAGTCGGACGGTCACGGGGGCCGGGGATGGTCGTTCTCTCACCGCCGTACAGGCCTCCGGCGACACGCTGGCGGCCGCGTGGGATGGGGCGCAAACGCTGACCGTAACGGTGGCAAAGGCCGCCGGCGGGACGGCCACCTACACGTTTCAGCCGATCACCGGATTCCAAGTGAAGGCACCCAGTCCCAATGGGCGGGTATGGACAATCACCATAAGCACAGGCCAGTGGAAACAAGCGTTTGTAGATACCATCTCCGTCCTGCCCAGAGTCCCATCGCCGCCTGGGCAGTGAGGTGAGTCACCGTGCGCGACAGCTACACGGGACCGAAACGCGGCAAGCACGGGAACGGCAAACACCCGGGCCAGCGTCGACACGATGGGTTTACCCTCGTGGCGGTACTTCTGGTGGCGGTGATTCTGCTCACGCTTCTCGCCGCGGTGAGCACCATGGTGCTGGCCGAATCGAAGCAGACCGGCCTCACAGCGCGCCAGCAACAGGCGTACAACCTGGCCGAGACGGGACTCGAGCGGTTTATGGCAGCCCTGCAGACGGCTGCTCAGGGGGATCTGAGCCAGTTCCCGTATGATTCAGGGACACTGGCGAGATGGGTGCAAACCCAGGGAATTCAGCAGCCTCCCAGGACTGTCGTACAAGCAACGTATATCGATGAAAACGGAACCGTCGTAACGTCGACCACGCCGCCGTACCCGCACTTGATACAGGTCCGGTCGACGGGGACGGCGGACGGGGTCCAGAAGACTGTCGTCGCCACCGTGGACCTTCAGTACTTGGGCAATATTTTTCGATACGTGCTGGCCGCAACGGCCGGTACGGGGACAGGCATTCAGTTCGATTCAAACATGTCGCTGAGTCTGTACGGATCCATGTATACGGATGCGGATCTGGCCGTCACCAACTCGAGCCGCAAAATCCCATCGTCTTTGATGATCCAAAACGGCACGCTCGACCTTGGACCTGATTCGCCGTTGAGTGGAACGGAACAGTGGTTTCCTACGCATGTAAGCGTTCGGAAGCTGACCAGACCGCTCGCCGTACCGTCTTTCGACGACGTGGTGGTGGCCCTTCAGGCAGGAAACGGGAATGGGAGCATCCAAACCTTTTCGTCCGGCGGAACGCACTATTTGTTCGAAGACCTTTGGGGCGGATGGTGGGACCTGTGGCAAAACGGGGGGGCCGTCGCGGTGTCGCCCGTCGACCCGAGTAAGCCGGTTCTCATGTTTAACAATCCTGATGCTCAGGTGATCGTACTCGGGAATCCTGCTCACAAGACGGTGGTGGTAAGCGGGGAACTTACGGTTTACGCGTTCATCGGCGACACATCGCCGCCGTTGTATGTGGCGAAAAAGAATGTCCTGCTCGACACAGACTTTGTTCAGAGCCTGGGGGTTGCCTTCGATGTCTTTCTCCAGAACCTGCTGGACTTATTGCGGCATGGCGGGGACATTCGGCTGCCGAAATTGGTGCCCGGGGGCATTGTTTCCGGTTATATCTTTGCACCAAACGGCAATGTGACCGCCAGGGGAGACAATTCCTTTCAGTTGATCGGATCCATCATCGGCCAACGTATTACATTTGACTCCAGACGTTTTCTTGGTTTGGGATCGCTGTCGGCTTCCTTGCAACAAAGTACGGACGGCCTGGATCAGAAAATCCCGTGGTACGTTCCCCGGCCGGTTGTTGTGGACAGGCACACGGAGTAACCCGGGACCACGGTCGGAGGATTTGCAACGCGTGAGAAATGATAGCCTTTCATCGAAGTTCCGAGCCAGCCTGTACAGTACTTGCCGCATCACCTGGATTAGGACGACTTCCATGTTGCTGGAGTCCACCGCAGCAGTCCGCCGATCATCGTGAGGTGAACCGCCGTGCGTCATCACCATAAGGGAGAATCCTGGCGTCTGCGCCGGCACCAACAGTGCAGGAGTAACCGTCTGCAGGCGGGGTTCACCCTGGTGGCGGTGCTGTTGGTGGCAGTCATCCTGCTCACCCTGCTCGCCGCGGTGAGCACCCTGGTGCTGGCCGAATCTCGGCAAACCGGCCTCACGGCTCGCCAACAGCAGGCCTACAACCTGGCTGAGGCGGGACTCGAACGCTTTATGGCGGCGCTGCAGCAGGCGGCCGACGGGTCTTCGGATTTCCCGTATGACCCGGGGGACCTCGGCGGTTGGATCGACCGACACGCTATCAATCAGCCGGGGGTCGCTGTGACGGCAACCTATGTGCGGGAAGACGGGCAACCGGTGACTGCGAATCAGGTCCCGCCGTATCCCCATCTGATCCAGGTGCGGTCAAAGGGAACCGTGGACCAGGTGAGCAAGACCATCGTGGCCACGGTGGATCTCCAGTTTCTCGGCGGACTCTTTCAATACGCGTTGGCGGCCTTGTCGACGAACGGAAAAGGAATTCAATTTGATCGGGATTTGGTCAACCTGTATCCGGACCTGACCATTAATGGACGTATCTATTCAAACGCTGACATTCGCTGGGGGAAGGCCCGGGCCCTGCCGCCCATGCTGCAGACCCATTCCCTGGCTGTAGACCTGGGACCAAACTCGCCGATTCAAAGCCGGCAGGATCTTCAAAATGTCCCTTCCTGGGTGCCTGTTGAACGCCTGGGGGCGCCCCTGGCGTATCCCACCTATGAGCAGATTGTGGCAAGTTTGCGCAGGAGAAATGGGTCGCAAATTACGAATGTTGGTCCAACCAACGGAAGCGGCCTACTCATTTCAATCTTGGGGATGTGTATTTATATCGACTTTCCTACGATTAGGATCATTCAAGGAAACCAAGCCATCCTGATGTTCTCCAATCCAGACCTGTACGTCCTCGGGAATCCGTACGGTAAAACGATCGTATCCGAAGGTAATTTGCACTTGATTGGGCTGGTTGGAGATAGCGCAGACCGCACGATATACATTAGCAAGAAAAACGTATGGGTTGGTGACAACCAGATCCCCAATGATTTACGTGCGGTAATCGAAACACTTAACAAGGCAGTTGGCCTGCTACTCGACGGTCTTGGGTTTCTGCTACATCTGATCGGACTTGATAGCCTGCTTCACTTGAACGACAATCTTCTCCAACCATTATCTAACATTCTCAGTGCCATTCTAGATTTCATACGCGATATCATACCACCGTGGAGGATCTCTGGGTATATTTATGCTCCGAATGGTACGGTTAATTTTGGCCTTGCGGCTCTGGGGGTGCACGGTGGAGTCGCTGCAAAACAGATCCATTTCGATGTACTCAATTCGATCGACATCAACTATCAGAACACAGACCTCATGGCCGATTTTGACCCAAGCCGGCGCCCCGAGCTCTACATCCCCCAACCGGTGATTGTGGAGCGTCACACCGAGTAGAGGCGGCGGGAGGTCCCGGGTCCGGGTTGGCGGAGGTCGGTTTCACGAGACAATCAAGCAGATTAGATGGCTCGTTCCATAGAGGAGAGAGGATTCCGATGCGGTTTTCGTTGGCGGGCCCTTCGGGGGTCGGGGTGAGTTTTCACGAACATGTGGTGGAAGTGGTGCGGGTGGAGGGGCGAGGGCCGTTTCCGTTGGTGGGCCACGCGCTCATTTCGCTTCCTCCCGAGGTATACGAGAACGGGTGGATCAAAAACGAGGCCGCTTTTACAGAGACGTTCCGGCGAAAGATACAGGACGCGGGTGTGGCGGCGGACCGGCCGTCCCTGTGCCTTCCGACATCGGCCGTGGTGCTGCGCACGGTGACGCTGCCCCGAACCGGGCGGAAACAGGCGCGAAACCTGCTCCAATTCCAAATCGACCACGAACTCCACCTGCCCTTCGCCAATCCCGTGTTCGACTTTGATTATTTTCCACCGGGGTTTCCCGCCCCCGACGGCCAAGCGGGCGAAGACGGCGGTGCGCTGGTCCTGCTGGCGGCGGCGCCGGGAGATCTGGTCCACCGGGCGGAACAGGCCTTTCGCCGCATAAAAACCCCTTTAGATGCCGTCGAGGTCAAAGGGTTGGCCGGTCTGCGGGTATTGCGCCACCTCGGGAGGAGGATCGACCAGGGCACATTGCTGGTGCATTTTGGGCCCGACGCTGTGGATGCCCATTTTTATGTGAAAGGGCAGTTGTTACTGAGCCGGTGGCTGGATCTCAACCCCCGGGAGTACGTATCCGAGGAGACGGGTGGATTCGCCACGGTATCCGGCCCGGCGGGCCCGACGCTAGCCCCGGGTGCCGCCCGTTCGGCCGGGGGCGACGCCGCGCAATCGCGGACGACGAGGATCGGGGCAACGAACGAATCCCGAATCACCGAGGCGCCGGCCGGGCCGGGTGCTGAAACGGGGGCGAGCTCTGAGAGCGACAGTGTGCTCTGGGTACCCGACGCGGATGAGACTCCCTGGGGCACCTCCCCGGACGGCGCCGCGGGCCCGGGTCAAACCGAGGCGGCGGCCGGCGTTGCGGCGGATGTGAACACCCCGAAGTCCACCGGAGATGCGGGCGTCGATTCCGGCACGCGGTCGGCCCCGCGGCCCGGGGGGCCCGAGTTTCCGGGGCAGCCCGGGGGGCCGGAGGCGCTCGGGATACCCGGGACCTCCGAGACAGGAGCCGAGCCGTCCCACCCGGCCCAGCCGGCGCTCAGCGCCTACGCCGACACCTGGCTGGCCGTGGGCCACCCGGCCGCGAAACTCAAGGCGTTCACCGCCGACTTGCAGTATCAGATCGACCGGCTCTTGTCCTTCCTGCAATACACGTTGCGACAGGAGGATCTGGCCCTGTCCCGGCTGTGGCTGGCGGGCTACGTGCCCCATTGCGAGGCGATCGCGGCAAACCTGTCCGACCACCTGGGACTGCCGGTGGAATGCCTTGATACGCCGCGGGACCTGGGCGGACGGCCCGTCGATCTGCCGGCCCTGGGGGCGGCGTTGAGGGGGATGGTGCCGGATGAAGATTGATCTCTTACCGAGGCCCGAGCCGGTTCATCCGCTTTGGACGGCCGTCCTCACCGGGACCGCCGGCCTCTTGGCCATCGCCAACCTGTGGGCGGGGGCGACGTGGGTCAGCGCGTTGGTGCAAACCCGGGCGAGCGACGCGGCGTACCGGGATGCGGCCGCGCGCCTCCCCGCCCTGCAGCGGCAGGCGAACGAACAGCAACAACGGGAGACACTGACCCGCCAGATCGACGCCTTCCAAAAATGGGCCGCGTCCAGGCCGGATTTTCAAGATGAGGTGCATCTGCTCTCTACCCTGCTGCCCAAAAATAGCGCCTTGTTGAGCGTGCATTTTGTCGGCGGGGCGAATTACGACGTGAGGGCCTCGCTGCCCGACCTGGAGTCGGTGGCCACGTACCTTCGCGCGCTCCAGACGAGCGATCGGGTGGCATCGGTCACGGTGAAATCCGTCAACCGCCAGACAGCGGCGGTCCAACAGGCGGCGCCCGGCGCGGCCGGGACGCCGCGGCCCGCACCGTCGCCGACCGGGTTCCTTCCGGCTCGTTCGGTTCCCGGCGGCCCCGTTCAAACCTGGGTGGACCGCCTGTGGTCCTCTCTACCCTGGAGCCCCGGGGTGGCCCGGGCGTCGGACGGTCCTCCGCCCGAACCCTCCGAATCCGGGGGTGGGGCGCCGGGCGGCGGTTCCACGGCTCCGGGCGGTCCCGGGAATGGGGCGCCGCCGTCCACCGGAAGCGCCCCCGTCAGTTCCGTCCCCGGGTTGCCCTGGCCGTGGCCGTTTCCGCTTCCCCCGGGCACGCTTCCCCCGGGTACAACAGGCACACCCGGCGGGGCGCCGGCAGCCGGGTCGGCCCCGGGCCAAGCTGCGCCCGCACAAACCGTGTACATTCTCGAGTTCAGTGTCACCCTGGGGAGATAGGAGGGGAAAGGATGAGGTTAACGGAACGAATCCGATCACTGACGCCATTTCATCGTTGGATTCTTTTGATCTCCGCGGGCCTTGCGGTCACCGGAGGGGTTTTGGCGTACACGTCATCCTCGGCCGCCCAGGCGGCCCGGGCCGCCGCCGCCCGGCTGCAGGACGCCCAGAATCAGATGCAGTCGTTACAGCGAAAACTCTCCCACCCGGTGCCGGCACCGGATCTCACCCTTCCGGCCCGGGCGATCCCGAACAACTGGGAAATGGCGCGATTTTTTGCGGACCTCACCACAGCGGCGAACACTTGGAGCGTCCACATCGCCAGCGTCACGCCGAACCCGCCCTCCCCCGACCCCGGTGGATTCAAGCCGCCGGGCACCCCCGGGTCGGCGGGCGCCAAAGCCCCGACAAGCCCGGGAGGTTCATCCGCCAACCCAGCCGGAGCCCAGGGAGGCAGAAATCAGCCCTCTGGCAGCCCGTCCCAAACGACCGGAGGCGGCGCGGGATCCCCGTCGGCGAGCGCCCCGTCCTCCCCCGGCTCGGTCGGCGCGACGCCGGGAACAGCGACAAACGGGTCGGCTCCGGGGGCGGCCTCCGGGCCGGCCGCGCCGACTTCCGGCAACGCCGGCGCGACAACCGGGAAAGAGGCGGTTCCGCCCGCGGCCCTGCCCGGCATCCACAGCCTGACCATCGCCATCACGGCCGAGGGCACAGGTTCCAACCTGCTGGCCTTTCTGGACGAATTGACCGCCATGCAGCGGTTGGTGTGGATCACCGATTACACCCTCGATTTCGGCGGGGGTAGAAGTAATCCCGGCGGCGCTGCGGGCGGTGCGGGTGGAGGCGCCGGAACTTCAACCGGCACCGCGCGACTGCAGCTCACGTTGACGCTGTACTCCCACGCCCCGTGGGACAGCCGGGCCGTCGCCGAGGCGCCGTGGCCCTTTCCCATTCAGCCGGCGGGCAATCCCGAGGCGTTCGGCCGATGAGGCACCGACCGGGGGCTTG
This sequence comes from Kyrpidia tusciae DSM 2912, assembly GCF_000092905.1. Lineage (GTDB taxonomy): Bacteria > Bacillota > Bacilli > Kyrpidiales > Kyrpidiaceae > Kyrpidia > Kyrpidia tusciae. The sequence goes on from NC_014098.1 coordinate 3,201,258, forward strand.
TTGTTGGTTTGGGCCGGCTCGCCGATTCAATAGTAAACGATGTTGTGCTCTTCCGGTCGTCCGTACAAAAATCCCTGGGCCAGGTTCACCCCGAGATCCACCAACGCGCCGGCCTGGTCCTCGGTTTCCACCCCCTTCGCCACCACCTCCGCCCCGATCCGCTCCGCCATTCGGCAGATCCGTTCCACCCTGTGGTACCACTCGGGGCTCGTCCCCAACCGCCCGACGTACGACGAGTCGATTTTCACAAGATCCGGTTGGAGCGAGGCGGCGGCTTCGAGGTCCACCCCGCCGACCCCCACATCGTCCAGCGCCAGCCGCAGCCCCCGATCCCGCAACGGCTCGCAAATCGCCGCCAGTTCCGCCCACCCGGAGGGCGGAAGGTTCTCGCTGACCTCCAGGACCAGTTGAGTGAGATCGACCCCCTCCAACTCCTCGTAAAGTCGAGGCGCGAACCGCTCCACGGTGGGAGCCAGGATGTTGATGAAGGAACATTCCCATCGGGGCCGATGAGCCATGGCCTGCAGAAAGATCAGGTAATCGGTTTCCATGAGAATGTCCAACGTTCGCGCATGAGCAAAGAGGTGTTCCGGATCCCGAAATGCCTTGACGAGGGGACCGCGCACGAGGAGCTCGCAGCCCACCCTCCGGAGGTCGGTCATCCGAATGATCGGTTGGTAAGCAAAGTGGACATCGGTCAGAAAACGCAAAAAGTCGACTCTTCCCGGGAAGATCTCCCCCACCCCATTCATTCCTGCCATATAGTGCATAAAGGAATCTTTCCGTCTCAACACCGCCAGGAGGAGTTGGGTCGATTTTTTGCAACTTCTTTTACAGATTCGGCAGCCGGATCAAAATGTCCTTCAGCGCCCCGCTGACACCGCGACAGCGGAGCTACCCGGAACTGGCGGGTTACTTTAGATCAGGGCCGTGGAGACACGACAGCCACCAACAGGGGAGCCCCACATGCAGCCGTCCCCAAAACCTGCTATGATGAGTCGTAGCGAGGTGACCCTCATGTGCGGCCGATACACCTTAACCGTCGATTTTCAAGTGGTGTTCGAGCGGTTCGGCTTCCAAACCGCCCGGGATTTTACGTACACCCCTCGGTACAACATCGCTCCGTCCCAGCCGGTGCTGGCCATCCTCTCGGACGGTCGGGTCCGCCGGGGCGGCTATCTCCGCTGGGGACTTGTACCCTCTTGGGCGAAAGATCCCTCCATCGGAAACCGGATGATCAACGCCCGGATTGAGACCGCCGCCACAAAGCCCGCTTACCGGGAAGCCCTTCGCCGCCGCCGCTGTCTCATCCCCGCCGACGGATTTTATGAATGGAAATCCACCCCCACCGGCAAAATCCCCATGCGCTGCACCCTTCGCTCCCGGGAGGTGTTTGCTTTTGCCGGCCTATGGGAAACCTGGAAAGGCCCAGAGGACAGAATCCTGCACAGCTGCACAATTCTCACCACCGCCGCCGCGCCCTCCTTGGCGTCCATCCACGACCGGATGCCCGTCGTCGTCCCCCGGGAACTGGAACAACCGTGGCTGGATCCCGGCCTCAAGGATCCCGAAGCCTTCCTCCAGCAGCTTCGCCGGCCGCCCGGCGACAACTTCGAGGCTTATGAAGTATCCCGGCTCGTCAACTCCGCCGCCGTCGACGACCCGCGCTGCATCGAACCGGCCGCCGGCCAAGGCCAAAACGGGGCTCCGTCGTCCGCCGGGACGCCCCATAGAGACGAATCGCCATCGGAAGGGGCCCCATTGCCGGAAGGAGGGATGGGCCGGTGAACAACTGGCAAGGCATTGATTCTTTTCTGGAACTGCTGGCCCTCGATGGCCCCTCCGGCCACGAAGACGCCGTCGCAATATGGCTCAGCCACTGGTTCAAGGCCGCGGGACTGACAGTGGAACAAGACGCCTTGGGAAATCTCATCGCCCGAAGGCCCGCTGCTGATCCGGGCGATGACCGGCCCCCCACCGTCCTCATCACCGCCCACATGGATGAAATCGGCCTCATGGTCTCGCACATCGAAGCCGGGGGCTTCCTCCGCTTCGTCCCCATCGGGGGCGTGGATCCGCGGACTTTGCCTTCCGCCGAGGTCACGGTTCACGGACGCAAACCCCTGCTGGGTGTCATCGGCAGCAAACCGCCCCACCTCAGCACCCCCGAGGAGCGAAAAGAAGCGGCGGGGACGGAGCGGATGTTCATCGACCTCGGGCTGCCGGAATTGGAAGTGCGGGAGTGGGTGCGCCCCGGGGATCCGGTGACGATTCGCCGGCGCCCCCTGCGGCTTCTGGACGACCGCATCGCCGCAAAATCTGTGGACAACCGGGCCTCGGTGGCGGCGGTTTTCGAGTGCATCGCCCAGCTGTCTTCTCATCCGCTCCAAGTTGACGTGGTTTTTGCCGCGACGGTGCAGGAAGAAGTCGGAATGCGGGGCGCGGCGACGGCGGCCTATCAGATCCGGCCGGATCTGGCTGTGGCGGTGGATGTGTGCCACGCCCGGTCCCCGGGGGTGTCGACGGAGCGCACCATGGGCATGGGGGACGGCCCCGCGATCCAGTTTGGCCCCAACATCCACCCGGCCCTGTTCCGGTCCCTCACCGCCGCGACCCAGGCCGCGGGCTTGCCTTATCAAGTTCTCGTCGCCCAAGGAGCCACGGGGACCGACGCCCGACTGATGCAGCTGTGCCGGGAAGGGATACCCACCGCGGCCCTGGGGATCCCGATCCGTTACATGCACACCTCGGTGGAGACGGTGCAGTACCAAGACATCCGCCGGACGGGGCAACTTTTGGCGGGATGGCTGAAGAGCCTGAACCGCAGCGTTGTGGAGGGATTTTTGTGTTACTTCGACGTTTAAGCGAAACCCCTGGCCCTTCGGGATTTGAAGACCAAGTGAGACACGTTCTCATCGAAGAGCTGCGCCCCCACGCCCGGCGGATCTACACTGATGCTTTGGGAAATTTATTCGTGGAAACCGGCCCCGAACAGGGAGGTCCCCGGGTGATGTTGGCCGCCCACATGGATGAAGTCGCCCTGATGATCGTCCGCATCGATGACGAAGGCACCCTTCGGTTCCGGGCCATCGGCGGTATCGACGAGCGGGTGTTGGTGTCCAAAGCCGTTCGGGTGGGCCCCGCCGGCCTCCCGGGGGTGATCGGCTCCAAGGCCGTGCATTTGCAAAAACCCGAGGAACGCAAACGCCCCGTCGCCATTGAGGATCTGTACATCGACATCGGCGCCAAAGACGCCGATCAAGCATCGGGCCGGGTGCACGTCGGCGACTACGCGGTATTCGCCACCGAGTACGAACAGATCGGGCAGGGCAAAGCCAAAGGCAAAGCATTCGATGACCGGGTGGGGTGTGCGGTCCTCGCCGAACTGGCGAAACGGTCCTTTCAGCTTCCGACCACCTTTGTCTTCACCGTCCAGGAGGAGATCGGCCTGCGGGGGGCAGGCCCGGCCGCTTATCGCGTCAATCCCGACCTCGCCTTCGTGATCGAGGGCACCCTTTGTTTTGATGTTCCCGACGCCCGGGACGAGGACAGCGTCACCATCCAGGGACGAGGGCCGGCCATCAGCCTCCTCGATCGCGCCACCATCCCTCCCCAATCCCTCATCCGGTGGATGGCGGAGGTGGCCGACGCCCGGGAAATCCCGTACCAGTGGCGACGCTCGGGCGCCGGGGGCAATGACGCCGGAGCGATCCACCTGACCCGCCGGGGCATCCCCACCGGAGCCATCTCGGTGCCGGTGCGCTACATTCACAGTCCGGCACAGATCGTGGACCTGGCGGATTACGAGAACACCATCGCCCTGACCGAGGCCCTGCTTCGGGATCTGGAAGACCATCCGGACCGGCTGGATGGTTTGCGACTCGCAAATCGGGTCTATCCGCCGGCCGCACCGGGCAGCGGGCCGTCCCCGGGTGCACCCCCGCACCCGGGCCGCCCGGGCCCAGAACCCCCTCCGGCCTCTGGAAAGGGCCCGGAGGGGAACAAGACCGCCGCCGAGGAGGAAGGAGAGCAAGAACCATGACCGACTGGAACCGTATGACCGCCGAAGCGTCATCCGCCTTTGGCCCCGCCGGATTCGAAGAAGGGATTCGCCGATGGGTCACAGGCGCGGTGGGAGGAAAACTCGACCGCTGTGAAACGGACCCTTTTGGCAATGTCCTTGCCCGGACTTGGACCCCGGGGGCCAAAGGACGGGTCCTTCTCGTCGCCGGCCTCGATCAACCGGGCGTCCTGGCCACCCACGTCGACGGCGAGGGCCGGGTGCGCATCGCGCCCATCGGGCCGATTCAGCCCCGGGACCTGCCCGGCCAAAAAATCCGCTTTCAAAGCGGAGCCACGGGCTTGGTGGACGCCGAGGTCAAGGGAGAAGGCGAGGCCGTCGATTGGCAGTCGCTGTTCGTCTTGCCCATTTCCGGAACGGTGGGCATCGGTGAACCGGGGGTGATCGACCCCCGGGTGGAGATCCTCGGGGAGATCGCCCTCGGCGCAAATCTTCCGTGGCGGGCGGGAACCATCGTCCTCGCGGCTTTGGCGGACCATCTGGCGGGCGGTCGCTACGATGTGACCCTGCTGTTCAGCGCCCAGCGCTCGGTGGGAGCCAGGGCCGGGCGGCTCGCCGCCTTCGAGGAAGCTTTCGACTGGGCCCTGGACATCGGCACAGTGCCCGTTACTGGCGCGCCGGGCCCCTCAAAGGGCGGCCTCCGGGTCGGCGGTGGCCCGGTGATCCGGGCCATGGACCGGTCGTTGGTGGTGCGGCCGGAGATGAAGCGGCGCCTGTGGGACCTGGCCGAGACCCGGGAAATTCCCCACCAAGCCGGGGTGGCACCCGAGACGGCGTCGGACGGGGGAATTCTGGCGATGAGCGAATCCGGGCTTCTCGTGGGCGGCGTCGACATCCCCGTTTACAGGACCCGAGGAAACCTGGGATTCCTGCAGTTCACCGACCTCCAGGCAGCCCTGGATCTCCTGCGTGCGGCCCTGGAAACCTGAGCCTGAGGCGCAGGACCGCACGGGGCCCCGCCCCCTACGACTGAGCGATCAGAGCCACGCCCACGAGGATCACCAACACTCCGAGCCAGCGCACCGGGGACACGGCCTCCTGAAAGATCCAGGCCGCCGCCAGGACCCCGAAGACGTAGGACAAACTCTGGAGGGGATAGGCAATGCTCAGGGACAACCGGGAGAGGACGGCGAACCAGGCCACCGTGGCCACCACATAGAGAAACAGACCGAGGAGGATCCAGGGGGAGAAAAACGTCTCCGCCACATTGTTCAAATGAAGGCCGCCCACCTGGCCCAGGCCGATTTTAAAACACACCTGCCCGGCCACCAATAAAAGAATATTGAAGAGTAACAGCAGGTAGATCACCCTTTGTTCCCCCGTTCGGCGACGGCCTTTTGTTCAATTTCCTCCCTCAGGATGGCCGCCTCTTGGGCCAGGCGCACCACCCGGTCCTCCAGCCGGGACAAAACCACCGTCACATGAAGGATCAGGGAAAAACAAAACACGAGGCCGACCAAGAATAACAGTGAAGGCGCGTAATACACGTGGAAAAACGCCGCCATATGTTCGATGGCGGATCGAAAGGTCGAGAGCACGAGCATCAACAGCCCGACAAAAATCCAAAGGAGCGAATATTTCTCCTTCAGTCGTCGGCGACGGACCAAATCCAGCACAATCAAGATAAACCCGACGGAAAACAAAATGGCCAATTGATAAACATCCATCCCCGCAGCCCCCTCGATCAGCCGTGATTCTCCCTGGACAGGCGGGGCCGGCGGAGAACGTTCATCATGAGGGCGAGAATCACTTTGATCATATAATAGGCCGACCGAAGCGGCGTAATGGAAGACCTCCCCGCTTTCCGTTCCTCCATCTTCACCGCCACCTCCCGGATACAGAGCCCGTGATAATGGGCCAGGACCAGAGCCTCCACTTCCGGGTAATCGGCGGGATACTGCTCGGCAAAGAGGCGAATCCCCTCCCGGTTCACCACCCGGTACCCGCTGGTGGTGTCATAAACCGCCTGATGAAGGATCCCGCTCACCAAATGGGCGAGCACGATCATCCCCGCCCGCCGGGCCCGGGAGGAACGATACCCCGTTTCCTCCACATACCGCGACCCGACGATCAGATCCGCCCGCCCCCTCCACAATTCCCGGAGCAAGTGCGGCAGATCTTCCGGGTTGTGCTGACCGTCGGCGTCCACCTGAACCGCGACGTCGTAGCCGTGGCGCCAAGCGTAGCGATACCCCGTCTGCATGGCCCCGCCGATTCCAAGATTAAAAGGCAAGCGCAACACCCGGGCTCCGGCCCGCCTGGCAACCTCTGCCGTGGCATCCCGGGACCCGTCGTCCACCACCAGCACATCCACGCCTTCCAGGACACCGAGTGCCCGGCGGACCACCTGGCCAACCGTTTTTTCCTCGTTAAAAGCTGGGATAATCACCAAGACTTTCGGCATCTTGCACGTCACCCTTTTTCCACCCGCGCTCGAAAGCGAAAACCGAGCCCGAGCAGGCGAATCACCGTCACCGAGGCCATCATGATGAGGATGGGCATCATGGGAAACGCATAACGGGCCAAGGGCAAAAAAAGCAGTTGAATCCCGGTGAGAATCAACAGGACGAAGGAAAGAACCCGCAGCTCCCGCCACCAGGGCGCGAGCAACACCGAAGCCCACCCGGCGTAAACGATGGGCAGGTGCAGCCAACCCATGCCTTCCCAGAAATGCCCAGTGATCAGCGCCTCACTTTCATTCCATCCCCAGGGTTGACGAAAGAGATACCACCATTTTCCTATTGTAAACCATTGGAGGTACAAGCCGGGTTCGTGGGTGAATCCCTCGACGATGCGCTCCTTGGCCATCTGATTCAAATCCGCCCCGGGAGGGATGGTCTGGTACAGCTTGTCCCCCAAGCGAAAATACGGATCGGTGCCGGCGAACATCGGATCGCCGCTCTCGGTGGCGAACAGGATCAGATGGCCAAACGTATGCAAATTTCTCAGCCACCACGGCGCCATCACCGCGGCAAAGGCCACCAGAGCGACCCCGACATGCCGCCAAATCCGCTGCCGCCTCTCCACCAGCCCATGATACAAAAGCGGAAGCAGAACCACAAGGGGAGCCGGCGTCGGCCGCACCAACACCGTCAACCCCAGGACGGCGCCGCCGATGCCGCTCCACCGCCAGTCGTCCTTCTGCATGGCGAGCAAAAATACGTACAAGTAAAGAACGAACAAGAAGTTGAACAAAGTCTCGGTGAGAATGGCCGCCGGCGCCCAAATCATGCTGACATACACCGCCCCCACCACGGCGGCGAGCAAAGCGGCCACCCTTCCCTGGAGCCGCCGCACAATCACGTACATCCAAAAGAGCGTGACCACCGACAAAAGGGCCTGGGCATACCGGGCATCCATCAGCCTGTTCCCGCCGATCCAATCGGCGATCATGTACACCACGGCCAAAAACAGCGGATATCCGGGGGTGACGTAAGCATCGGGGCCATGCCCCCAGTAACTGAAGACCCCGGTATGAAGCAGGCGGAGCGCCGTCTCGTCATAATTCTTCGCATCGGTAAACAGAGGCGGTTGTGGCACCGTATGAATGTAGTACGCCCGGAGCACCAGGGCAGCCAATAAGATCAATCCGAGAACGAGGCGCTCCAGAGCCATATTTCGGGATCGCGCACCCTCAGGCATAACCACCCTCTCCTCGAATCATCGACAGCTCGGCGCCCATTATACCACAACCGCATCCAAGGCCGGATCTTCCCGGGGCGCACCCTTGAGCCCCGGGGCAGGCTCTCCCCTCGCCCCACCCCGGGCTCACCCCCGCACCACCAGCGATTCCCGGCCGAAGGCCGCGGCCGCCAAAGCCACCGCCCCGGCGGTGTACACCGCCAGGCTCCCGATCACCAGTGCGGCGTGCCCGGCGTTCATAATCCCGTACAGCAACTCCTTCATGAGGGCCGCCACGTTCACGAAAGGCACGACAAAATACCAGCCCGGCAATGCGTCCGGCGCTGCAAACATCACCATATACCCCGCCACCGCCGCCACGAGCACGAAAGGCGTCATGTAGGTCTGGGACTCTTTAAAAGATTTGGCATACGAGCTCACCGTCAACATCAGCGCGGCAAAAAGCAGGGCCACCAGGAGAATCATCACCAGCATGACCACCGCCAATCCCGGGGTCAGCACGGTGAGAATCGACCGGGCAAACTCCCCCGCCGTCCCCGACGCCGCTCCCGCCATGGCGGGAAGCCGGGAGAACGTCACCATCATCACCACCACCGAAATCACCCCGGAAAGCGCCCCCATCACCGCCGTGGCCCCCATTTTCCCCAGCAGAATCGACCGGGCGGACGCCGGCGTAGTGAGGAGCGCCTCCAACGTTCCCCGCTCCTTTTCCCCCGCCATAAAATCCGTCGCCGCCGGCATCGCCCCGGTGGCCGTCGACAGAATGAGCATGAGGGGGATGATAAACCCCAGCAAACTTCCGGCCTTCTGTCCCTGAGTCGAAGCGTCCTCACCGGTGATCGCCAGGGGTGTCACCGCCTGCTCGGTCAACCCCAAGGCGCGCAGCCGCTCCGCTTCCAGCTGCTTCCCCAGCGCCCGAAGCCGCTGACTGACCAGATCGTAGGCCGCCTGGGAATTCGAGTTCGAAGCGTTATACACCACCGTCACCGTCGCCGTTTGCCGGTGGGCGATTTTGTTGTCAAACTGATCGTCGATCCGCACAATCGCCCGCACATCCCCGGCTCGCAACGCCCCGAGAGGATCTGCCGGCTGCACAATCTGGATGTGGCCATCCGCCCACAGGGCCTCCTCCACCCGGCTCTGATGCCCCTGGATCGCGATGGGGACGTTCTGCCGGGCCTGATTCTCCGACATGACCTGAAGGTTCACCATCAAAAGGATCAGCGCCGGCCACAGGACGATGGGGAGAATCACCGTGGCCATCCAGGTCTTCCGGTCCCGGAACAGATCGAGCAGCTCTTTTCTCAAGATCACCCCGATCATCGACCGAGCCCACTTTCCGCGGCCTGGACGAAAGCCGCATCCAGATCTTCCGTGCCCGTGCGTCGATACAATTCGGCTAGAGAGTCGGCGAATTCCAGCCTACCCCGGCGCAAAATCATCACCCGGTCACACAGCCGCTCCACCTCGCCGGAAATGTGGCTGGAGAATATCACCGTCCTGCCTTCTTTCTGAAAATCCCGGATCAGCTGCCGAATGGCGGCAGCGGAGGTGATGTCCAGGCCCGACGTGGGCTCGTCCAAAAGCACCACTTCGGGCTCGTGAATCAACGAACGGGCGATCACCGTTTTCTGCCGCATCCCCTTCGAGAATCCCCCCACCCGCCGGTCGAGGTATTCCGTCATCGCAAAGCGCTCGGCCAAAGCCTCGGTGCGCCGTCGGATCTCCCCGTCATCGAGGCCAAACAACCGGCCGAAGTACGCGATGTTCTCCCGGGCGGTGAGCCGGTCGTATAGTCCCGTTTCCCCTCCGAAGAGAAGCCCGACTTTGCGCCTGACCTGCCGGGGCTGCTTGATGGTGTCCAGCCCGGCCACTCGGATCGAACCGGCCATCGGGCGCAACACCGTGGCGATCAGCCGAAGGGTCGTGGTTTTGCCGGCGCCGTTCTCCCCGATCAACCCCACCACTTCACCCCGCTCCACATCAAAAGACACATCTTGAACAGCGGTCACCTGCTTGAACCGTTTCGTCACACCCCGAAGCTCGATCATCCAAAACCTCCCGCACCCACCCGGCGGCCCGCTGCCGCTCCCGGGTGTTCTGCCCTACTCATTCGGGCAAAGATTGCGCGATCATTGTACCAAAGAAGGCACGAGGCGTGGTAAAACAAAGGTGAAGGCTTGGTAAAGACGGGGGGAAGTGGATCAACCCAAGGTTTACGACAAAAACGATATCCTGCGGTCGATGTCCTTTGAAAATTTAACTATCCGGTTAAGCGAAATTTTCCAATAGCGACAAAGGCATCCCCCGCAACGCGGCACACCCGGCAGGCAGTGATACACCCGCCGCCTCATCCACGCGGGCCCGGTCAGCCCGCCTGTTCGGCATCCGTGGCACCTGCCTGCTGGGCAGCCAAAACCTGCCGGTATAGCTCTTCATACTTTTGCACCTGATGGGTGCAGGAAAAATACCGTTCGACGCGATCCCGCCCCTTGGCCGCAAAATCCCGGTGAAGAGCCGGGTCGTCGAGCAATTGAGTGACATAATCCGCCATCGCCGCCACATCCCCCACCTCAGCCAAAAAGCCCGTTTCCCCGTGGACGATGACCTCCGGAAGCCCCCCCGCCCGGCTCGCCACCACCGGAGTTCCGCAGGCCATGGCCTCCACGGCCACCAACCCGAAACTTTCCTGTTCCGAAGGCAGGAGCAACACATCGGCCATGGACAGCACCGTCTCCACGTCCGAGCGCTTGCCGAGAAAATGCACATCTTCTTCCAACCCCATCTCACTCACCAGTGCCCGCACTTCCGGCACCCCCGGTCCTTCCCCCACCAAGGCGAGTTTCGCCCGACGCCGGCGGCGCACCCCGGCAAACACCCGCACCACGTCCGGAACCCGCTTGATCGGTCGAAAATTCGAAATGTGCATCAAGATCGGCTCGTCGGGACGGGCGTATTGCCGACGCAGTTCGGTCACATCCTGCCGGACATACCGGGAAGTGTCCACGTAGTTATGAATCACGGCGATGTCTTTTTTCAGCGAGAAAATCCGCATGGCCTCGGCGGCCAGGCTGGCGGAAACCGCCGTCACGGCATCACTTTTCTCAAGCCCCAGGCGGATGGGGGCAAACAGCGTCTTGTCCCGGCTCAGTTGAGTGATGTCCGTCCCGTGCAGCGTCGTCACCACGGGCACCGGGTGCTCCGGGACCATTTGCCGGGCGAGATAGGCGCTGATGGCAAAGGGAAGCACATAATGCACATGAAGGATGTCGAACAAATATTTTTTCATCAACTCGGCCATCGTCCCGGCCAAGGCCAGTTCAAAGGGGGGATAACGAAATACGTGGTGTTGCGGGACCTCCACCGTGTGGAGAAACATCTTTTCCTGAGGCCGGACAAACCGAAAGGGGACTCCGTCGGAAATCACGTGCACTTCGTGCCCTTTGTGGGCCAGGCTCCGGGCCAATTCCACGGCCACAGCGCCGGATCCCCCCAGGGCCGAATGACAGGCAATGGCGATGCGCATTCCCCTCACTCCTGACCGTTGAGTCTTGTCCCAAACCAACGTTCGACTCATGCCGCATTCAACCGTCGGTGGATGCCGTTGTCACTGACCATGCGAAGTTGTCAAGGATCGCGTGAAGGTGGAATGATGAGAGAAAACGAATGACACACCGCAAGATGGGTGCTTTCCGCGCTGAGGACCGCTCGTCTCCGCTCGACTTTGCTCGGTGTGGGTCCATGACTGTAGATTGAGATGAAATGGCTGATGCCAGGGGCTTCTACTAGAATCTATTGTACCTGTTCGGCACGAGGCGATCAACCGTTTGGTTCACGGCTCATAAAATGTCCACAATGCGCCGGTCCGCCCCACGCGCCGCACGCCCGCGGTGCGAATCTCACCCTGCAGAGGTGCAACTGAGGACCTTGCCGAGGACGAGAAACCCGAAATCCCGAAAAAAGGCCCGGGAAGACTCCCGAGCCTGCTTGTATCCGCCGTCCATCCATGCCGCGCTGTCCGCAAACCGTTCGACCTCCCGTCTAGCTCCCGCTGTTCCCGGCCGTTTCCGAAGCGGGGTGCACCGTTATCCCGAAAGAGGCCGTCGCCGTCTGAGGAGTATCGGAGCTGTCCGTCACCTGCACCGTGAACGTCACGGTGTCCGCCGTGGTCGGCGTCCCGCTGATGGTGCCTTCACTGGACAAGCTCAGCCCGTCCGGCAACGACCCGTCCACCACACTCCAGGTATACGGCGATGTCCCCCCGCTCGCATCGAGGCTGGCCGCATAGTCGCTCCCCACCGTGGCGTCCGGCAGCGACTCCGTGTTGATGGACAGCGCTTGGGAGGACGGGTTCACCGTGATGCTCAGATCCGCCGTCGCGCTCTGCGGCGTGCCGGAGCTGTCCGTCACCTGCACCGTGAACGTGCTCGTGCCCGCCGTGGTCGGCGTCCCGCTGATCGTCCCGTCGTTGGACAAGGTCAGTCCATCAGGCAGCGACCCGTCCACCACACTCCAGGTATACGGCGATGTCCCCCCGCTCGCATCGAGGCTGACCGAATAATCGCTCCCCACCGTGGCGTCCGGCAGCGACTCCGTGTTGATGGACAGCGCCTGGGAGGACGGGTTCACCGTGATGCTCAGATCCGCCGTCGCGCTCTGCGGCGTGCCGGAGCTGTCCGTCACCTGCACCGTGAACGTGCTCGTGCCCGCCGTGGTCGGGGTCCCGCTGATCGTCCCGTCGGTGGTCAGCGTAAGCCCATCGGGTAAACTCCCGCCGACGAGCGACCAACTGTAGGGCGCCGTGCCCCCGCTCGCCTGCAGGTTTGCTGAATAATCGCTCCCCACCGTCGCGGCGGCCAGTGAGGCCGTGGTCACGGATAACGTCGAGGCTGCGCTTGTCGCCGTCAGCGCCTTATCCAGGGCAACCACCGCTTCCGCCCGGGTAATCGGGCTATCGGGGCGGAACGTCCCGTCGGGATAGCCGTTCATGATCTGCGCACCGGCAACCGCACCGATCGCCCCTTTACTCCATGCGGGGATGGCCGCCCCGTCGGTGAACTTGTCGGCAGCCGCGGGATCCGCCGTCAGCTTCTTCACCTGCATGATGATCGCCGCCGCCTCGGCCCGGGTAATGGGACTGTTCGGCCTCATCGTCCCGTCGTCATACCCGTTGATGTATCCGGCGGCCTTCGCTTCGGCCACCACATCGTAAAACCAGGCATCATTCGGAACGTCTATGTAGGAAATGTCCGACTTTGCCGAAAATCCGAAAGCACCGTTGACCAAAGCCATGAATTCAGCGCGGGAAATATTGTTGTCCGGTTTAAAGGTGCCGTCCGGGTACCCTTTGATCAATCCTTTATTCACCCAGTCCGCAATCTGGGGCTCCGCCCAGTGGCCGGAAATATCCGACGGAACCGCCGCGAAAGCCATGGTCGGCAACATAGCGACCAACATCGACACCATGGTGAGCACAGAGAACATTGTGCGTCGCCCCAGGACCAAGACATTCACGCCGACAACCTCCTCTCTTCTCTTGAATCTTTGCTCGACCCATCTATGAAAACGGGAAGGAGGGGGCACAGAGCCCCCGCCCTTCACCGGTGTAGGTTTCAGAATATCCGCAACAGAGTCGAGTCGGCGTCAAACCCCGGGGGAGGTCACAAGGATTCGCTCTCGACAATCCTCTGTCCGATCGCCGGTGACATCGTCACATCGTGGACGAACTCGTCGTACTCGAGGACTGATCGGAGTTCGAAGATGACGCGGGCGCCTGGGAGGCCGGGCCGGAGCCGGTCGTTGCCGCGGGTTTCTTTCCGCCCCACTTGTGCTCGACGAATTTCGTCAGCGCGTCTTTCTCTTTGTTCATCAGCGCGTCGATCAACTGCGCCTCGCTCATCCCTTTGCTCTGGGCCACGTCGGCAATGGACTGGCCGGATTTAAGCTGCGCGAGTAAGTCCTGGGGCGTCATGCCGAGGATGGACGCGGCATCGGCAATACCCCTTCCGGCAAAGGGATGCCCTTTTTTCCCAAAGGCCCCTGTATGTTCGACGATGTTCTTCACGCGGGCGGACAAATTGGCTTTCATCTGGGCCGCTTTGTCCTGGGACAATTTACCGGACTGGACCTTCTGGTCGATGGACGCCGAGATCTTTTGCACGATCGCGTCGATGACCTGCTGCTCAGAGACGCCCTTGCTTTGCGCCACCTGGGCGATCGATTGGCCGCTCCGCAGATTCTGGGCCAGTTGTTGCGGCGTGACGCCGAGCACCTGCGCCGCGGTCGAAAGGACACCTCCCCACTGCTGGTGATGCTCCGCCTGAGCCGGTTGGGTGCTGCCGGAAGCGGTCGTCGCCGTGTCTGCCGCGGCCACGGCGAAGGGTGCAACCGCAGTGACGGCCGCCGCCCCGCCTCCGGCCACCGCCAACGCCAACGCACTGTAGAGAAGCGATTTTTTCATCGTTTTCTCCTCCTTGGATGCTTAGGGTTTTTGCAGGCCGGTATCCCGGCCACGTTTTCATTCTAGCCGGTGGATATGGACACCGGGTCAAGCAATTATGGATATGTTATGGAGGGAGATGAAAATATTGGGCGCCCACGTCGGGATCGGTGCCGCCGGGGGGCCGCCCGGGCGGCGGCCCTTGCGGAACAAGCCGTCGCAGGATAGAATTTTCCACAAAGATGGACGGAGGGGGCGGACAGATGGACCGAACAGTCTTGCTGGAAACAGTCAGGCGTATCGCTCTCGAGCATGTCCGCGGGACAGACGTCCGCGTGTATCTTTTTGGCTCTTGGGCCAGGGGAGAGGAGCGGCGGTCCTCGGACATCGATATCGGGCTATGGAGTTCCCGGCCGCTGTCTCGGGAATGGATCGCTTCCCTCCGGGAGCGATTCGAAGAATCCACCGTCCCACGCCGAGTGGACGTGGTGGACCTCACCCAAGTGGATCCAGCCTTTGTGCAACGCGTACTGAAGGAGGGAATCCAGTGGAGCGACTCAGAAATCGCCTCGAAACCGCCCTCCGGAGGCTGAACTCATTAGAGACCATCCTATCGGAGCCTGGGGATTCTGCTATTGTTCGGGATGCGGCCATCCAGCGTTTCGAGTACACTTTTGAAGCCGCGTGGAAGGCCGCGCAACTCTTTTTGGCCGTAGTGGAAGGGATCGACCTCGGTTCTCCAAAAGGCGTCATTCGCGCCTGCCGAGAGGTGGCCTTGTTGAACGACAAGCAGGCACAACAAGCACTGGCCATGGCGGATGACCGAAATATGACGGTTCACACGTACAACGAGGGACTGGCCGACCAGATCTATGCACGACTTCCGGAATACGCCCAACTGATTCATGCTTGGTTACAGAGCATGGCACGGAAACTTCAAGAATTAGAAAAACCTGACTGACCCCTCTTTCACCGGGCCCTTCTCAATGATGCCGCCCCGCTCTTAATCGCTCAACTGCACAAACCTCAATATTTTGCCCAGCATAGCGGCAGCCTCGGCCCGGGACGAAACCTTTCCGGGCTCCAGCTTCCCGTCCGACCCGACCACGACTCCGGTCTGAACCGCCACCGCCACGTCACCCTGGGCCCAGTTGCTCACCTCGCCGCCATCGGAAAACCGACTGAGCACAGTGGTATCTGCGGGCGGCAAACCCCCTTTCACCCGGTTCATCGCCCGGGTCAGCACCGCGATCATTTGCTCCCGGGTCATGGGATCATCGGGAGCGAACCGACCGCCCCCAACCCCGGCCATCAGCCCCTCCCGGGCCACCACGTCGATCTCGTGCCGATTCCAGGCGTCGGCCGACACGTCGGCAAAATCCGCCGGGCTCGCCTGCACCGTCTCCAGCCCCAAAGCCCGGACCAACAACACCGCAAACTGTCCCCGGGTGACCGGCTGATCCGGCGCGAAATGCTGCCCATCCACGCCGCCGATCACACCGGCCGCCGCCAGCCGTGCCACCGGGTCCTCCGCCCAGTGCCCTTTCATGTCGACAAAAGACTTGGGATCGCGCACGGCCGCGTACGTGCCGGGAGAAACCTGGGCCACAAGGGCGGCCTGCTCCTGTCCCGTGGTCACGACACGCGCCGGAGCCGGTGCCCAGACGTGGCGAGCGACGTCATAGGTGAACACCCCCATGTCCTGCGGCCCTCCGGCATTTTTCCCGAGGGGGATCAGAGCCCGAAAATAAGCCTTCCCCCCGCTCACCGGAACCGCCGTGCCGTCAGAACGGACTTCACGAACGGAGAAGTCCACCGCGTCTCCGACCGGAGTCCCTCCCGTCTGATCCACCAGTCCCTGAAGCGGCACACTCCCGTCCGGTCGGGCCACCGAGATCAAGACTTCTTCATCACCCGCCCCCGGTTGCACCACTTTAACGGGCACTTGATACACCCCGATGGGCGTTTGCACGACGACCATTCCCGAGCCGCCCGTCTTGTCAGCCACCGCTTGCCACACGGGGGCCGGAATGTGAACATCCACCGCCGGGGCGTCCGTCTGGACAGGCAGGACAAAGGTCGACACCCCCGCATCGGTACTGCGCACCCGGTCGGCGGTTTCATCCAGGACTTGCACGGAGAGGCGATCCCCCGAACGGCTCTCGGCCACCGTTTCCTGCCACACGAGGGGCCGGCCGGCAATCAGGGACCCCGCGTCCGGCAGCGTCACCGAGCCGCCGCCCCCGGGTTGGGTGCCCGTAGAGGGATGAGGGTTCTGCCCGGACTGCTGCCCTGGCTGTCCAGGTTGTCCGCTGCCCGGTTGTTGCCCGGGTTGCTGACCCGGCTGCCCGCTGCTGGGCTGCCCAGGCTGCCCCGCGCCGGGTTGGCCGCTCCCCGGCTGCTGTCCGGGCTGCCCGCTACCCGGCTGCCCCCCACCGGGCTCCTGCCCACTGGGCGGCGCCGGTGGCTTCGGAGGCTCTGGCGGCGCCGGAGGCTCCGGAGGCAGCGCACTATACACGAAAAGCCCATCCGCCACCGCCCGCTCGCTCCCGTCGCTGGGCGAATTCACCACAGACACCCCGCTGCCGCCCGGCCGGCGGACCACCATATCCACCGATCCGCCCGAATCAAACCCGATGGCATCCGTGTAACCCAGCGTCTGAAGATACGCCGCCATCTCCGATCGGGTCAGCCCAATGCTCAGCCCCGGCTGCCGACCATCCACCGCCACCATGGCCATCCGCCGGCCATCCGCCGACAGACCCACCGCCATAATGGGATTGCGCCCCGTCTCCCCGGGATTCGGAGCCTGGGGATCCGCGTAAACCTGCCCGCCCTTGAGCAGGATCGGCCCGCCGCCGATCACCGTCTGATAACTCCGCCAATCCGGCGACGTGTACAACCCCACCTGGATCTTTTCCCCCGGGGCCATGTTGCCCTTCAGCCAATCCCCCCACTGCTCGTGACCGATGAGCCCCGCTTGTCCCGGAGGCACCGGAGAAACCGCCGAATTCTCCACCACCGAACTCACCGTATAGATAGCCGGATCGGCCGTTTTGGTCAGATACACCGCCACCCGGCGGGCCGCCGGATTGGGGGTCGGGAAGGTCCAGCCGAACTTATCATCATACAGATAAATTCCCTGGTCCCCGAGAAAAGTGTTGAACGCTGCCAACGGTTGGCTCTGCCCCGACGGGGCCTCGGTCTTCTGCCCGCTCTTTTGCCAGGCTTCCAAATTCTCACCGCCCGGCAGCACCATGACTTGCCCGCTCCACTGGAACCGCACAATGGACGCCCGATTCTGCCCATCGATGGCCAACGCCGCCCAGCCGATGGGGCTCCGGTACAGTTGCCCATTCGCTACCAGAATATTCAGAGGCCCATAGGTCTGGCCGATGTCGTAATAGTCCCCGTTGATCCCCGCCACGGCTCCGGTGCGATTCGCCATGGAACTCACCGTCTCGCCCCGCCCGGCAAAGATCTTGTCCCCCGCCGCCACCGCCTGGACCCGGAGCTGCGGAGCCGTCAGATCCACGTCGATCCGGTGAATCCGAAGCGGGCCGGCGTCCGTAGAGAGCGCCGCATCTTGGAATTTCACACCCCGGGCGATCCCCACCTCTGGATCCACCGATTGCGACAAAATCGTCGGCCAGCCCGCCGGTTGCGGCCACGCCGCCTGGACGATGCCCGGCACCATCACCAGGGCCGACACCGCGGCCGCCCCCGCGAACCAGCGCCGTCCGCGTTTTCTCATCCTTCGCTTCTCCTCTCTCCATCTCTCTACCTATGTACCGAATCTGCAAACCTCGCACCAGAACTTTCCCAGGTCCCACTATATCACCCTCCTCTTTCCGGGAAAAATCCTTCACCTCCACCCCTGGGGCCGTCCGCGGCCTTTCGCCGCCGCCTTGGACAAACAAAACGGGCTGCAGCCCCGGCACCTGTCTTAACCGGTCTACAGCCCGTATTTTGGGGATTATGGAAAATTCCCGCTGGCCGCGGGGCCTCACCCCATCCGAATCACCGTGCGTCCCTTCACTTTCCCCTTCAAAATCGCCTCCAACGTGGCCGGGACGTCCTCCATGGCGATCTCCTGCCCGATGTCCGCCAGCCCCGCCGGCTTCCACGGACCCGCCAGCCGCTCCCACACCGCCCGGCGCTCCTCCATCGGACAATAGGCCGAATCGATCCCGAGCAGGCTCACCCCGCGAAGAATAAAAGGAAACACTGTGGTCTCCAAAGCCGACCCGCCCGTCAGCCCGCTCAGGGCCACCGCTCCCCCATATTTCATCGTGCGCAGCAGATACGCCAAAGTCCGCCCGCCCACCGGATCAACCGCCGCGGCCCAGCGCTCCTTCTCCAACGCCTTGCGGCTCTCCGCCGACACCTCGTCCCGGCTCAACACCTCGTGAGCCCCGATGTTCCGGAGATACGCCTGGGCCTCCGCCTTCCCGGTGCTGGCCGCCACAGTGTAGCCCAGTTTGGCGAGGATCGCCACCGCCACGCTCCCCACGCCGCCCGTCGCCCCGGTCACCAGCACCGGTCCCTTCTCCGGCCTCAGTCCGTACAGCTCCAGGCGGTGCACCGAAAGGCCCGCCGTAAAACCGGCCGTCCCGAGCACCATCGCCTCTTTGAGGCTCAAGCCCGCGGGGAGCGGCACCACCCAATCCGCCGGAACCCGGGCGTACTCACTCAACCCGCCGTCATGGGACACCCCGAGATCGTAGCCGGTCACGATCACCTCGTCGCCTTCCCGAAACCGCGCATCCGTCGACGCCGCCACCGTTCCCGCCAGATCGATCCCGGGGACCAGGGGATACCTGCGGGCCACCCGGCCGGTGGGAATCACCGCCAAACCGTCCTTGTAATTGACGCTGGAGTATGCCACCCGGACGGTGACCTCGCCCGGCGGCAGATCATCCCAATCCCTTTCCAGTAAGTTCAGCGCGATCGACTCACCTTGTTTATCCGCCACCCATGCCCGAAACCGTTTCGCCATCTTATGTCGCCTCCCTGGGGGGTCGCTCTGTTGGCATTCTATCACAGGTTTAGGCCGCAATGTCTCCGGTCATGGCGTCCGCGCATCCCCGGCGGACGCACCGAAAACCGCCGGCTTCACACCCGGCCTCACAATGGCTGGAAAACATCGTCCGGCCACGCGATCCGCCCCCGGCCCCGGCGTTTGGCTTCATACAGCCGCTGGTCTGCGGCCCGATAAAGCTCCCGGAATTCATCCCCATCCTCGGGAAAGGCCGCCACCCCGGCGCTCACCCCCAGACCCTCAAAAGCCCGGGACAACTCCCCGAGCAGGGCCGCTAACCGCTTTTGAATCCCCTCGGTCTGAGGGCTGCAACGGGCCAAGAGCAGGGCGAACTCGTCGCCCCCCAGCCGCGAGGCGACATCAAAGGGACGGACCGCCCGGCGCAGATGGTCGGCCACCACCCGAAGCAGCCGATCGCCCTCCGGGTGACCTTGGGTATCGTTGATCTGTTTAAAATGATCCAAGTCGAGCAAGACAAACAGAAAGGGCCAGGTGTACCGCCGCCCTTCTGCGACCAGCTCGTCGAACTTTTCTTGAAGACCCGTCCGGTTGGCAAGTCCCGTCAAGGGATCGGTTTGGGCACCGGCGATGAGGCGGTGGCGCACCCGGAGCAACTCCAAAGCCGTGGAAACCTCTTCGGCCAATGCGCGGAGTACATATTGTTTATTGTTGAAAAAATCAGGTTCATAGCTCCAGAGGGTGAACACTCCGGCCAGCTCTCCGTCCACCCGCAGCTGTCCCGAGATCCCGCTGCGAAATTGCAGTTGGGCGAGGATGTCCCGATAACGCCCGCGGCGCTGTCGATAATTAAAAGGCTCCGAGAGCCAGTCCCCCCGGGGCGGGTTTACGCGCATCAGCCGCATCAGCAGCGGGGCCAACTCCCCTTCGTACCCGGTAAGAAGTCCGAACATTTTGAGAGAAGGGCGTTTCTCCTTGTCGTACAAGATGATGTAGCCGCCATTGGCACCGAGGACTTGAATGGCGATGTCCCCGAACTCTGTCATCAGTTCCTCCTCGGACTGCACCCGCCCCAGAACTTGAATGGCGGAAATCAGCGTGGACAAGCCCTTGGACCGCTCTTCGAGGAGCATCCGGTCCCGCTGGTCTTTGATCATCATGCTGAGGACCGGGGCGAGGATCTCCATCATGTGGCGCATGCGGGGCTGGATGGATTTGCCCCGGGTCACGTAGAGGCCGATAATCCCGAACACTTGATGCTCATAAACCAGGGGCACGGCCAGGGATGTCCCCAGCACATAGCGCTCGCGCAGTTCTTGCCACTGGTTGTCCGATTCCCGCAGAGGATCATACAACACCGTGCGCCGCTCCCGGAACGCCCGGCCGCTCGGCCCCTGGCCCCCGGGCGCATCTTCCCGGGTGCTAAACACCAAGGCCCGGCCGTAATCCGCCGCCCGCCCCCCCACGGCCACCGGAATGAGATCCGTTTTCTCCTCCATCCAAATCCCAACCAGTGCCGCCCCGAGCAACGCGGCTATCTGATCGACCATGTATTGCAGCCGGACTCTGGAGTTTCCAAACCCGATCATCCCTTGCAATACTCTGGCCAGTTTTTCCATGTCATCCCCGTGATGGGATTCACGGGTTCCCAATCCGCGTGTCTCCAAGCCTGTTCACCCACAAATGGTAGTTTCGCGGCCCCTTTGCCGTCCGTAGCGGTGTGTAGGCTACATCGGATAGATGAGATGTTTGGCGTTTCGGGGATCGTGTTCCGGCGGGCGGATCCACCCGGGGCGGCCGCACGCCACAGACAGCGCACCATCGATTCCATCCCAAGCATTATAAACCATTTCTACGGCCAAATAAAAGGGGAGAACAGACGATTTCCAAGGAGTTTTTCTTTGCACAAGTGAAAAACCGAGCCAAGGATTGCTCAGTCACAGGTTTTTCGATCGCTGATTCAGTTGCGATAGGGTACTACCACGACAAACGGATGGGTGCCAACCAACCAGTAGAATATGGGGGGGGCGGAAGACAGCGGCAAACACGACACCCCGGGGGTTGTTTCAGGTACACCCCGGGTCTTGGAGCCGCACATAGGATCGACGGTGAATGTCGACCACGAATTACGAAGAGAGATTTCGCTGAATTTCTTCCACTTCGGATTTCGGCAACCCCGTCATTTTAACCACGTATTCCAGCGCAGCGCCGTTCCGGAGCATCCGCTCCGCAACCTGCTTCAGCCCCTGGTGCAGCCCTTGTTGCAGCCCTTGTTGCAGCCCTTGTTGCAGCCCTTGTTGCAGCCCTTGTTCTAGCCCTTCTTTTAGAGCCTTCTCCCGCACTTCCTGTTCCATGTCGTGCAACAGTTCTCTTAACAAATCCGTCATCCCCAACACCTCCTTGAGCCGCTCTTTTTGCTCACTGGTGAGAACCCGACCGCTAAACCCGAGGATCAAGGCCGCGATATAATTCTGCTCACGGCGATCCGGCAGCTGTTGAATCAGTCCCACAATCTCCGAAAAAGCCTCATCCCGGGTCCGCTTCTCAAAACGCATATGAAAAGTAAAAGCCAGCCGCACCCGGTCGGTTTCCGACCACTCATCGACCGCCAGATGGCGGATGATCGTGTCAAGAGCGCCATCGCCATCCATGCGGTTCAGGTAGACATTCTCGACACGGTATTGGATCGTCCCGGCATCCAACTCCTCCATGGCGTTCTGGACATTTCCAGTGTACAACACCACCGTTCGGACCTTGCGCCGGTATTTCTCCGCAATCGCCGCATCATAGTGCAAAAACCGGTACAGATTCGGTTCTCTGGTGGTTTGGAACTCCAGGTGCAGCAACCGCCCATCTTCCAATTCCAACAGGATATCGGCAAAATCTTGCCACACTTCAACCCGAGGCAAATCCGCCGCAAGGACCCGGGTGACATAGGCATTGCGAATGCCGATCACTTCCAGAACTTCGTGAGGAACAGCCCCCGCCAAATGGCGCGCCACAATGTCGTTTGAATTTCGCGCAATGTCCATGTTTCACCTCGCTATATTTTATTTTACCGGGTAGAACAGTTGTCGCGCAATCCCATAGCCGGGACTTCAGGACGAGGCCTCGCCCCCGTCCCCCCTCAACCCCGGGCCACGAAGATCACCCCGGCCAAGATCAGCAGCGTCCCCACCGTCTTCGACCAGGTGAATGGCTCCCGAAAGACCACCAACGACGCCAGAGCGACAAGCACCAGCCCCAGGCTCGTCATCATCGGATACGCCACACTCAGCTGAAACCGCGTCAACGCAAAAGTATAAGCTCCGAGAGCCAGCACAAAACTGACGATCCCCGCCAAAAGATACACATTCGTCACCACGGAAAGCACCGCGCCGATGAGCCCCCCGGATCCCCAGGGGCCCGCAGCCCCGCCCCCGGCGGCTTGCCCCAGACCCGGGGACGCCCCGGACATCCCCGAAGCGCCGCCCAGGACGCCGCCGTGCTGCGCCGCCGCCTTCATCAACACATTGGCCAGGGCATTAAACACAATCCCCAGACCCAACGCGAGCCATTTCATCCGCACCCCTCCCGGCCCGAACTACAGCGACATCTTCTTAAACACCCGCTCGGGCACCGCCCGCACCCCGGCCATGATCCAGCGCCAGAATCCGGGCACATACACCACATCCCGCCCTTTCTTGAGCGCCTTCATCACCCCCCGGGCCACCGCTTCGGGGCTCGCCACCAACATCATCCCTTCCTTCCCGAAGGTCATCGCCGTATCCACAAACCCGGGCTTCACCGTCAGCACCCGCACTCCGGACCTGGCCAGCCGGTTCCTCAGCCCCTGGAGAAACAGGGACAAGCCCCCCTTCGCCGCCCCGTACATGTAGTTGCTCTGGCGCCCCCGGTCCCCGGCCACAGATGAGAACACGCACAGCCAACCCCGCCCGCGCTGTTCCATATGTGCCGCAAACTGGTGAAGGACTGACACGCACGAGACAAAATTCGTCTCCACGATCCGCCGCGCTTCTTCAAAATCCCGCTCGGCCCGCTTCTGGTCCCCGAGGTACCCGTAGGCCAGCACCACCCCTTCCAACTCCCCGCCAAACTCCCGTATCGCCTCTTCCAGGCACTCCTCAACAAAAGCCGGGTGGCTCTTCTCATCCAGGGCGTCAAACCGCCGCGCCCGGGCCGGGGCGCCGTACCGGATCCCGAGGTCCGCCGCCAGGGCCTCCAACTCCTCCAGATCTCTTCCCGCCAAGATCAGCCCGTACCCCTCCCGGGCCAACTCCCCGGCCAGGGCCCGGGCGATTCCCGACGTCGCCCCCAGCACCACCGCCGTCTTCATTGGACTCCCTCCACCACGTGCAGCCTCCGGGCCAGGGAGGATGAGAACCGGTTTTCCGGATCGATCCGCCCCTTGATCTCCCGAAACCGCCCCAACCTGGGATACATCGCTTCAAAAATCTCCGGCGCCAACTCCGCGTCCTTCGTCAAATACACCCGCCCGCCCATTCTCAGCACCCACTCGTCCATCTCCCTTAAGAACCCGAACAAGCCCGCGTCCCGAAAGGGGATGTCCAGGGCCAGGGTATACCCCGGGCGGGGGAAAGACAACAGCCCCGGCCCTTCCGCCCCAAAGCGTTTTAACACGGCCAAAAAGGACGACCGGCGGTCCTTGGCCAGGCGTTCCAGGAGGGCAATGAGCCCTTCCCGGCTCGTCTCAAAGGGGAGTACCACCTGGTACTGCAAAAACCCCCGCCTGCCGTACAGCCGGTTCCAGTGCAGCACCGAATCCAGCGGATAAAAGAAAGGATCGTAGTGGACCACCGCCCCGGGCGCCCCTTTGGACACCCGGTAATACAGCGCGTTAAACGCCCGAATCGATACGTAGTTCAATGTCACCGACGGAAAATCGAAGGGCACGACGAGCTTCCCCTTTTTCCCGGTCGCCAGGGGCTCCCCCCTCAGCTTCTCCGGCAGTGCCTCGGCCGGTACGTGATTCCCCCGCATCAGCACGGACCGGCCCAGGGACCGCCCGCCCGCCAAACAGTCGATCCAAGCCACCGAGTACTGGTACTGCTCATCCGTCGCCTCGAACACCTCAAAGGCCTCATCAATATTTTTCGCCTTAAAATAATCCACCCGCAGGTATGACGAGGAAATCGGCACCAGCCGCAGCGATGCCCGAAGAATCACCCCGGTCAGTCCCATTCCCCCCACCGTGGCCCAGAACAGGTCGGCGTTCTCCCGGGGGGTGCAGCGAACGATCTCTCCGTCTGCCGTGAGCAGATCGAAATCCAGGACAAAATTCGAAATCGACCCGTCCTTGTGGTGATTTTTCCCATGGACGTCCGAAGCGATCGCCCCGCCGAGGGTCACGAACTTCGTCCCCGGCGTCACCGGCAAAAAATACCCCCGGGGCACGAACACATCGAGGATTTCCGCCAGAGACACCCCGGCCTCGCACCGAATCACCCCCGCCGCCTCATCAAAGTTGAGAAACCGGTTGCGCCTCGTCTGCAGAATCACCCCGGCCCCCTCGTTCAGCGCCGCGTCGCCATACGCCCGCCCGAGTCCCCGGGCGAGGACGCTCCTCTCCTCCCCGGAGACCACCACCTCTTTCAGCGCCCGCAGGGATTCCGGCCGGTACACCCGACACCGCTGCACCGGGTACCTTCCCCAGCCCGACAGTGAAACTTCCACGAAAAGCCCTCCCGTTCTAGCCCTGCTCCTCGGCTGTTTTATCAAAAGCCGCCCGGTGCGCCGCAAACGCCACCCCGACAATCCAAAACCCGTAGATCGGAAACAGGTACCTCGGCTGCCCCTCGGACGCGAAAATCACGGCCGTCACGAAGGCGATCATGAGCACATTCACGCGATGCGCCGCCCCGAGCCGAAGCCCCGCGATCCTTCGCAGCCCCATCGCCAACACGTACACCCAGCCGCCACCGATCACCACCAGGGCCGCGGCCCGGGCCCCCTGCAACAGCGGCTCCACCCATCGCCGGTCGATCCGCAGCTCGGCCGGAGCCACCGACCAGTCCGCCACATCCCCGGCAAGATTGAAATAGCTCGCGCTCAGTCGATCGAACCCCAGGCGGACAAACCCCAGCGGGTGCGCCCGGATCCAGGCCATCCCCTCGTCTTTGGCCCGGGCCATGGCCACCGCCTCGTCGTACACCCCGTCCGGTCCCAAAACCCGATCGGTCTTAAAAATCGAATTCGGCACCTGCAGCGGATCCAGATACCAGCCCCGGTTGGCGTCATTGTTGTTGATGTACAGGACAAAATCTCCGTTGGTGGAGATGGGGATGAACCGGTGAAACACCAGGGCGTTGCGAATGGTCCACGGGGCAATGACTGCCGCCGCCGCCGCGCCGCTGACCACCAGTGCCAGGATCGCCCGCCGCCAGGCGGACCCCGCCGTCCATGGCCTGAGCCACCCCCGCAGCCCTGCCCCTGGGTGTCGAAGCGCCGTCACCGGTTCCACCTGGGGACTGCGGCCCGCCGGGATCCCCACTACATCCGCCGGTGAACTCTGGCGGGCCAAGGCCGTCGCCGCGCCTCCCGGCCGTCCTCGCTCCACCGGGGCCACCGCCGCCCCCGGCTCTCCCCTTTCCTCCCGGGCCCGCAGGTAGTGCAGTGCCCCGTACAACGCCGGCATCACCGCAAAATACGGTTTGACCAGGGCGAGCCACCCCATCAGGGCGCCGAGCGCCGCCATCCCGGCCGGCTTCCGGTCAAAACCCCGGACGTGCAGAGCGGCGATCACCGTCACCAGACCCGCCGACAGGGTCTCGGTCCCGAGCACGCTGCTGTACGCCACGGAGGTGGGGAACACCGCGGCGACTCCGGCCGCAAGAAGCCCGGCCCTCTTTCCTCCGGCCGCCGCCGCCAGGGTGTACACCGCCCAGATCCACAGGCCGTCCAGGGCCACATTGGCCAGCTTCGCCGCCAGGACCGACGGATAAACCGCATAAACCGCCGTGAGGAAAAAGGGGTAACCCGGCGGCCGGAAAGCTGTGGGATAATGCACCCCCGTTTTCACGTAGGGTGTGTCCATTTTGATGTAATCCAGCCCCTCGGGCATCTCATAGCGCCCCTGATGGAGCAGCGACATGGCCAAATCGTGATAATGCAAGAAATCCGAGATGGGCTGGGTGTTCACCGCCCAGATCCACCCCAGGCGCAGGGCGATCCCGAACAGGAGGATCGCCGCGAGCCAAGGCCTTCCGCCGCGCCCCGGACCGGGCACCCCGCCCGCCGCCCGGAGCCTCATCTCACGTCCGGGCGCTCCAGCCAGCCCGGCATCGCCACGGCCCGCGTCCGGGCGAACAAACGGCCCCGGGCCGGCCCGTCGGCTTCCCAGAGCACGGCGCCCAGCACCCTGGCCCGGGCCAGATCGAGCAGCCGGGCAGCCTCTTCCACCGCTTCCTTCCGCACCCGCCCCCCGCTCAGAACCACCAGCACCCCGTCGGCCACGTGACAGAAAATCCTCCCCTCCACCGTGCCCAACAAGGCCGGCCCTCCGATCACCACCTGATCGTAAACCCGCCGGGCCTCGTCCACCAAAGCAGCAATCTGCTCGTCGACCCCGGGGCCGCCCTTTTCCTCCCCGGCGCCCACACAGAGCCTCTCAAGTCCCTCCACGCCGGTGGGCTGCACCTTCGACCGCCAGTTCGCTGGCATCCCCCCGGATCCGGTCCAATCGATGAGCAACGTCCTCCGTCCGGCTTCCGCCTCGACCCGGGCCAGGGATGCCGCCGTCACCCGGCTGTCAGCGCCGGGCACACAACCCGCCACCGCCAGCACCCGGGGCATGCGGTCCCCGGCGGCAAAGGCCACATTGACCCGGAGCGCCCGGTAGATGGCCCCGGCATCCGCCCCGGCGCCCGTCCCGTCCCCGGAAGCCCCGAAACCCTCCGCCGCCGGCGCCGACCGCCGGACCGCGGACAACACCCGGACCCCCAGGTGCCGCTCCACCTCCCGGACCGTGCGCACCATGGGAGTGGTGTACTCCCGGACCAGCGCCGCCCCCGCCCCCAAGATCAGCCCGAGAACGACCGCCACCGCCACCTTGGCCAGGGAGTGAGAAGCCGGCGAAGGAGCAGCCGCGGCCACCGCCGCCGGCGCACTCACCACACTCAAACTCTGGGACTGGGGAATGCGCTTCATCATCTCCCCGAGCACATCGATGGCCGCCTGGGCCAAAACCGTCGCCCCTTCGGCCGACCGATCCTTCGCCGTGATCGAGAACAGGTGGCCGGACCGGGCCACCGACAACGACGCCCCGTCCGGAAGCGCCCCGGCACCGACGGCACCCCCGGGCGCAGCCCCCGCACTCGCCGAGCCGGCACTCCCCGAACCCGCCGTCCCCCCGGCGTACACCCGGGCCACCGCCTGTTGAAACGCCTGGCTCTGCATGAGAGCCAAATCACTGCCCAGCACCGCATCCACCGCTTGGGCGGCGTCCGCCGCCGACCCCGCGGCCACCCCGGGCCCGCCCGGCCCCGACCCGCCGGCCGCCCCGGGCGTCACCTGCACGTAGATCGCCGCCGTGGCCGTGTATGTAGGCGCGGGGGCCGGCTGCCCCCGAAAACTCACCCAGGCTCCCAGAACGGCGACCACAGCCGTTATCAGGGCAATCAGCGGGATCTGCCGGCCCAGGGCCCGCAGCAGATCCCGCAGATCCACCACATCCTCCATCTGCCGCTCGTTCACCGTTGACCCCCCTTGACGGGCTCCGTCCGCGGCCGATACCGGAAGAGAATCGACACCGCCGCCCCGAACAGGACCCAGACCACCCCCGAAAGCCCGATCACCGAGTCGTTGACAAGACCCTGCACCAGCCAGGCCACCCAGGCCGCGAAAAGCGGCACCAACAACCGCACCGCCTGCCCGGGCAGGATCCGCCGCCAAAGCGTGGCCACCATGCGCCAGGCGTGCAGCGCAAACAGCGCGAGCAGCGCCACAAGGGCCGGCACCCCCGCCCCGAAAGCCCAGGCCAGATACATGTTGTGGGGCTTGTCCACGATAATGTTATAATCGTGCAAATTGCTGTTCTTGGCCGGATCGTCCTGGGGAAAATAAAACATGAAGGTATCCATGCCGTGCCCCAGCCAAGGAGAGTCGGCGATCATCGACACCGCCCACTTCCAGATGTACAGCCGTCCGCTCCCGGCTCCTGTCTCGGCGGGAGGCAGGTAGATCCCATCCGGAGCATTGGGTTTCGGCCCCCCGACCGGCTGGCCCGCGGCCGCCTCAGCTCCGGCTGCCTGGGCGGACCCCGCCTTCATCGGAGATGCCCCCTGTTCCGCCGCCACCGCCCGTGGATAACCCGCCTCTAAAAGACCCGAGGCGCTCGGCGCCCCCCGCTGCTCCAATCCGCCGAGATTCACAAAAGTCCCGATGGTGTTCTGCCACACCGCCGGGTTGTGCGGACTCATGACGACAAACACCCCAACGAAAGCCACCAGAGGCACGGCAAAGCCGAGCCACCCCCGCCGGGGGCGCAGCCGCAAGCCCGCCACCGCCAACACCACGAGGATGCCGACCAAGGTCGCGAATCCGCTCGTGGAGGTGGAGGCAAGAACGGCGGCGAAAGAAATCATCGCCAGCACCACGTCGACAACCCACCGGTACCACCGGCCACCGTCCCACATCGCCCGGGCCCAAAACAGGGTGGTCGTCACCGCCGCAAACCCGCTGAGATAGTTCGGGTTGGCCAGGGAGGTGACCAGATACCCCGTCGTGTGTTCGGACCCCGGCCCCGGCGGCACGATCAGCCCCCGGAACCAGGGGATTTGAAACATGTCGTGTCCATAAAAATACATCAGCGAAATGAGGACGTTCACGACCACCGGAACCGCCAGGCCGTACATGAGCAGTTCCACCCGCCGGTCGGTGTACTCCGTATTCGCCGCAATGAGGAAAAGGGCAAAATAACACAGGTAGGTCAAGGTCCCTTCAAATCGGCTGGGATCGCCCCCCAGGGCCAGGGACATGTACGGTGCGGCCAGACCCGAAGCCAAGAAAAGCACAAAGGCGACGGCCAGCGGCGGATTTATGTACCCCGGGCGGATCTCGTAACGCCCTTTGGTCATTTTGTAAAGAAAGAACGCCGCCGCAACCGCCGTCACAACCAGCAGAAAGACGTATTTATAATAGTTGAACACATCCCCCTTGCCGCCGGTGCCCATCGCCCCGGGATACAGCACCGGGCTGATGAACAGAAACGCTTTCACCCGCATAATGATGGGCACCAGCGCCACAAAAACGATCAGAATTCCCGCAACCCATCGGTCCACCTTTTGTTGCGTTTCCAAGTGGACCGACCGGAGAAGTGCACGACTCACCCGCTTTTTCACCTCTTCCCGATCCGCGTTCCGGCCATGCGGGGTACTCGCGACGCCGTGCCCCTTGACGTCCCCGCGTGTCGACTTACCCCAGGCCGGGCCCGATCCTCGCCCTCTATGGCTTTGCCCGGGCCTGGGCTTCTTTCGCCTGGATCTTGTCCAGCCACGACTTCGCTTCCTTCGCCAGATCGGTGCCGCCGTTCAGCGACACGCTGCGCTCCAGATACTCCTTCGCCCGGGCGAGATCCCCTTTGGCGTACAGAAGTTCTCCATACTGGGTCACGTACAGTTGGTCGTTCAGCAAAAAGGGCCGCTGCTCCCTCGCCTTGGTGAAATACTCATCCGCCAAGTCGTAGTGTTTCAGTCCGAATTGGCAAATTCCATAGTTCCAAAGCGCCATGAAGCTGTGCGGCTGGGCCTCGACCACCTTCTTCAGCAGCGGTTCCGCCTGGGCGTACTGCTGCTGTTGCATCAGGGTCTGGGACTGTTGAAACGCCTGGAATGTCTTAAGAAATTGTTTATTCTGGTCCGAGGCGATGTTATACCCGACCAACAGCCCCACCACGGCCGCCGCGGCCAGCACGTACACCACGGCATTTCTCACCGGTCCGGTTATCGCCGCCATCCCCCACCCCCCTCGTCCACCAACGATTCTATTGAACTTTCCCGGCTCCGTAAAGGGTAGATGGGCCCGGTCGGCCCCATGCGGCACCCCGAAACAACAAAGCGGTCACCGCCCGTCCCCGCGGACCGGCGACAACCGCTTCATCGCCAAGGCTCACGCCTCGGCCTCCCGGCTCCGGCGGCCGAAAACCCGCCCCAACCGGCGCCGGATCCAGTGGCCGAAATCGTCAAAGAGGGTGTACACCACAGGTACCAGCACCAGGGTCACCAGCGTCGACACCGTGAGCCCGAAGGCCACCACCGTGGCCATGGGCGCCTGGGCCTCGGCGCCCTCACCGTAGCCGATCACCAGGGGCAACATGGCCAACACCGTGGTGGCGGTGGTCATCAGGATCGGGCGCAGCCGGATCGGGCCCGCCTGCTCAATGGCGTCGTTGCGCGCTAGCCCCCGCTTGCGCAACTGGTTGATATAGTCCACCAGCACGATGGCGTTGTTCACCACGATCCCGATCACCATGATCATGCCGGTCAGCGCATCGATGCTCAGCGCCCGGTGGGTCACCACCAGCCCCAGGGCCGCCCCGATGAAAGTCGGCGGCAGGGAGAACATGATGATAAAGGGACTGAACAGGGACTCGAACTGACTGGCCATGACCATGTAGACGAACACGATGGCCAGTGGCATCGCCAGCCCCAGGCTTCGGAACGAGTCGTTCAGGTCATTGGCCTGGCCGCCGAGTTGCACCGTATAACCGTCGGGCAGCGGAAGTTCCTGCAGCTTGGCCCTCACCGCCTGCTGGGCGTTCCCCAGGGGCACGTTGAACAACTCCGCCGATACGGTGACCGTCCGGTTCTGGTTGACCCGGGTAATGGTCGCCGGCCCCACCCCGGGCACGATCTTCGCCACGTCCCCCAGGGCCACCTGACCCCCGGTGGGGGCTGCGATCATGATCTGACTGAGGTTCGAATACTGCCGGGTGAAGGAGTCCGGGTATTTCACCAGCACGTCGATGGACGCATCCGCTGCCCGGTACTGGGTGGCCACACTCCCCGCCGACGCCGTCCTCACCGCGGAGACAATGCTCCCCACCGACAGCCCGTACTGGGCCGCCCGCTGTCGGTCGACCAGGATTTGGAATTGCGGCACCTGGCGGTCCAGAGAGCTCTGGATATTCCGCAGGCCCGGCACCGCGGAAAGCGCTTTTTGCACCTCATCGCTCAGTTGTTGTAACACCGCGACATCCGGTCCGGAGATCTGAACCTGAATGGGGGCGCCCCCCGCTCCAATCTGGGGCCCGGCCCCGGCGCTCACGGTGATTCTTGCGCCGGGAATGCGGGACACCTCCTGGCGGAGTTGCTCCATCACCTGTTCGGTGGACCGGTGCCGCTCGGCCAGAGGCTTGAGTTCCACCTGCAGGTTCGCCCGGTCGGTGGAAGCGGCGGCGCCAAAGCCCATCTGCCCCCCGCCGCCGAGCTGGGTGAACACCCGATCGACCTCCGGAATCCTGTGGAGAACGGTTTCGACCTGGGTCGCCACCCGATCCGTCGTTTGCAGATTGGTGCCCGTGCCCGTTTCAATGGAAACCCGAAACTGCCCGTTGTCCACGGTGGGCGTCAGCTCGAATCCGATCAATGGCACCATGGCGACACTCGCCACAAAGAGTGCCAGGGTCGCGGCAATCACCGTTTTGCGATGTCCCAGCGCCCAGCGGAGCAGGTGCCCGTACCCCCGATTCAGGGTCTGAATCCCCCGGCCGAAGGCCGCCACCGGGTTCCACCGGGCCGCCCGGCGAAGTTCCTCCTCCTCGTTCATCTCGGGAATCCATCGCGCCGCCAGCATGGGCACCAGCGTAAGGGCGCCGAACAATGCGGCGATATGGGAGAAGCTCACCGTCAGGGCAAGGGGGCCGAACAACTGCTGGGCCAGCCCCTGGGTGAAAGCGATGGGCAAAAACACCGCAATCTGCGACAGGGCCGATGCCATGACGGCGGTGCCCACCTCCGCCGTCCCCACCTTCGCCGCTTCCTTGGGGCCGGCACCCTCGCTTCGGTGGCGGAAGATACTTTCCAGCACCACCACGGCGAAGTCCACGAGGGACCCCAGTCCCAAGGCCAGACCCCCAAGAGTGATCACATTGATGGTCTGTCCGCTAAAATAGAGCAACGAAAAGGTGCTGATCACCGAGATGGGGATCACCACGGCGATGACCAGCGTGGTGCGCACCCGGCGCAAAAACAGATAGAGCACCACCACCGAAAACAGGGCCCCGAGCAGGGTGTGGTTGACAACGGTATCGATGGATTGTTTGATAAACGTCGCCTGGTCAGAAATGACACTGAGTTTTACCGTCGGCGGCAAAAGCTTTTGCAAGGTGTCGAGCTCCTTCCGGACGTTGTCCGACACCTGGACGGTGTTGCCGTCCGACACTTTGTACACATCGATGCTCACACTCTGCTGCCCGTTGAGTCTGGCCGACTGAGTGACCTCAGCGAAGGTATCCTGGATGTCGGCGATGTCCCTCAGGTGCAGGACCGGAACCCCGGGAACGTCCCCGGCGGAGCCCGGGCCAGCGGCGCCGGACGGCGACCCGGAGAGATGGATGGGCACATCCCCAAGATCCTGGACCGATTGAAAATCACCGATCACTCGCACGGTGACCCGCCGGGTGCCCTGGTCCACCACTCCGGCATCCGCCGACGTATTGTCCCCCTGAATGGCCTGAAGCACCTGATTGATCGAGATCCCGTAAGCCTGCATTTTGGCCGGACCCAGGACCACCTGGATCTGCCGCTGCCGCCCCCCGCTCACCGTGGCCGAAGCCACCCCGTTCACCCGGGACAGCCGGGGCTCCACCACATCCGACGCCAGCCGCTGCAACTCGACTGGGTCCATCGGGCCGGACATTGCAATGCTCAAGATCGGCATGCTGTTCGGGTCCAGCCGCATCACCTGGGGCGTGTCCGCCCCGTCGGGCAAAGCCTTTCGCACCCGATCCAGTTTGTCACGCATGTTGAGCATGGCCTGGTCGAGATTGACGCCATAGTTGAAATGCACCACGACCAAGGATCCGCCCTGTCGGGAGCTGGAATCGACCTCGCTGACCCCCTGCACCGTCGCCATGGCGGCCTCGATAGGCTTACTCACCTGCTGCTCCATCTCTTCCGGGGACGCTCCGTTCCAGGTCGTCGTCACCACCGCCACCGGAATGCTGAGGGTGGGGTAGAGATCCACCCGCAACAGCGGCAGGGCGATGCTTCCGAGCAGGATCAGCACCACCATGATCATGGAGATCGTGACCGGACGTTCTACCGAAAAATCCGCGATCTTCATGACAGGTTACCTCGCGCCCGATTGCTTTGGTCCCGTGAGGCCCACCCGTCCCAGGATGCCGAGGAGGAGGCGCCCATGACAGCCGACGTCGCGCGACCGGCCGATGATCCGCGCGAAGACGCACCCGGCCCGCCGGGCGCGAGGCCGCCCTTGACCGGGCTGCCCGCGCCGCCAGAATTGTTCACCCCGCCGTTTGCGGCGGCGCCCGGAGTTCTCGCACCGGGACTCCCGTTGCCGCCCGAGCCGCCGCCCGAACCCGGTTGCACAATGGTCACCGCGGCGCCCTCGCCGAGCAGGTCCTGGCCGGAGATGACCAGCACATCCCCTTCTTTGAGGCCTTTCAGGACCTGGACGTGCTGGCTGTCCACCGCCCCGACCTGGATCAAGTGCTGGTGGGCCGTGTTATTCTCCACGGTGAAGACCTTCGGGCCATCCGGCGTCTCCACCATGGCCGAAGCCGGGATAACCAGCCCCCGGGCCGGGGTCAGCCCGTCGATCGTAACCTGGGCCACCATCCCGGGTTTGAGCCGTCCGTCCCCGTTCGGGATCTCCACCTCGGCGCCGTAGGATTTTGTGGTATTATCCTCCACCGGATCAATCCTCGACAGGGTGCCCGACGCATCCATCCCCGCCGCCGGGACCTGCACCTTGACGGACATCCCGGCCTTGAGATCGTTTATCCGGTTCTCCGGCACCTGGATCGTTACTTTAGCCGGATTGATCTGTGCAATGGTGACCACCGACGACTGCGGGCCGGCAAACTCCCCGGGCTCTACGTCCCGGGAGGCCACCACCCCGGCAACGGGCGAGGTGACCGTGGCCTCGGCCAACTGGCTCTGCAGGGTGGCAAGGGCCGTCTGGGCCTGATTCACCTGGGCCTGGGCCACTTTAATCCCATCCTGGTTAAGCGGATTGCCCCCCGGAGCCGCGGTCTGCACCTGTTGGAGCGCCGCGTCATACGCCGCCTGTTTGGTCTGCAGGGTCACCGTTGCGGCATCGAGCTGCTGCTGGGAGGCCGCGCCGGCATCAAACAGATTTTTCGTGCGCTCATAATTGGTCTTTGCATCATCCAGGGCCACTTTGGCCTGGGTCAAGGCAGAGTTCGCCTGGGTGTACCCGTTTTGGGCGTCCGAGCGGGCCTTGTTCAGTTGGGCCTCGGCGACCTGGAGCGCCGCCTGCTGTTGGGCAATCTGATGCTCCAGATCGCTGGTGTCGATCCTGGCCAGGGCTTGTCCGGCGGCCACCGCGTCTCCGGCCTTCACCAGGACTGCGGCGACTTTCCCGGATAGCTTTGGCGCCACTTTGGTCACTGCGGTCGCCTGGACCTGTCCGGTCAGGGTGAGGCTCCCCCCGATATCCCCCATCCGGACCACTGTAGTTTCGACGGGGATCGGTTTAGCTTGGCGCGTGGCGGCAGGCTTGCCCCCAGCGCACCCCGCGAGGGGCGCGCCCAGGACAAGGGCCGCAACCAGCGTGAGTGCGAGGCGGTGTGGTCTCATTATTCTCCTCCCTCGAGGACGGTTTCTTCCCGGAATTGGCGTACCTCTGACGACGCACGAGCGGAGATGCGCCGCCCGCGGCCCCGAACGGGTGCCCGGCGAAGGTCCGGGCTCCGCTCCCGCCCCGATCCAGAGGCCGGCGGCGCCGCACCCCCGCGCCGCCTCCGTGACGAGGCGGGCGAGGCTGCATCTGAGGCCATTGTATCGCCGGATTGTCGACGGGTTGTGAAAAACTCTTGAAGATCCTGTGGAGTACAACACCAAGTGCGTCATCCTTCAGCCTTCGCCGGAGCGGCCGAAGCCGCAGGGGAACCGGTGTGGGCCGGCTGGGCCTTCGGCCGGCTCCTCAGGAAGAAAATGAGCGGCAGGGCAAAGAACAGCGGGATCGACGCCACCATGAACGTGTCGGCGACGGCCCGGGTCACCGCCTCTTTCTGGATGAGGCCCGCCAGGACCGCCGCCGCTCCGCCCGCAGCTGTCGCCGGATCCAACCCGGCCTGGCCCAGACCGGCACTGACCTGGGCCTGGAGCTGGGCGAAGGGCACCGAGTCGATGGTCACCCCGTCGCTGATCCGGGACAATTGCACCGCCGAACGCTGCTGGAGAATCGTGGTGAGCGCCGCGATGCCGAATGAGGCGCTGATCTGCCTCACCATGTTGCCCAGCCCCGACGCCCGGCCGATTGTGTCGGGCGGCAGCGCGTTCATCCCGGAGGTGGTCAACGGCATCATCGAAAGACCGATCCCCAAACCCCGAAGGACCAAGACCCACGTCAGCCAGGAATTCGGCGTATCCAAGGCCAAATTGTGCAGATGATACGTCATGGCGGCCAGGAGCAGCACTCCCACGACCCCCAAAGGCACCGGGCCTATCTTGTCAAATAATTTGCCGGAGACGGGCATCATCAGCGCCATGGCCAGAGCCTGGGGCATGAGAAGCAGTCCCGTGTCCATCGCCGACAGGCCCTGGATATTCTCCAAGTACAGAGGTGTCAGAAACACCCCTCCGAACAGCCCCACCATCACGAGACTGGAGGTGATGGTGCTGATGGTGAAGGTCGGGTTCTTGAACAGCCGCAGGTCCACCAGGGGTTTGGCGGTGCCGAGCTCCACCCAGACCAGAAGGCTCAGGGCGGAGACGGCGATAAAGAAGAGACTGACAATGTAAAAGGACCCCCAGCCCTCTTTTTGGCCGTCGCTGAGCGCCAGCAAAAGTGTCCCGGTGCCCACCATGGAGAGGATGAACCCCGCCGTGTCGAAACCGAGGTCTGTCTGGATCGGCGTTTCCCGGAGCAATATCATCCCGAAAAGGGCGGCTAGCAGTCCAAAGGGTACGTTGACCAGAAACAGCAGGTGCCAGGAAAAATATTGAATCAAGTAGCCTCCAAAAGTCGGGCCCACGGCGGGCGCTGCCATGGACGCGATCCCCCAGATTCCCAGCGCCAGCCCGATCTGGTGCCGGGGAATGATCTTGTAGATGATCGTCATGCTGAGGGGCATCAGCGTCCCCCCGGCCAACCCCTGCAAAATCCGGAAACCGATCAGGGCCGAAGTGCTCCATGCGACCGAGCACAGAAACGACGCCGCGACAAATAGCACAACGGAGATCAAATAGGATTTTTTGTAACCGAACCGGTCACCGAGAAAACCACTCAGGGGCACCACCATGGCCGAAGCCAGGGTGTAGCCGGTCAGCACCCACTGGATCTGGTCCGTGGAGGCCCCGAAAAAATTCGCGAGTTGGGGCAGGGCGACGTTAATCAGGCTGTTGTTGAGGATCGCCATAAAGGCCCCGAGGATGATGACGACCAGAGCCAGCCACTGGGCCTCCACGACCTCATCGGGGGCGGCCGGCCCTCCGGACCCGGCCCCGGGACCCGGGCGATCCCCGGCGCCAGCCGCCGGGCCGCCTGGACCGCCCGGCTGCGCGGCCACGTCCTCCCGGCTCACGGGGTCTTCCCTCCCTGCACCTGGACCTGGGCGCCGTCTTTGAGATCAGTCGGGGGCTGGATGACCAGTTTATCGCCGATGCTCACCCCGGACGCGGCGATAAACCAGTTGTTGTCTTTCTGCTTCCCTTGCACCGCCACGCGACGAGCCTTGTCCCCTTCCAGTTTGAAAACCGCCGTTTGGCCACCCTGCTTGACCAAGGTGCTCACCGGGATCTCCACCCCGGCCTCGCCGCCGGCAAAGGTCACGTCCGCCACCATCCCCGCCCGAAGCTGGCCGCCCGAGTTGGGCACCGTGACTTCCACCGGGAAGGTGTTGTTGTTTTGATCGGACACCGGGCTGAGGAAGGTGATCGTCCCTGTGAAGATCTGATCCCCCAGTTCGGCCACGTGCACCGCCACCGTCTGGCCGGTGTGAAGCCCGGGCAAAAGGGTCTGGGGCACACTGGCGTCCACCTTCACCGTGTCGAGATTCACCAGGGTCATCAGGGGCACCCCCGGGGCCGCCATCTCCCCCGGATTGATGTTTTTCGACGCGACCACGCCGTCCATGGGCGCGGTGATCTTCGTGTTCGCCAGGTTATTCTGCGCCGCCTGCAATGCGGCCTGAGCCTGGTTCACCGCCCCCCGGGCCTGGTCGACCTGGGCCCTGAGCGCCGCGATGGTGTTCGCCGTGGCCCCGGCCTGGGCCAGACTGAGCTGGGCTTTGGCCTGATCCAGTGCCCCCTTGGCCTGGGCCAACCCGAGCTGGGCCTGATCCAGCGCCGACTGGGGTGCGGCCCCGGCGTTAAACAGGTTTTGCGTGCGGGTCAAGTTGTCCTGGGCGGTGTCATACGCCGCCTGGGCCTGCTCCACCGCCGCCTGGAGCTGTTGAATCTGTTGCTCCCGGGCGCCGGCAAGGGTGTCGGCCAGCTTCGCCTGGGCGGCCGCGAGTCCGGCCTGGGCCTGTTGCAGCCCGGCCTGGGCCTGGTTGACAGCGGCGGTATAGTCGGTGGGATCGAGTTCCACCAGGACCTGCCCCTTATGTACCCGGGATCCCTCGCTGACGTGGACCGCCGTCACCCTTGCCCCCAATTTCGAGGAAACCTGCACAGAATCGGCCGCCGCCACCTTGCCGGTCACCGTCTGGCCGCCGCCGGCCACGGTGAACACCTGGACCACGGGCCCGGTCAGCGCCGCCGGCGCCGATGTGGCTCCGGAGCCGCAGCCGGAGAGCAACAGCAGCAGCGCGGAAGAGGCGGCGATGAACAAACCAAGGTTCTTCGGACCTCTTTTCATCCCGTCCCCCTCCTATCCTTTGATGTGAATGCGGATCTCCGCGCTCATCCCCGGGGAAAGGTCCGCCCCGTGCTGGTCGTCAATGCTGATCTTGATCGGGATCCGCTGGGTGACCTTGGTGAAGTTGCCGCTGGTGTTGAGCGCCGGAATGGCCGAGAACGTTGAATTGGTGGCCTGGCCGATGTCCATCACCCTACCCGTAAAACGAAGGCCGGGAAAACTGTCCACCGTAAAATCCACCGGTTCGCCGAGACGGATCTTCCCGAGGTTCGTCTCCTCAATGTTCGCTTCCACGTACAGATTCTTCTTGTTGACGATGAGCGCGACCGGTTGTCCCGGTGAAACCACCTCCCCCACCTTGGCCAGGGTCTTGATCACCGTCCCGCTGGCGGGCGCCCGGAGCAGGGCGTTGTCGAGCAGGCTGTTCGGCAGATTGCTGACATCTTGCTGGCCCACGATCTGGTCGGCCACCACGTAGTCCCCTTCGCGGATGTTCAACGAGGTGAGCTTCCCGGACGTCCGGGGCATCACCCGGTAGATGTCCCCGTCGATCCGTGCGTCGTCGGTGGTTACGTAATGGGACGCCTGGTACCAGTAATAGGCGCCGATGCCCCCGCCGCCGACGACGATCGCAATCACGAGGATGATGAGGATGATCTTTCGCTTCATGACCGCGTCAATGGTCCCTCCCTCTTTCTTCGCCCGATGCCCGGCGCAAGCCCGGGGTGGGCGTTCTCTCTGTCGGGTTTGCCGTAGCGGCAGCGCACAGGCACCAGCGACATGATTCTTTACGCACAAAAAAAGACTCGTCGTGCCCAATTGCCGGATATGGCCGAGGCTCCCACCGCCCTCCTTCCGCGAAATCGTTAGTGTGCGAACGATCTCGGTGTATTCTATATTAACGCAAAGCGGCAAACGTGAACAGAGTTTGAAAAAAGAAAGAACGCCGGCCACAAGTCGCGGCCGGCCAAGGGAGGGGCTTTTGCGCCGGATTTCTTGCCTTTTTATCATCTGGGAAGGATTGTTGTTTGGCTGTTGCGTGGTTCAGAAAAGGTGGATGCCCCGACCCCGCCGGATCAACCCGCGGACCCGCCGCTCGAGGTGCCGGATGTGCTCCCCGATCCGCCGGCCACCCAGGGCTTCTCAAAAACCATCTTGAGATTGTCGAACTGGGCCGCGGTGTTGGCGAGCTGCTGCTTCAATTGATCCACCTTGGCCTGGGCCGCCACCACGTCGGCCTGGATGCCGGTCCCGTACTGATACTGGATCTGGGCGAGCTTCAGGCTTTGCTCGGCGGCCGCGAGCTGGGACTGGAGCGATTGATACTGATCCCGGAGCTCAAGCAGCCCGTTGTAGGCGGAGCGCACCGCCCGGGAAAGTTGGTCTTGCAGATCCTGAACGGTGTTGGCCGCCTTTTGCACATCAATCTGCTTCGCCTCATACGGGTCCGGGTTCATCTTGTCGTTGAAGGTGTACAGGTCAAGCTGCAGCTTCGCGAGGTTGACCTGTTGCTCGGCCTGCCAGATCGCCGGGCTGTCCGAAGTCACCCGGGCCACCTGGGCTTCGGGATCCACGTTGTTGAGATCGTCGACCCGGGGCTGGTCCACCACCTGGTACTTGGCATCCGTGGGGAGCCCCGTCAGGCTGTTGAGCCGCTGG
Organism: Kyrpidia tusciae DSM 2912; assembly: GCF_000092905.1. Classification (GTDB taxonomy): domain Bacteria; phylum Bacillota; class Bacilli; order Kyrpidiales; family Kyrpidiaceae; genus Kyrpidia; species Kyrpidia tusciae. Next base: position 3,241,104 of record NC_014098.1, read on the forward strand.
TAGGCGTCGGTCACCGCCTTGTTGGCCGCCTCAAGACCGGCTTTCGCGGCTTGGAGCCCCTGCATGGCCTGTTGCCACTGGATGTCGCTCACAGTCCCGTACTGATGGCCAACCGTGGCAATGTTCGCCTGGACCTGGGCGTTTTTCAGCGCCGCTTCGGCCGCCTGTTGCTGAGCCTCGGCTTGGAGGATGCCGTTGTACGCCTGTTTTACGGCGTAGGTCACCACATCCTGGGCCATGGTGTACGCCCGGAAGGACATCTGGTGGGCGATGGATGCCTGGGCATACCCCGCATAGATCTGGGTGGTCGTGGTATCGCCGCCCCGGGCGGGCACGAATTCCACGTTATCCGAGACTTTGTCCAGAACCTTGCTGGTCCGCGTGATGTCTTCCAGGGCATTCTTCACCTTGTAACTATTGGCGTAGGCCAGCTCCAGCGCTTTCTCGTAGGTCAAGGGGACATTCGTCGTGTCCGGAGAGACCCCGGAGGTAATCGCTCCCTGGGTCGACAACACCAGGGTTTTCCTGCCGTCGATCCACTCGCTGTCCCCGCCCAGCCACTGCGCCACGGGGTTCGGCGGAATGAGGATTGACCCGTTCAACGCCATGGGCGCCGCCGGCAACTGAACCTGACTGCCGCCCCGCCAGGCCATGCCGGAGCCCACAGTGAGCGTGACGGTTTGCGAGCCCTTGGACAGCGTCACGGTTTTCGCCCCATCATCTTGCTTGAGTGTCGCTCCGAAGGCCTTCGCCAACTGGTCGGCGGGCACAAACACCTGGCCGTTCACCCACTGGGGCATGAAGGTCCACTGCTGGGCCTGGCCGTTGACAACCACCTGCACCGGCTGCGGTTGAGCATCCGCCGCGAACACCGGAACGCCCCCCGCCAGCATCGAGGTCAATGTCAGAACCGCCACTGGCTTCCACTTCAAGCGCAATCTCCTCCTTTCCCATTCGAAGGTTGTTCACCCGCCGTTCTCAGACCCGCCGGGCATGCAGAACAAGCGCCGTGAGCCCATTTGGTTGCCTCGGGCAACTTTCCCCATGAAGGGGAAGGGCCCCATCATGGGGCCCTCCGGATCGGGGCGCAGCGGCATCCTCGATCTTCCCTACCACTGGGAGGTAATGATCGCCTCTTGCGCGCTCTCGTCCCAATACGTATAACCGTTCAGCGCGAGACCAACCCAGCGAACCGGGAGCACCAGGCGACCGTTCACCAACTCCGGAGCCACGTCCATCGTCACCGGCACTCCGCGTGCGATGAGGCGTGTGGAGCCGGCGGTGAAGATCGCCGACAGGCTTCCCTTGGTGAGGGCAACGGATTGGTCGCGTTCATCCCACGCGATCCCTTCCCCGTTCACCCCCAGGGCTTCGGCGGCGTATCTCAGCGGAACCATCATACGCCCGTCCCTTATGTAGGGCGCGACATCCATCGCTATCGATACGCCGTTCAGCCTGTACGCCGCCCTCCCAGCCGTGAATATCGCGACTTATTGCTGGGTCGTCACCGTCACGGTCTGAGTCGCCTGATCCCAGCTGATGTTGGCGTTGAGCGCCTGGCCAACCCAGCGGATCGGGAGCATCACGCGACCGTCGTTGTACAGTTCAGGCGCCACGTCCATCTGGACCGCCGTGCCGTTGACGATCAGGGTGTTGCTGCCAAGGGTCATCTTCACGACGCTGCCGCCCTTGAAGATCGTGACGGACTTATCATTCTGGTTCCAGATGATGCTGTCATCGCTCACGCCCAAGGCGTTTGCGACAAAGCGCACCGGCAGCATCACCCGGCCGTCATTCTTGAGGTACGGCGCCACGTCCATGGTCTGCTGCTGGCCATTGACCGTGTAGGTGGTGCTGCCCACCGTGAAGGTCGCCACGTTCGACCCAGACTGAGCCGGGGTGGTGACGGTGGCAATGGTCGTGCTGGCAGCGGTGGTGTTATTGTCCTGCCATGTCTGCACCGCAAACGGACTGTTGAGATCCGGGTTGGCGTCTTTGGCGTACGCCGTGTAAGACACCGCCGGCCCTTTTACCTTGAGGACAATGTCGCCCTGCGGGACCGTGCGGTCAAGTTTCAGCTTTGCATTCGAGATCGTAATCTGGCTCGGCGTCGTGCTCTCGGCATCCACATAGAAGTCGAGATATCCTTTATTGTTGGAGCCGAGCCCGGACGACACATCCTTAATCCGCAGATCGCCCTGGGTGACTTCGACCGTCGGAGTTCCGTCAAATTGCACGCCGTACGGCAACTCGATGTGCACCTGGTTATATCCCGATCCCACATCCGAGTTCTTGGCAAATCCGCCCGCCACGTTCTCGGTCAGTGTAATTGTACCGATTGCCTGACCGCCCGCACCGACGATCACGTTCGGCGTCGTATCCGCCTTCACAGAGATGGGCGTCTGGACGGTAGCTACCGTGATGTTCCCGGTCACACCCTCGCTGCCACCGAGCTGAATTGTCAAATCTCCACTGAATCCGGGTTGCAAGGCAACCTGCATATTCCGAAGGTCAATCTCGCCTGGGTTCGTGGAATTCTTGTTGGAATTCCCGTTGACGATCAGCTTCAGGGTTCTGCGGTCAGTGTCCGTATAAACTACCTTTGGAGTGCCTAGGCCGTTGGTGGCGGTAATTGACCCCACATAGTTGCCATTTTGTGCATCTTTACTGTTTTCGAAGGGGGTTTCCCATCGGGCTCCATCAGGGAGCTGCAACGTCACGGTACGGCCATCGATGAAGGAACCAGGTACTGTCTCTTTGATGATGATATCGCCGATGATCTGCTCCTTCTTACCTGCAATGAGCGTCGGCTTGCTCACCACAGACGATTCAAAACCAACCTGACCATAATGGCCAACAACCAGACTCGACACGTTTGTGCTGGATGCACCGGTGATCTGAACCGTTACGTCACCGTTTCGAGCCACGGTTTCGTCATCAACATAGAAATGCAACCCTGTAATTAGCCAGCCGCTAGCTTGTGTAGTCGAGTCCGTTGTTGAGATCCAAAGGTCTTGATCCTGAACGTGAATTTGCAGATTAGTTTTCGCCTTCGCATCTTGGCCGTACACCAGAGCTGCGGGCGCATTTTGTGAATCTGTATACCACTTAAACCCGCTGGGCAGTTTCAATTTCAGCGCATTGGTGCTCGTCTTAAGAGATCCAGCAACTTCCTCGTTCACGGCAAGGTTGAACGTGAACTCATCGCTGCTGCTCTGGGTGTCCGTGGCTGCCAGATCGACCTTTCCGGAAGACACCACATTCGCAACAGTTACAGTGCCCGTCGGCAATGCACTGTTCGATGGCGCAATCAACGTCGCATTAACGGGACCGTCGGAAGGACCAGTCACATTGATGTTGGGCAGGTGCACAAGGAGATGCACATCATCGATTTGACTCCAGCCTGGCTGAGGATTAAATTTTATCTTTAACAATGTGGCGCTCGGGATCTGCCACTCTACACCCACCGTACCGCTAAATACCCCCGAGGTCGTTGCCAAGTCCACATACGGCGCCGCCACCCGCTTGGTAACATTATCTTGAGCAGTCATCGGACGGCTATTATTTACAGGGGCTACTGTGATCCCATAGCTTACATTATTATTCATCTGCTCATTATAGGAAATAGTGGACGGTGTAGTGCCACCCGGTAGCGCAGCCACTGATACGTTAGCTGCACTTACCCCTTGAGTAACGTCGGCCTCAGTCCAGTCGCTTCCAATAACCGCAGGGTCAAACTGAAAGCCGTTTGGCAATAGAAGGGTGACCTGGTTGTCAGAGCCACTCGCCAAAGCGCCTTTCGGAATGAACAGATCAATCGTGCCCAAGTCGGCGATTTGTGCCGAACTATTGATATTCGGCACGACCAGCGCCGTCGCCGTACCAGCCGCATGGGCCACCGTCGCGGTCAAGAAGGGCAACGTCACAGCCGCCGGCGTGGTGCCGAAGAGGGCTGCGGTGGAAAGTACTGCAAGAGCCTTTTTGCCTCGCTTCATAACCTTCGTTTCTCCTCCCCCGTGTGTGTCTACTGAAATGAGGCGTGATGCAGGTGGTTCTTTTTCTGGATGGTCGTCCCCACTCGGGCCGGAGATCTGCAGCCGGCTTTCTTCCCTTTGGCTGAGCGCACGACACTGTGCGCGACTCCAATCATCGAAGAAAGCCTGGTTATGTATCCGCCGCCCTGCGGGGCCGCATCACTCCCTTCAGTGGCGTGTAGTGGGCCGGGCGCATCGCACCGGGCCTGCATGAACATGCTAATCCTTGGGGTCTCTGCGCTCAGCCCTCCGGGGCGCGATGTGCGGCTTCGCCTTCACTTCCTCACCCGCAACCCGCTCCCCTCGGGCCTTTCACTAGTACTGACGACGAGACCTTCGAAAAGGTTCCCGGGACCGGGGAATCTTTTCTCCCAACCGCTCGCGGGAAAAATAGCCAAAATCCCACGAATGCTATTATAGTCTGTCCGCCGGCAAAGGTAAAGGGCGGCGTCTCTCCTTTCTCACCCACCCAGAAATCTTCCGGATCCGCGAGTGCTCTCAGTCTAGTTCATTTTTCCGGCCGGCGCAAATTCGCAAATCATCGTTTCTATGCGAAGGATTTTTAGAGGGACCTTTTCGCCAGGATTTCGGCGTACACCTCCTCCGTTTTCCCCACCATGCGCTCTAGCGAGTACAGGCTCGCCACGGCGTCCGGATCGGGGAGGACCACCCGTTCCCGGACCATGCCGTCCACCGCAGCGGCAAGAGTATAGGGATCCCCCGGGGGCACCAGGCGCACTCCCGCCAACCCCTCGCCCACTTCGGCGAAGCCTCCCACCCGGCTGGCCACCACCGGCTTGCCACACGCCAGAGCCTCAAGCAGCGCCAGGCCGAACCCCTCGGAGAGAGACGGAAGCACGACCACATCCACCGCCCGCAACCACCGCTCGACATCTGGTTGATAGCCGACGATCCGCACCCGCTCCTCCAGACCCGCCTCCTGGATGCGACGGGCGAGCTGCGTTTTGAGCGGACCGTCGCCAATCCAAACAAAGCTGCCGACAAAGCCCCCCTTGACCAGCTCCCGGGCGGCATCGAGGAGCACGTCATAGCCCTTGGCGGCGTGCATCCGAGCCACGGTGCCAATCAGCGGGCGGGGCAGGTTGAGAGACACGGCGTCGCCGTCGGGATGAAAACGAGAGATGTCGATGCCGTTGTGGATCACCGTGAGGCGCTCGGGAGGAATGCCCCCGGCGGCGAGGTCGTCCCGCAGGGCCCGGGAGACACAGATGAATCGGTCGGTCTGGCGCCGGGTCAGGTGCTCCAGGCCGACGAAGAGCCACCGTTTGAGGGGGTCGGGATAGTCTGTCGCAAGCACGCTGTGGACGGTAGTAACCACCGGCACGCCCGCTCTTTGGGCCGCCAGGCGGCCGATGACGTTGGCCCGGACCCCGTGAGTGTGAAGGAGGACGATGTTTTGAGCCCGGGCGTAATCCACCACCTCGGCGATGGCCCGCCAGGGGGAGCGGGACAAGACCCGCACCGGCACCCCCACCGCCCTCATGCGGGAGGCCAACTCACCCTCGTAGAAGACGGCCAGGCGCGGCTCCACCCGCTTGACGCTTCGCAGCAGGTCGAAGACGTGCTGTTCCGCGCCGCCGAACTCCCCCGCGCCGATCATGGTGAGCACCCGCATCCCAAGGCCTCCTCGCGCCGTATTCCCTTCCGATCGTAGACCACCGGGAGGGCGTTGGCAAGAGGGAAGAGCATCGGCGGTGTGGGCGAGGGGATATTTTGTGGGGGAACAGGTTGTCAGCAGAGGCTCCTCGCTCGTGGTGCGCCAGGCCGCCGTCGCCCGCGTCACGGTAAGCCCCCCACAGCAGGCCCCCTTGGCCGCAGCACTGCTGACGGAAGGGCTGAGAGCAAAAGGAAAGACATCGTAGGAGCCGCAGCGGGGCTTGCGGAAGCAAGGACGGCACCTGTATGGAGACGCCCCGCGGAGGCTTCCGCACGTGCCCCGGAAACCAGGGATGGTGCAACCGTTCACGGCACAAAAGAACGCCCTTCTCCTATCCAAGGAGAGGGCGCTGTGTGAAAGTGTTCGCACAGTCGATACAGCCGCACTCGTCTTCGCGATCATCAATACCACTAGAAAAAACCGCCCCTGAGCCACTGGGTTGACGGTCTTTTCGCCTAATCCGGAGGAGCCGCCCTTGTGAGCGCTCCTATGCGACCATCGGCGCCCCCGCACCGTTGGCCTTATTTTTTACACATTTACAGTAGCACGAAACATCGCCCGCAGCAGTACGTCATCCGCTGTTCAAGTCCTGTTTCCTCAGTACAGAAGCACGCCCTTGTCGGGGGGTCTCCTGTAAATTATTGGTCAGAACAAAATTGGGCGATAACAAGCGCGCTGTATTATCGCCACCAAACTTAACATCGATACGTATAATGGTTATAAACGGTTTTAACGACTGGTGGATGAGCTTCGGAAATCCGCGATGCCGAGGTGATCCCATTGCGCCAAGTATGCCAGTAGGTTACGAAGCTCGGCAACAGCGTCGGCATCACGTTCACAAAGGAGGCGCTGCAGGCTCTTGGACTGGATATGGGGGACGAGGTCGAGCTTACGGTCAACGAGTCAAACCATGAAATCATCATCCGCAAAGCGCCGAGCATTCCGCCGGGGCTTGACCCGCATTTCTTCGAAGTCTTATCCGCCGACATCGAACGGTACCGGGAAACCATTCAAGGATTGAAGGACAGATGACATTCTCAGCTATAACGGGTATACGTTCATGATGGAGTCAAAACAGGCGGAAGATTTTGTTGTGGATGTCGTCAGTCACAAGTACACGGTGGTGCGATGAGCGTATTCGAAGCACTCATGGTGGCCATCAATGTAGCCATGCTCGTCATCGCGATCATCAACGCCAATAGAAAAGACCGCCCCTGAGCCACCGGGTGCGCGGTCTTTTCGCGTAAACCGGAGGAGCCGCCCCTGGAAGGGCTCCTGGGCGGCCGTCGGTGTCGCCAACACCGGCGGCCTTATTTTGTGCATCTTTATCGTAGCATGAAAATATCCCCGAAGCAACGCGGGCTTTGCACCGGAACGGCTTCCAAAAATCACTTTAACAGCCGGGGACTGTCCGAGTCGTAGCCAAGTGCGAGACAAACCCGCTCGAGAGTCAGAGACCGTCTCTCGGTCCAGAAATACAGCCACACGCACTACGGGAACCACCCTCCCCCCAATGGAAGAGGCGGAGAATTGGCACGGCCATTCGGCCAATCCTCCGCCTCCGTTCTTGACCTGCCATCCCCCTTGCGGCGAACAGCAGCGTTTATATCTGCGATTGATTATACCCAGTGCGTATCGAAAACACAATCGTTACCACCCGTCCAAGTTTCTTTGGCCTTGCACGGCCTATTCCTGGTTAGGCTGCACACTGTGGTGTCGGATCTTTGGCAATCCGATCAATGGCGCGGATTGTACGCTCTTTCTGCTTGCGGTCCAGCCGCCGCAGTGTTGCGGCGGCCTCACGTGACACAATCACGCGCCACTCACTCACTCCTCCAACTCCTTCCGTAAATCATTCCATTCCACGCACTCCCCGAGTTGGATCTGCTCCCGACCACGCTGTACCACTTCCTGATCTTCGGGAGACAGCGTATCATCCGGATCAACGAGTCGCACCTTTTTTGACCGCAGCAGAATACCTTCGGGTACCCGTTCAAATATCACATCGTCGCCCTCCTCGAGGCCAAATGCGCCTCGGATCGACTTCGGGATTGTCACTTGACCGTGGCTGGTGACTTTGCTTTGTCTCATTCGTCACCTCGCCCCTTCCGTTGGTAGGTTTGCTGATTCATAAATATTATGCCTTATTTCTTATTCTTTGCGCTGTGCACAAAGGGGTCAAAGGTCGGTCGGCACACCGATGGCCCGGCTCCCGGAAGGCGATGGGCCCCCTCGAACGAGGCCACTGCCGCGACGGCGAATCCTGTGCAATCGGCTGCGGACGAAGTGGCGCAGCCCCACCGCCCATCGCGCATCACCCGGCGGCGCTCACCGAAGCAACATTTGTGCTGAAAAGTGTTGCACAATCAGATATACTGAAGGTGCGCAGGACAAGGCTCTTGCCAGGGGCGGTTCCTCCCCCATCCCTTATTCAAGGGAGAAGGGAGGTGGGATGATGAGCGTGTTCGAAGCACTCATGATAGCCATCAATCTAGCTGTACTCGTTGTTGCGATCATCAATACCAATAGAAAAGACCGCCCCTGACCGACCGGGATAGCGGTCTTTTCGCTTAGACCGGAGGAGCCGCCCCTGTGAGGGCTCCTGTGCGGCCGTCGGTGCCCCCGCACCGATGGCCTTATTTTTTACACATTTATAGTACCACGAAACATCGGCCGCAGCAATACGTCATCTTCTGGAGCCTTTTTCGATGTCCCCTTTTCCCCGAACCTTCAGCACGAATCCCATCGGTGTGGCGAGTTCGGTATGTCCATTATCTGGTTTATCATCCACAGGTTGGATGGTTCAGGCCATGCGAAACCGGGGTCAGGTTCTTGGTTACCTGGCCCAGGAGCTCCACCTTCTTCGATCGCGTGCCGTTTAGGACACGCTTCGAACCAAGCTCCTCATGCGTTCTTGCTGCTTCTCCCGCACCCTCCCCAATGCCATCGCCAGCATCACGCACAACGCCAAACCGCAACGTATCCGCATCTTCCTTAGCCCTCGAATGGTGTGCCGTTCAAACCCAAACGAGACGTCCAAGCGACTGTTCACCCGTTCCACCGCAGTCCTGTACCGGTATTCCTTCGCCCATTTGTAGCTCTCCCGGGCAATCGGCGTGAAGATCCGCCGGTCCACCGCGAGCGCCACCCGCACCCCTCCGGCCACGGGGCACTGTTCCCGCCCTTGACACGTGATCCCGTACGCCTTGGCTGGACATACTTTTTTCAGCGTCCCCCGGTCTTTCTCGAACCCACCATTGCTCATCTGTTGCCGGGCCCCTGTCTCTGGACAGTAACAGTACACCGCTCCCCCCTCGTCATACACCACATTCGTGTGTCCCGGTAATAACCGCGTTTGCTCCCCGTCTTTCCACATCCGCCTCGTGTCGATCACGGGCTTGATCCCATATTCATCCCAGCAGCGACTCAGGAGTTTCGAGTCGTCGTACCCCCGATCCGCCGTCAGGACCTCGGCCTTTTTCAACATCTCCGGATGGCGTTTCTCCATCTCATCCAGCAGGACATGCCCTTCTTTGACGTCCGAGCGCGACCCTTTGGTCACCGTATACGCCACCGGCAATTCATGCTGAGCATCCACCACCAGGTGGAGCTTGTAGCCAAACCACCGGACCACTTTCTCCCATGTACTCCCGTCCTCGCGGGTCCCACGATAGGTTTTTACCCCGTATGCTGCATCCAGATCCCGCCGTCCGTCTTCCTTCTTTTCTTTCGAGGGACGGGACGCCCACGAGGCGATTGCCTTACTGTCCATCGCCAAACGACGCCCGAACTCCGGAAGTTCCTCACTCAGGGCCTTCACCAGCTCGTCGAACATCGATTCGATCCACGATCCGTGCCTCATCAAGCTGCGGAGAAATCGGGTGTAAGCGGCTGCGCTGGGAACTGCGCGCAACCCACAGATCGATCGCAACTGCCCGTTTCGAGAGAGTTCCCGACGTAAGCTCTCGATCGACGGGTGTTGAAACACGATTCCTGCCAACATCGAGTTCCACATCGCCCGTACCGGGTAGTCATCTCGTCCATGACCTCTCGATTTCTCCAGATGCGCCATGAGTGCTTCGTCCGGCAGATGTTCCAGAACCAGCCGGAGGCGTTCAAGGTCTCCAAGCGGCTCAATTTCTTCCCAGGAAAACAGTTCGAGTTGTGGTATAATCGCCATAGGGTGAGTCCTCCTTGTTGGATGGTTTCTGCCAACTACCATTCTAACAAAAAGGGACTCACCTGTCTTATTGGACTGGGGTGAATTTGTCCGAACCTATCCCTCCTCCCATTCAAAACCCCTGTCTTTCCTGGACCCCTTTGGGGGAAAGTTTTCTGGTCCCTTCTCCTTACCCCTTATCCCTCCTGGCCTTTTCGGCATCGAAAAAGACTCTTCTGGAGCCTTTTTCGATGTCCCTTTTTCCCCGAACCTTCAGCACGAATCCCATCGGCGTGGTGAGCTTGACATGCCCATTATCTGGTTGATCACCCGCAAGTTGGGTGGTTCAGGCCATGCGAAACCGGGGTCAGGTTCTTGGTTGCCTGGCCCAGGAGCTCCGCCTTCTTCGATTGTGTACCCTTTAGGACACGCTTCGAACCAAGCTCCTCATGCGGTCTTGCTGCTTCTCTCGCACCCTCCCCAATGCCATCGCCAGCATCACACACAAAGCCAAGCCGCAGCGGGCCCGCATCTTGGCCAGCCCACGAATGGTATGCCGTTCAAACCCAAACGAGACGTCCAAGCGACTGTTCACCCTCTCCACCGCCGTCCTGTACCGGTATTCCTTCGCCCATTTGTAGCTCTCCCGGGCAATCGGCGTGAAGATCCGCCGGTCCACCGCGAGCGCCACCCGCACCCCTCCGGCCACGGGGCACTGTTCCCGCCCTTGACACGTGATCCCGTACGCCTTGGCTGGACATACTTTTTTCAGCGTCCCCCGGTCTTTCTCGAATCCACCATTGCTCATCTGTTGCCGGGCCCCTGTCTCTGGACAGTAACAGTACACCGCTCCCCCCTCGTCATACACCACGTTCGTGTGTCCCGGTAACAACCGCGTTTGCTCCCCGTCTTTCCACAGTCGCCTCGTGTCGATCACGGGCTTGATCCCATATTCATCCCAGCAGCGACTCAAGAGTTTCGAGTCGTCGTACCCCCGATCGGCCGTCAGGACCTCGGCCTTTTTCAACATCTCCGGTTGGCGTTTCTCCAACTCATCCAGCAGGACATGCCCTTCTTTGACGTCGGAGCGCGACCCCTTGGTCACCGTATACGCCACAGGCAATTCATGCTGAGCATCCACCACCAGGTGGAGCTTGTAGCCAAACCACCGGACCACTTTCTCCCATGTACTCCCGTCCTCGCGGGTCCCACGATAGGTTTTTACCCCGTATGCTGCATCCAGATCCCGCCGTCCGTCTTCCTTCTTTTCTTTCGGGGGACGGGACGCCCACGAGGCGATTGCCTTACTGTCCATCGCCAAACGACGCCCGAACTCCGGAAGTTCCTCACTCAGGGCCTTCACCAGCTCGTCGAACATCGATTCGATCCACGATCCGTGCTCCATCAAGCTGCGGAGAAATCGGGTGTAAGCGGCTGCGCTGGGAACTGCGCGCAACCCACAGATCGACCGCAGCTGCCCGTTTCGAGACAGTTCCCGACGTAAGCTCTCGATCGACGGGTGCTGAAACACGATTCCTGCCAACATCGAGTTCCACATCGCCCGTACCGGGTAGTCATCTCGTCCATGACCTCTCGATTTCTCCAGATGCGCCATGAGCGCTTCGTCCGGCAGATGTTCCAGAACCAGCCGGAGGCGTTCCAGGTCTCCAAGCGGCTCGATCTCTTCCCAGGAAAACAGTTCGAGTTGTGGTATAATCGCCATAGGGTGAGTCCTCCTTGTTGGATCATTTGTCCAACTACCATTCTAACAAAAGAGGACTCACCTGTCTTATTGGATTTGGGGTGAATTTGCCCGAACCCACTTCCCACTCCCCTCAAAACCCCTGTCTTTCCTGGGACCCATTGGGGGAAAGTTTTCTGGCCCCTCCTCTTCGCCCCTTCTTTGTCTTGGCCTTTTCAGCATCGAAAAAGGCTCTTCTGCGGCCCTGCACGGCCAAGTGCTGGCTGGACTCTCCACTGTCCACCCAGAGCAAACAAAACGGTCGCCTTGTTTGGCAAAAGGTGGACAAAGGGGATAGATGTGCTTGGTTCCTTCCATCCGTTTCCTGCGGCCACGGCCTCAAAGCCTTTCAATCTTTGGGCATGCGCAGGCAATGGGAAAAGGAACGGGCCGGTCAATGATGCACACTTGGACGAAACCTTACTCCCGGTAACGGTCCAGCCATTCCCGCGGAGTGACAATGGGAACACCCTGTCTCAAGTTTTCCGGATAGCAAACATTGCCGGTGATGAGGGGGACGTCCCTGCCAGCTGCCAGCGCCACTTCCAAAAACGGTTCATCCGCCGGATCCGGAGGGCGAACAGGCAGTGGTAAAGCTACAACGCCCAAGCCCTGCTCACGCAACATATCAAGCACCGTGCGCAACAAGTCTCCGCAAGCCTGAATGTCGGCCTCAGCAGTACCTCCGTATATTCTGCAAATATCCGTACGTCGTAAACCAAACGAATCTGTCCTCGTACCGCAAGACGAAGAATTACTGCGGGAGCCCCGTACGGATTGACAAACCCGGATACGAGAACATTCGTGTCCAGAACAACGAAAGGCCGGGCAACTCGACTCATCCGCGTCGCTTTCCTTTTCGAACAGTCTGAATCTCCTCTTCGATTTCTTCATCTGTCAACAGATCGTTCCCCGCCCCCAAGGACATTCGGTGCAAATCTTCCAAAGCCAATTCCGCTCGAACCCGCCGCAGGATCTCCAGTTCTCGTTTCTAAGAAACGTTTGTCAGCAGGCAGCAAAAGAGCAACCGGCTTTCCATTCAATGTCACCACCACGTCATCCCCGTCACGCAATTGTTTCCACAGAGACCCCGCGCCCGCTCGAAGTTCTCGTGCTGTAATAAAGCGCATGATCTCACCACCTGTGATCAGCTTTGCTGTTCTTTCATCATATCAAACAAGGAGTTTCGTCGCCGCAGTCATATTCATCTCAATTCACAAACCGGCAGTTGAAGGAGGTTAAAAATAGATATACATTAACCTTGTTTCATGCTAATATATAGTCATGAAAGACACACAGTATCTACCGATCGGCAAAGTGGCAAAGATGCTGGGACTGAGCGTGCAGACGATCCGTCGCTGGGAAAAGGCCGGGAAGATTCATTCCATTCGTTCGCCAGGGAACCACAGGTTGTTCGACGTGGAAGAAGTGCGGCGGCTTTTGGGAAAACCGGCCGGGGACCGGACGGCAATCTACGCCCGGGTATCTTCGGCCAAACAAAAGGCGGACGGCAATCTCCAGCGGCAACGGGAACGGCTGGAGCGGTACGCGGAAGAACGCGGGTACGATGTGGTCCGGGTGTTTTCCGAACAGGCGTCGGGAATCAACGAGAACAGGAAACAACTGGCGGCCCTGCTCAAACTCGCCGAAGACGGGGAGATCGACCGGGTGCTGATCGAATACCCGGACAGGATGGCGCGGTTCGGATACCGGTATCTGGAGCGGTTTTTCGAGAGCCACGGGGTGGCGGTCGAGTCCACCCACAAGACCGAGCCGAAGACATCCCAGCAGGAGCTGGTGGAAGATCTGTTGACGATCATCACCGTGTTTTCAGCCCGGATGTACGGCAAGCGGTCGCAGGAGTTCCGGAAAAAGATTGGGCAGGCCATGAAAGAGATGGGAGGTGAGGGAACTGGTCACGGTCATCAAGACGATCCGGATCGGGATTCACAGGGAGGTCCATCGGTGCAAGAGGGAGGCCCTGGAGAGGACCAAGGACATCTATAACCAGGTGATTGCGTTTTACATGGACTTTTTCGCCGCACATCTGAACGTGTTGGACGAGCCGGTCCAGGTTCGGAAGAAGGACGGGTCTATCAAAGAACGAAGGCGCACCAACCAAGAACTGCTGACCTTCGCGGAGTTTCACACCTTGGCGACCAAAGCCCACCCGAACCCGGGGTGGCCGCTCGACGAACACGTTCCGTCTGCGAAGGGGATGCCGACGGAGTTGCGGCGGGCGGCAATCAACCAGGCCATTGGCAAGGTCCGATCTTGGTCGAGCGCCGTGAAAGCCTGGGAGGTTGCGCCGCCCGGGAAGCGGGGCCGGGAACCGCAACTGGGCAGGCCCAACGAACCGGTGACGTTTTATGCGGGGATGGTCGAGCACCCCGCGTATGACCTGACCCCGCGGAAGAAAAAGCGGCACACATTCATCAGCTTGAAACTGCACACCGGGCAGAAGTGGGAAAAGGTGTCGCTACCGGTTGTGGTTCACGCCCAGGCCGAAGCGCTTCTCGCCGGGTCCGCCCTGGAGAAAGAGCGCATCGCTCGGAAAAGGAAACGGTCAAAGACGGCCCAGGCCGGTTCCGGCGAAGAAAAAGGGGACCGGACATGGGTGGCGAAATCCCTGACGGTGTACGGGAAGCGGGACAAACGGTATCCGGGCGGGGTGCGGTATGCGCTCCACATCCCAATGGAGAAATCCGTAGACAAACCCCGGAAGGCCGAGGAACAGCGCCGGGCAAACCCACAGATGCCGGTGGTTGCGGTGGACCTGGGGGCCAACCGGTTGGCGGTGATGGGAGCGTTCGTGGAAGGGCGGCTGGCGGCCACGAGGTTCGTGGACGGCCGGGCCTTGAACCATCGCCGGCACCGGCTGTTGACCGTCATTCACCGCAAGCGGGCGCAAAGCGGACGGCTCCAGCCGGGGGTCCAAGACAACGCGAACTTGTGGAACAAGATCCGGAACCTGGACGAGAACGCGGCCAAGCAGACGGCCGTGGCCATTGTCCGGTTCGCGAAGAAGCACGGCGCAAAGGTGATCGTGTTCGAGCACCTGCGTCGGTACCGGCCGCCAAAAGAGAAGATGAGCCGGAGCGGGCGGAAGAACCACAAACGAGCGTATTGGTTGCGCGGACAGATCATGGAATGGGTCCGGGACTTGGCGTTTCGGGAAGGAATTCTGACGGTGGAGCGCAACCCGGCCTACACGTCCCAGGTCTGTCCGCATTGCAAGGTGCTCGGGGAACGCAAGGGCTCGCGGTTCACATGCAAGAACCCGAACCATCGGTACAGCGCGGATGCAGATTTTGTGGGGATGATGAACCTGTACCGGAAATGGACGAAGACATTCGTGTATCCCCAGAGAGGGGATGACCCAAAGCCAGAGGTTGCCTGAGGGCAAAATACCCCTCTGGTCTCGCGGGAGGCTAACCGCCTGGACGGGACAGGGGTTCACGCTTCTGCCTTTCGCGAGTGCCCGTGTGGTACGGGATGGCTCTGAGCTTCATTCCTTGGGGGCCGGTTTGCCGATCCTGGCTTGCCGGACGCGGGAGGAAGCACACGCCGAGAAGCGCGCCCACCCCGGGGGTGGCTCCCTTCCGGATGGAAGGAGACAAAGGTCAGGCCGACAGCGGTTTGTTGGATAGCTTTGATCAGATATTCCGGCAACTGTTGATACCACCCGTCGAAGTACGCGTAAGGCCGGTCTCCCTGTATCGACGGAAAATTATGCTGAAAAGTGTCGAACAATCAGATATACTGAAGGCGCACAGGACAAGGCTCTTGCCAGGGGCGGTTCCTCCCATCCCTCATTCCTGGGAGAAGGGAGGTGAGGTTGCGATGAGCGTTTTCGAAGCACTCATGATAGCGATCAATTTGGCCGTGCTCGTTGTCGCGATCATCAACACCAACAGAAAAGACCGCCCCTGAGCCAAAGGATCGCGGTCTTTTCGCGTTCTAGGAGCCGCCCCTTGTGAGGGCTCCTGTGCGGCCATCGGTGTGAGCAGCACCGATGGTCTTATTTTATGCATTTTTATAGTAGCACGAAACATCGGCCGCAGCAATACGTCATTTTCTCCGGCCCTGCACGGCCAAGTGCTGGTTGGACCCTCCACTTTCCAATCAGGGCGGACAAAACGGTCTCCTTGTTTAGCAAAAGGTGAACAAAGGGGATAGATGTGCTGGGCTCTGTCCATCGGCTTCCTGCGGCCCACCGCCTCAAAGCTCCTTCGACAACCGGGCGAATCAAAGAAGGTCACTGCTGGTCAGGAACAGTCACTTTGTCAGGGCGGGCCCATTGCGTTTCCGTTCACCCGGTTCAGCATTTTAGACTATAATATGGCTAGACGGTCTGGCCAAATCCGCGCTTGCCCATCTGGCGAGGGAAGGGATGGTCATGGAGAAGACCTGGCAGCTTCAGGATGCCAAAAATCGCCTCAGTGAACTCGTGCACAAGGCCATGCGGAACGGTCCACAGATGATTACGGTGCGCGGGAAACCCGCGGTCGTCGTGGTGTCCGTTCAGGAATATGAGCGTTTGGTACGTCCAAAAACCAGTCTGGTTGAATTTTTCCGAAGTTCCCCTCTGGTCGGGGCTCGCAGCTTCTCGCTTAGATCTCAATAAATATTGATATTCTTGTTCATTTTGTGCAATATTATCCCATGAAGGTTTCCATTGGAAAAGCGGCCAAAGAGCTGGGAGTATCGCCAGAAACGTTGCGCCGCTGGGAAGCGGAAGGAAAGATCCGGGTGGAGCGGACACCTGGAGGTCACCGCCGGTATGACCTGGCCAGCCTTCAGGGGTGGTCCCGAAAGGAGCCGGAGCCCAAAGAGCGCATCACGTTGGCCTATGCTCGGGTCTCCAGCCACGACCAGAAAGCGGATCTGGTGAGGCAGGTGGAGTTGCTGGAGACCTTTTGCGCCGCAAATGGGTGGCGGTTTGAGGTCCTCCGCGACCTGGGGTCTGGACTGAACTATAACAAACGCGGATACGCACCTGTTCTGCCGGGGACTTGGATCAGCTTCGGTTGGTCTGGACTGAACTATAACAAACGCGGATTGCGCGAACTCATCCGCTGGATCTGTTCCGGCGAAGTGGGCCGGTTGGTGGTCACCCACAAGAGCCGCCTGCTCCGGTTCGGGTCGGAGTTGGTGTTCTCGCTCTGCGAGCATTTCGGAACGGAGGTGGTGATCATCAATGCCTCGGAAGAGGCGACCTTTGAGGAAGAGCTGGTGCAGGACGTGCTGGAGATCATCACAGTGTTTTCGGCCCGGCTGTACGGGAGCCGGAGCCGATCGATTAGGGACATCATGAAAACGTTGAGGGAGGCGGCCGATGCCATCCGTCCTGAAAATGCTTCTGGAAGTGGATGAACACACGGCGGCGATTCTGGACGGGCAGTCGCGAATCGCCAACTGGCTGTACAACCGCCTGCTGGAGGAAGCGAACGAACTGCGCCGGCGGTTCCGGCAGACCCAGGACCCGGCTGTGGGAAAGGTGCTGTACACCGAACGCGGCCTGCGGGACCGGGTTCCGGCGCTGAAGAAGGAGCGCCCGTTCCTGCGGACGGTGTATTCGTCGGTGCTGAAGAACGCGGCCCTGCGGCTGAGCGGAGCGATCCGGAAATACCAGAAGGCCCGCCGCGAAAAGGGGGCATCGAGCGTCGGCTGGCCGAAGTTCCGGTCGTGGAAGCGGGAATGGTTCTCCCTGCAATACGACGAGCCGTGGAAGGGGTACCGGTTGGAGGGCCGGAAGCCGGAGGTGTCCCTGGGGAAGGTGCTGGACGAAGGGACGGGCAAAGAGAAGCAAGCCCAGGTGACCGCCCATCTGGCGGAACCCTTGCCCGATTGGTTCGAGCCGGGAATGGTTCGCCAGCTTCGGATCGTGAAGGAAGGGAAGCTGTTTTACGCGGTCTTCACGGTCAGGCGGCCTGTGCCGGCCCGGCGGCCTGTGGGGCGGGTCATTGCGATTGACCCGAACCACAAGAACCTGGGCTACGGAGTGGGGACCGACGGGGTGGCGACGGAAATCCAAAACCCGTGGTTTCTCAAGATCCTGGACCGGCGAATCGACGAGCTAAAGTCCCTTCGGGACCGGTGCAAGAGGAAGTCCGTTCGGGTGGTGAGAGAAGACGGGACGGAGGCGTGGCTGCCTTCGCGGCGGTGGCGGAAGCTGAACGAGCGGCTGGACGAGCTGTGGCGGGTGCGCCGAGAACAGACGAAGACGTACCTGCGGACGGTGGCCAACCGGCTGTACCGGGAGTACGACGGGGTGTTCGTGGGGGACTATACGCCGCACGGCGGGGGAATCAGCCGGGGGATGCGCCGGGCGATGAACAACCAGTCGCTGATCGGCAGATTCAAGAAAACCTTGAAGTGGACAGCAACCCGATCCGGGAAAGTGTACGGCGAGTGGGACGAAGACGGGTCCACCCGGAGCTGCCATGCCTGCCACTACGAAGTGCCGGGCGGGATTCCTCCGGAGGTTCGGGAGTGGACCTGTCCGGAGTGCGGGACGCACCACATCCGGGACGAGAATTCGGCGACAAACGGGCTGGAACAAGTGCTGAACAACTTGGAGGTGCCTGGCTCGGGCCGTCTGGGAGACAAGATAGTCGTTACGACCAGGCGGGCTTGGCGGTTCGACGGTCTAGGGATCCAAGAGATTCCGGGGATTGTCGGCGGGCGGGTGGGAGATCACGCCGCCGGCCGCCAAGAAATCAAATGAGGGACATGACAGTCCCGAACCCAAATCCTGCGCAAAGTGAGATTTGTGTAGGTTTGGGAGAGCGGCATCAGAAAATGGCTGGCAAACAGGTTCGCCTCGTTCTCCTGGGCCTTTACCTCGGACTCCTCCTCCACACGGTATACACTCAAATGCAACAGGAGATGACCGAGTTCATGAGCCGCGCTAAAAATCCTGCGCTCCACAGAAATTCGATCCCAAGTATTCACCACGATAGCCGGTCCTCCATCCTCTTGAGCAAAAATCTGCTCTCGGCGATGAAGTTTCTTCGACGCGCGAAACCTCACAGACTTCAACGGTTTTATCGGCACCACCAGCTCCTCAAGTTTGACACCCATGGCGGCGACAATGTCTTGGAGCGTAGATACCTTGGGACTCGAGATTCCATTTTCAATATTGCGATAAGCTGCCCTTGAGATGTTGGACATTTCCGCCACTTCAACTTGAGACAATCCTTTCGACGCACGAATTCTCCTCAGATTGGCGGTGATGCATCCCGAGTTCACACACCTTCACACATTGCCAGCGCGCTGTATTGTCGCCGCCAAACTCGACATCGATGCGCAGAATGGTTATAATACATCAAACGGTTTTAACGACTGGCCGGATGAGTTTCGAAAATCCGCGATGCGGAGGTGATCCCATTGCGCCCAGTGCGCCGGAAGGTGACGAAGATCGGCAACAGCGTCGGCATCACGTTCACAAAAGAGGCGCTGCAGGCTCTTGGCCTGGATATGGGGGACGAGGTCGAGCTTACGATCAACGAGTCAAACCGTGAAATCGTCATCCGCAAAGCGCCCAGCATTCCGCCGGGGCTTGACCCGCAGTTCTTCGACGTCTTGTCCGCCAACATCGAACGGTACCGGGAAACCATTGAAGGATTGAAGGACAGATGACTCGTTACCTGACGCCCGAAGAAATCATCGCCATCAACCTCCAGGTGATCCGGGAATTCTCCCCCAATGAACAGGCCGGAGTGCGGGCCCCCGAGTTGCTCGATTCAGCGCTGAACCGCCCGCGACAATCTGTCTTTGGACAGGATGCCTATCCAACGATCTATGATAAGGCGGCCGCACTGTTTGAATCCCTCGTGCAGAACCACCCATTCCATAACGCAAACAAACGAACCGCATTCCTGGCACTGCTTCAATTCCTCAGCTATAACGGGTATACGTTCATGATGGAGCCAAAACAGGCGGAAGATTTTGTCGTGGATGTGGTCAATCACAAGTACGCGTTTGAGGAGATCGTCGGCGCCCTCCGCCGCCATGCCGGGCGGAGGTAGGCAGGAACCACGCATCTTTTCAAAACATGCGTGGTTCCTGGGGGTCGGCGGTCCATCCAAGGGGAGGTTTTCCGCCGAAAGTCCATAACGGAAAAAATGATGCTGAAAATTGCCCGCTGTCCGGCTATAATGAAAGGGCTCAGGACAGGCTCCATCAGGGGCGGCCCTCCCTGATCCCTGATTCCACAGGGAGAAGGGAGGTGGTGCGATGAGCGTATTCGAAGCACTCATGGTGGCCATCAATGTAGCCATGCTCGTCATCGCGATCATCAACGCCAATAGAAAAGACCGCCCCTGATGCACCGGGCAAGCGGTCTTTTCGCGTAAACCGGAGGAGCCGCCCCTGAAAGGGCTCCTGGGCGGCCGTCGGTGTCCCCACACCGGCGGCCTTATTTTGTGTATCTTTATCGTAGCATGCTTCTTGACCTGCCATCCCCCTTGCGGCGAACAGCAGCGTTTATCTCTGAGTTTATTGTACCCAATGGGAACAAAAAATTCAACCTCCCGCAATCACTCAGTAGCACCTTCACAAACGAGTCATTACCTGAATTCCCGAAGCAGATTCACCACGATGGCTCTGGTGAATCCCAAACGGAGGAGGTGAAGCATCGTACACCCGTCCATCGATGACCTCTGGGACCACCGAACCCGCTCCCGAGTTCCCCTGTCCTTTCAACCCTTCAGTGAGGCCGGCGCGAAGATACGCACCTGTGTCGAGTTCATCTGCTACACCCACGCGGGATATTTTCCCGGTTCGGTTCCAGACAAATGCTGTCATTCAAAACACGTCTCTCAATTTGATGACGAGGTCGTCAAAGATGCGCACCGGTATTTCCCCATCCCCGCCGTACACATCGGGCTGTTGAAACACATTGTCCTCCCAGTGATAGACCTCCACCGTTTCGTGTTCCGGATCGACGATCCAGTACTCTCTGACCCCCGCTGCACGATATTTTATCATTTTGATGCCCCGGTCCTTCTCCGCCGTCGATTTGCCGAGTACTTCGACGATGAGATCTGGAGCACCCACGCAACCTTTCGGGCGAATTTTGCCCGGATCACAGATCACGGAAATATCCGGCTCCACGTGCTCATCGTCGTCCTCCTTCCACCACACGCCAAAGGGGGCCGGATAGGCAAAACATTCCCGCCCTTTCAGGTAGATGCTGAACTCCCGAAGCAGATTCGTCACAATTCTTTGGTGAATCTCGGACGGCGGAGGGGACATGTCGTATACCCTGCCATCAATCACCTCATACCGTTCAGGCAAAATCGGCTGGCGTGGATCGTGAGCCTGCTGCATCCCGCAACGTCCTTTCCACTCGTGTTTGGGATACAATGCTATTTTCTAGGGGCATTCCCCGAGGAGAAGACAGCGTTGAATGGCCTTTCCGCCAATCTCCATGGACATAATATGGTGTTTGCACGATTTTCGTTGATCCGTGTTCTTCGCCCCGTAATTGCAGGATTGCCCGCAATGCTTTTTCGCGCAGGCCTCGAAGTCGAAACACGTCTTTTTCTGCTTGAGCGGTGAATTCAACTCTGCTCATCCGGCGACTCCAAGTCTATACCCCAGCTGCGGGCGATATCGCGCAAGTCTCGGGTCTTCCCGGCCTTGTATTCGCGGATCGCGTGTTCAGCCAAGGCGTCAAAGGGATTCTCGCCTTTGACGATTCTCACGCCGTCGGCTTCCGGTTGAAGGTAAAACACATCGCCGGGTTTGGCGTGAAGGGCTTCGCGAATGCTTCGCGGCAGTGTCAGGCGTCCTTTCTCGTCCATGCGGACAGTGACCACTTTTGGCATGTTAAGTGCCTCCAGTATAGTGTGGTGGGATGGTCCCACGTATAGTATACACCATAGCAAAACGAATGAGCAGTGGACAGAAGGAGAAGAAAACGGCAAAATATAGGCGGAATTTTAGACCCACAATCTAGCCGGAAAACGTATCGTGACCGAACCTCCGATGGGCGGAGGGGACAGGGGGGACGACGGACCACGGCGTGGTCGCGTGTGCACCAGTCGTGCCGGTATGCTTATGGTGGCCAGCCAAAAGCCAGGCAGGACCAGTGTCCCTTCAGACAACCTTGATCTTCTTTTGCACGCGTAGAAGTCTGGCATGGCGGCTGTGCTTGCTGCTGGTCAGGAACAGGAAATTTGTCAGGGCCGGCGCATTAAGTATCTGTTCACTTGGTTCAGCATTT
Source organism: Kyrpidia tusciae DSM 2912 (assembly GCF_000092905.1). GTDB lineage: Bacteria > Bacillota > Bacilli > Kyrpidiales > Kyrpidiaceae > Kyrpidia > Kyrpidia tusciae. The sequence goes on from NC_014098.1 coordinate 3,262,950, forward strand.
GAGACTATAATATGGCTAGACAGTCTGGCTAAATTCGCGCTTACCCATCTTGCGAGGGAAGGGACGGTCATGGACAAGACCTGGCAGCTTCAGGATGCCAAAAATCGCCTCAGTGAACTTGTGAACAAGGCCATGCGGAACGGTCCGCAGATGATTACGGTGCGCGGGAAACCCGCGGTCGTCGTGGTGTCCGTTCAGGAATATGAGCGTTTGGCACATCCAAAGGCCAGTCTGGTGGAATTTTTTCGAAATTCCCCTCTGGTCGGGGTTGAACTGGACGTAGAACGAGTCCGGGACCATCCGCGGGAGACTGGACTGTGAAATACTTACTGGACACCTGTGTCATTTCTGAACTGGTCAAGAAGGCTCCCGCTCCCGCAGTTCTGCGGTGGGTCGAGAACCAGGATGAGGAGAACCTGTATTTGAGCGTATTGACCCTGGGAGAACTGCAACGCGGTGTAAGTAAATTGCTGGATCGCAGTCGTGCAGAACAATTGCAGGCGTGGTTGAATGATGACTTGACCCACCGCTTTCAGAGACGCATCTTGCCTGTCGACCAAAAGGTGGCAAAGGCTTGGGGAGAAATCAGTGGAGACGCGGCGCGGCGAGGAGAAACACTCCCTGTCATGGACAGTCTCATTGCAGCCACCGCCCAGGTTCACGGCCTGGTTGTGGTCACGCGAAACGTACGCGACATAGAACGTTGCCGCGTTCCGGTTACGAATCCTTGGCCGGACACGCGCGCCGACCTGTAATCGCCCCCTCAAACGATGCGCGGTTCCCCAGGGCGACCCTTTATCCAGCACGCGATGGTTTGCTAAAAGTCTACAACCGGAGAAGATGCTACTGAAAATTGCCCGCTGTCCGGCTATAATGAAGAGGCTCAGGACAAGGCTCCGTCAGGGGCGGCCCTCCCTGATCCCTGATTCCACAGGGGGAAGGGAGGTGGTGCGATGAGCGTATTCGAAGCACTCATGGTGGCCATCAATGTAGCCCTGCTCGTCATCGCGATCATCAACGCCAATAGAAAAGACCGCCCCTGATGCACCGGGCAAGCGGTCTTTTCGCGTAAACCGGAGGAGCCGCCCCTGAAAGGGCTCCTGGGCGGCCGTCGGTGTCGCCAACACCGGCGGCCTTATTTTGTGCATCTTTATCGTAGCATGAAAATATCCCCGAAGCAACGCAGGCTTTGCACCGGAACGGCTTCCAAGAATCACCTTAACAGCCGGAGACTGTCCGAGTCGTAGCCAAGTGCGAGACAAGCCCGGGCTTTCCCTCCTGTCGCTTGCCGATCTGTCCTTTGATGGCCGGTTTGTATCGACTCAAACTGAAGACCCGGCCTTACGATCACCGCGTTGTGGACGGCGCCGAAGCTGCACAGTTCTTGGTCAGAGTTAAAGAGCTGATCGAAGACCCCGAAGCTTGGTTGCCGGAGGGCTGACGCGGCGCCGGGGGAGGGACGGTGCATCGAATGACCGGCCCGTCCGCATCCTTCGGCAGCGGGTGATCGTGTCGATTCAAAAAAGACGGCTGTTTTATCGCTTCTTTATCTCCTATTTACTCGAAATTCACAATCCTGCGGCGGTTGGCCTGTATACTGAACTCGTATGCCCGTTTGATGCGATCATGACGGAGGAGTGTATAAGCGTGATCCCTGCTTCACGAGTTTCGGAAACATGGAACAAGATCCGGGAGCAAAAAGAGACGTTCATAACCGCGCGTACAAAGGCATTCCGTCACACCCTGGAACCTTTCTTGTACTTGTTGCCCGCAGCCGTCGTTTTTGCCGGTTTTGTCTTCTACCCCTTTTTCAAGACGTTATATATCAGTCTTTTTCTCACCAATCCCGAGGGGGAAATCGGCCGGGTTGTCGAACTGAAAAACTATGCCGCGGTCTTCACATCCCCCGAATACCTGAACAGCATCCTCGTAACGTTAAAATTTGTGATCCTTACCGTGCCGGCGGAATTGGTGATCGGCTTTGTCCTCGCCGTATTCGCCAATGTCCAATTAAAGGGGATCGCCGTGTTCCGCACCCTCTATGCTTTGCCGATCGCCATCTCTTCTGCCTCCGCCGCCGTGATCTGGATGCTTTTGTTTAACCCGGGGAGCGGATGGATCAATTATTTGCTGGGCCTGCGACGCCCCAGCAAGCCCTGGACGACGCGGAGAAGAGCATCAACAGTGCATTGGATAACTACAATCAGACGGTGGGGATGAAGTAGGGCGACACGGGTCAGATCCGAGTTGTTCATCGATCTGCAATCCCTGACTGACGCTGACCGGCCTTTCAGGGGGCGGGTTTCACCCGTTGCAAGACGCACAATCATGTTTTCGGGGAATGATTCGTCGTTCTGAGGAACTTTATTGCTGTACGGGAAGTCGATCTCCCCCTAAACGGCTTCCTTAACGGCAGAAACAGGCCGACGCCCGCCGATGGGTTTCAGGATTCCCTTGAGGCGCGATTGTCGGCCCTTTCTTTCAAAAGACCCTTATCCTTTCAATATGCTGACGTGAATCCTCCCGCCACTGAAGTGGGAGGCGTCCACCCACAGGCACGGGGAGAAGCTTCGGCATCCGGCAGCGGGGACGTCGCCCAGGCTTTCCTGATCACTGATTCCGTGAGCTGCGACCAGATCCGGCCACCCACTCCTCTCCGCCCTCCCGTCGAGGATCGGCCCGCCGCAGCACACAGGGCCATCGCCACCCGCGCTGCCCGGATATTTGACTGTACCGGACTATTTTTCCGATTACTCTGTCCAATGTCTCCCTGTCGCGCACATTTTTACTTAGTAGTTTTTCAAAAGGTGGACACACCACCCCCCTCGATTTTCGACGGCCCATATTCTTCCACCCGCCACACCCCCACTCAATCCCGCACGCAGCACATCCGATCCCTCACCCGGTCCCCCGCGCCTTCACCACTGCTTGCACTTTCATGTCCCCGGCCTTGAACAGCCTCCGGTGGACGATCGGATTGCTCATCGTCTATCCAACAGAAAGAAAGGTACTGATGAGATCTAAACAGTCCATGACGACTTCATCAGGTGCGTGGTCTTTAAGTTGAAACTGTCTGGCTCTCCAATCGAGACTTTTTACCTGATCTGTAAGAATCACACCTTCGACACTTAGGCCTGCAGGCAACTCAACCTCGAATGGGTAGCCCTTTTTTTGGCGCGTGATTGGGCAAACAACGGCAAAACCCGTCCCCGCGTTAAACGATTTTGGAGACAATACGATGGCTGGCCTTGTACCCGCCTGTTCGTGACCGGCTTGCGGATTGAAGCGCACGTATACAAGATCTCCACGTTCCGGTACAAACATTTTTTAAAGCAGTTCCTTTCCTTCGGTCCCCAAGTCAATGTCCTCGTGACGGTTTTCCGGGGTGATCTTCGCCAGCAAGTCCTCTAAAGAGGGTTTTCGGTTTCGCGGAACCACGATAATTGTGCGGTTTGTCAGCCTGAGTTCGACCTCAGATCCCTGTTGAATCGAAATACTTTCGGCAAACGCACTGGGCAGGCGTATGGCCAGGCTGTTGCCCCACTTCTGCACTCTCGTCCTGATGACCACTGCGCTCTCCTCCTTACCCGTAAATCCCTTCTCCATCATCATAACGCACCACCCGATTCATGTATATACGAAGTATATACCACAACATAAAAATGATACGCTCCCGGGTCAGGAAGCGGGCCCAGAGCCACCGGTGATTCCGTTGATCGACAAAATATGACATGCGAAAAAAGGGCTAAAAGATGTCCTGCAGGTTGATGTTCAAGTCCCCGAAAATACCAACCGCAACCGTGTCATCCTTGCTGTAGACTGCCGGGAACACGTTGTCGTCGGCTAGTCCATAAACCTCAACAATCTGGTTCGACGGGTCGGCGATCCAATACTCACGAACGCCTGCGGATCTATACGCCCTCAGCTTGGCGGTCTTGTCCTTCTTGGCTGTGGCCGGACTCAGGACTTCGATCACCATGTCGGGGACGCCCACGCAACCCTTCGGCTGTATCTTGCTCGGGTCACAGACGATTGTGACGTCCGGCTCCACGTAGTTCCCGTCGTCCTCTGTGTCCAACCAAACTCCAAAGGGGGCCGGATATGCCGTACACGTCTTGCCTTTCAAGTAGACGCTGATTTCACGAAACAGATTACCGACGATCCTTTGGTGGTCGGACGTTGGCGGCGGCGTCATGTCGTAAATCACGCCCTCGATCCGCTCCCACCGTTCCAAATCGGCTGCAATCGGTTGGTGCTCCATGCGCACCCCCCTTTCCGACTTCCTTCCGTATCCATATTGTAACACGAAATGCACGCCCGTCAGCGTGTGTTCCGTGTGCCACAACAGGGCCATCGCCCCCCTCGCCAGGAGATTCGACGGTTTCGAGAAACTTTTCCGATTAATCTTCCTATTGTCTCCCCACGGTAGACATTTTTTCTTAGTAGTTTTTCAAAAGGTGGACACACCACCCCCCTCGATTTTCGATGGCCCATATTCTTCCAGCCTCCACTCACACACTCCACCGCCTCGTGGACCAACCGCTCCCCCGCCTTGCCCATCATCATCCGGGCGCCCACGTCTAAAAAGGCGAGGATCGCGTACTGGGGGGACGTGGAGGTGTGCATCATAAACGCTTCCCCACCGGAGATTTCAGGAACGCCAGACCGCCGCTGTGCCCGGACGTGTGCCAGGCGTCCTTGAACTCGTTAACATAATCGTACAGCCGCCGGAAAAATGGCAGCATCAGGCTCCTGCGATATCCCTCCGCCGCCCGGGCAATCCGAGCACATCGAGGAGCTCAAAGAGGAGCTGTCCGCGCTCTTTAAAATAATTTTGTCCTTTATTCATATCGACCTGCCAGTCAGGTGAATAAATGGCTGTTAAGACAACGCTGATCTGCGAGACGATCAACTGGCTGAAACCGTGAAGAGACTGAAAAACAATTCGTGGTATTTCTGGATCCATTTCGTCGGGCACGGGCACGACAAGCGGTTGATGATAGCGCCCTTTGAGTCTGTCTTCAAAGTCATTCGCCCTTCGACATCACAGCCCCGCCGGCACCCGCAAAAAAGCGCGGGGCTCCAACAACTCCCCGCGCTCTCACCGGTCCGGCGGCCGATCTCCTTATCCCCGCCCGACCGTTCATCCGAAACCCTTCTTTTACCGTCCCACCCGTTTCACCGTACACTGGGCGTCTTTGATCCCCAGAGCCCGCAGAATATAATACATCGGGCAAAACCCTGTCAAGGCCGAGATGATCAGCATCAGCCCGACAAAGGCGTCAAAATACACCCAGTGGGGATGCACCCAAAGCGACAGTCCCGCTCCGATCAAAATGAACACCCCGGCCACGATCCGGATGAGGGAACCCTTTCCGGACTCGACGAACATCTCCATCACCCTCCCCCTTATGTCAACCGCTTATGTCAACACCCCTACACACCACCGACCCCCAAGCGCATTGACCGGCCCCCAGGTGGCCAAACGCCTTCCCGGCAGCCCGTGCGACCCGCCTCACGCGTTCGCCTTCGCCTGCGCTTCCCGGCGCATCCGCGCCTTGGCCCGGCGGATCTCCACCGCATAGTAGAGCACCGGGATCACGAACAGCGTCAGCACCGTTGAAGCGATCGTGCCAAACATCAGCGAAATGGCCAGCCCCTGGAAGATCGGGTCGAACAGGATGACAAACGCCCCCACCACCACCGCCGCCGCGGTGAGGAGGATCGGCTTTGCCCGGACCACCCCGGCGGTCACCACCGCCGCATCCAGATCCTCGCCTTCCTTGCGCCGGCGCTCGGCGAACTCCACCAGCAAAATCGAGTTCCGCACGATAATGCCTGCCAGGGCGATCACCCCGATCATCGACGTGGCGGTGAAAAAGGCCCCAAAGAGCCAGTGCCCCGGCACCACCCCGATCATGGTGAGCGGAATCGGCGCCATAATCACCAGAGGTGTGATAAAGGACTGGAACCAGGCGACCACCAGAAGGTACATCACCACCAGCGCCACCCCGAAGGCCAATCCGAGGTCCCGGAACACCTCGTAGGTGATCTGCCATTCCCCATCCCACTTCACCTTGACACCATTTTCCAGCCAAGGCTGATGGGTCAGGTACTGCTCCACCTTGGCGCCGCTCGGCACATGAATCTGGCCCACGGCGTTCCACATCTTGGCGATATCGTAAGCCGGGCTCTCTTCATAGCCCGCCACATCAGCAAACACGTAGGCGACACTTTGGAGATTCTTCCGGTAGAGCGTCTGCTCCGCCGTCTCCTGTTGAATATTCGCCACCTCGCCCAAGGGAATCAGCTTCCCGGAGGGCGTCGGCACCTGGATGCTCTTGAGCTCATCCAAGCTCGACCGCCGGTCCCGGGGCGGCTGCAGCCAGATTTTGACCGGTTCCAGCTCGTGAGGCGGATGCACCAACCCCACCTGGGCCCCGCCCAACATCACTTGCAGCGTCTGGGCCACCTCCTGGTCCGTGATGCCGTTGAGCCGGGCTTGGTCGGTCAGCGTAAACGAATACTGGGTCTGAGGCGCCTGCAGAGACGTGTCCACGTCCACCACGCCGGGCGTCTTCTTGAAAATCTCCGCCGCCTGCTGAACCGCGGCGTACTGGTCGGCGGGATCGTTGCTGTACACCTCCAGCACCAGGGTATCCTGGACCGGCGGCCCCGGCGGCACCTCCACCACCTTCACGTTGGCGCCGTATTTTTGCCCGATGGCCTGCACCGCCGGGCGAATGCGCTTCGCGATATCGTGGCTCTGCTGCTCCCGCTCGCCCTTGGCCACCAAATTCACCTGGATGTCGGCCACATCCGGGCCCTGGCGCAGGTAGTAGTGGCGGACCAAGCCGTTAAAATTAAAGGGCGACGCGGTCCCGATGTACATCTCGTAATCCGTGACCTCGTTGACCGTCGACAGATAATCCCCGATGGCCTTGGTGGCCGCCGCCGTTTGTTCCAAGGTCGTGCCCCGGGGCATGTCGATGACCACCTGAAATTCGCTCTTGTTATCGAAGGGCAGCATCTTCATGGCCACCGCTTTGGTGTAGAAAAAGCCCATCGACGCGATGAGCATCAGTACCACGGCGAGGAAGAACAGGTTGCGCTTCTTGCGGCTGTGCACCATGGCCATGAGCACACCCGCGTACATCCGGGAGATCCGGCCGCCATGCTCTTCGCCGACGTGATCCCCGTTGCCAGAGCGGCCCCCTTCGGCCCCGGGGCCGTCTTCGGACGCGCCTCCCGTCGACGTCCCCGCCTCCGGCGCATCCCCGGGCGTCACCGTCGGTCCCACGGCCACCGTCCCCTCGCGCCCGCCGCTCACACCGGCCGCCGCGACCGCCGCCTCCGGCTCATCCCGCTTCAACAGCCGCAGCCCAAACCAGGGCGTTACGACAAAGGCCACGAGCAGCGAGAAAAACATCGCAATCGAGGCGTTGATGGGAATCGGCGCCATATATGGCCCCATGAGCCCGCGAACGAAAGCCATGGGAATCAAGACGGCAATGACCGTGAACGTCGCGAGGATCGTGGGATTTCCCACCTCGTCCACCGAACGGACCGCCGCATCCAAGGGCTTGAGCGTTCGCATCCGGAACCATCGGTGCATATTCTCCACGACGACAATGGCGTCATCCACCAGGATCCCGATGGCAAAGATCAAAGCAAACAGCGTCACCCGGTTCAGGGTGTACCCGTGCATGTAGCTCAGGAACAAAGCCAGCGCCAGGGTCACGGGCACCGCGATGCCCACCACGATGGCCTCCCGGATTCCGAGCACCACCCCGATGAGCAGGATCACCGACGCTGTGGCAATGAGCAGGTGATCGATGAGCTCATTGGCCTTTTCCATCGCCGTCTCTCCGTAATCCCGGGTCACCGTGACCTGCACGTCCGAAGGGATGACCTTGCCCTTGAGATCATCCACCTTCTTGATGACGTCGTTCGCCACCCAGACCGCATTGGTCCCGGGCTTTTTCGAGACGGAGATGGTCACTGCAGGGAAAATGCGCCCTGGGGGCTCGGTCACGCCTTTGTCCGCCGCCCGGGGCCCGGTCCCGAAGAGAACGTACCGATTGACCTCCGACGGACCATCCGTCACCGTGGCCACATCTTTGAGAAACACCGGGCGCTGATCGTAAACCCCGACCACCAAGTTCTTGACCTGTTCGGGATCCACCAGATACGTCCCGGCTTTGACCTTGAACTGCTTGTTCGCCTCGGCGAACTGGCCGGCGTCCAGGGACTGGTTCCCGCTCTGGAGCGTCCTTTCCAATGTCAGCGGCGAAATCCCGTAGGCCGCCAATCGGGTCGGATCGACCTCCACCCGAACTTGCCGCTCCCGGCCGCCGATCACCTGGACCTTGGCGACGTTTTCCACCCGGTTGACCTCGTCGGCCACTACAGCAGTGATCCGCCGCAAATCGTAGTCGTTGAGCTTGTTGGTCCACAAGGTCACCGAGACGATGGGCACATCGTCGATGGTCATCGGCTTGACCAAGGGCTGGCCCACGCCGGGGGGAACCTCGTCCATGTTGGACATCACTTCGTTGTACGTACGGACCACCGCGTCGTTCAGGTCGGTGCCGACATAGTACCGAAGCGTGATCAGCGCCTGGCCCGGTTGGGAAGTGGAATAGATATACTCGACCCCTTTGATCTTCCAAAGCTTCTTTTCGAGGACTTTCGTCACCCGGTCCTCCACGTCCTTGGCCGTGGCGCCGGGATAAGGGACGAAAATATCGATCATCGGCACGGAGATCTGGGGTTCTTCTTCCCGGGGAGTGTTCAGCACCGCCAGCACGCCCATCAACAGCGCGGCCAGCACCAATAGCGGCGTGATCTTCGAATTGATAAATGCTTTGGCGATTCTGCCCGAGAGGCCGATCTTCATGAGCCGGTCCTCACTTCCGCCCCGTCGCTCACCCGATCCACACCGGAAACGACGATCCGTTCACCGGGGTTCAGCCCGCTCAACACCTCGACCTGATCCCCGGATTCCCGACCCAATGACACATAACGAAGATGGGCCCGGTTCTGATTATCCACCGCATACACCCCGGTGAATTGCGACCAGCGCACCACCGCCGCCTTCGGGATGAAAATCTTATCATTCGGCCCGCCGGTGCCGAGGACCGCCTCGCCAAACATTCCCGGCCGCACCTCCACATCGCCGGGAAGGCGTATCTTCATTTTAAAAGTCCGGCTGGCGGGATCGATTCGCGGCGTGATCTCGTACACCGTCCCGGTAACCGACCGGTTCAAAGCCGGAATGTGCACCGAGACGGTATCGCCGATTTTCATGGCCGCGGCCAGTTTCTCTTCGGCATAGACCTCCAGGGCGAAGGGCCCTTTTTCCACCGTCAGGAGAGGCATCCCAGGGCTCGCCATGTCTCCTTCATTCACCGTCTTCGAGGTCACGAACCCGTCAAAGGGCGCTTTCAGGACGGTGTCGCTCAGATTGGCGGACGCCGCCTGGACCGAAGCCTGGGCCTGACCCAAGGCCGCCTGGGCTTCACCGAGCCGGGCCTGGGCCTCCGCCTTCTGGGCCAGAGCCCCCTGCAGGGCGGCCTGGGCTTGGTCATACTGAGCCTTTGCCGCCTGGTAGCGCGTCTGGGCATGATCGTAATCCTGGCGGCTCGCCGCACCGGCTTCATACAGCGATTGGGTGCGTTCAAAATCTGATTGAGCGCCCTGAAGATTCGCTTGGGCCGCCTGTAGGCTGGCCTGGGATTGCCGGATCGCCTCGTCGATCTGCGCCTGAACTGACTGGGCAGCCTGAACTCCGGCCTGGGCCTGGGCACTGCCCGCCTGGGCCTGTTTGACAGCCGCCGCCAAGGGTTCCGGATTCAGGACCACCAAGGTCTGGCCTTGCTTGACAAAATCCCCCTCCTTCACGAGTACCTGCTGCACCGAGGCCATGATTTTGCTGGCGACCTGGGAGGTCCCGTCGGCGACCACAGTTCCGGGCACCGTGACACCGGTGCGGTCCGCCGATTGTTCCACCGCGGCCACCTTGACCCCGCTGATGCTCGCGGGGGCCCGTTCGGCGGTGCCTGGGGGAATCTTATGTACGAGGACACCGCTCAGGACCAGGAGGAACCCTCCCAGGGGGACGCCGAGGAACAACACACCCTTCACCCACGTTTTCATACCTACCACCTTTCTGCCGTTGAACCGTCCGAAATGCAAGGCGGGGCGAAAGCACCGGTCACCCCTTCGGAGATCTCCCCGAGCCGCGCTTCGAACGAACCGAAACCTTCCGTCACCTCCCTGGCCTTCCGGGCAAGCCTCGGCATCATACCCTACCCGGTACCCCGATTCCACTCAACATTATTATGGTGGGAGGGTAGAATCCATGTCAAGGCTGCCTTTGACTTTGCGGATTTTCCGTGTCATCCTGGAAAAAAGAGAGGAAACCGCCAGCGGTATCCGGCGGGCGGCAGGAGGGGGAGGATTCGTGGAAACTTATCAAACTGTCGGGCGACAAAGCGAGACAGAGATTGTTATCAAGAAATCCCGGTTCATCGGCCGGGCGGCCCGGGTGTCCACTGAAGAGGAGGCCGCGGCCTTCTTGGAGGCGATCCGCCGCAAACATTGGGACGCCGCCCACAACTGTTACGCTTACACCATCGGCCCGCACTCCGAGATCCAGCGCTCCAGCGACGACGGGGAACCCGCCGGCACCGCCGGGCGCCCGATCCTCGAAGTCTTGCACCACATGAACCTGCGGGACACCCTCGTGGTGGTCACCCGGTATTTTGGCGGGGTCCTGCTCGGGGCCGGAGGACTGGCCCGGGCCTACGGGCACGCGGCCTCCGAGGCGGTGCGTGCCGCCGGCATTCTCCGCCGCCGCCCCCACGTCCGGGTCCGGATTCGCCTCCCTTACCCCGCCTTCGGCAAACTCGAACACCACCTGGCCCAGCGCGGCTGGCCCCGGGAAGAGCCGGTGTTCGCCGAAGACGTTCGGCTCACCGTTTACGTTCCCCGAGGCCGCGAACACGAATGCCAGTCCGCGGCGGCGGACGCCACGGCCGGTCAGGTGGACATTCGATTCGAGGAGGAGGTCTGGTTGGATGAGGTGGACGGGACAGCCCGGGTCCCCTCCTCCTTATCGGAGGATTTCTCCGGTTCCAATTCCCCCGAAGGATGAATCCGGCGAAGCTCCGCCGGCGGGACCTGTTCCTTTTCCCGGGGCCGCCCCAGCCAAATCGGCAACCGCCGTTCCACCATGCGCAGTTGATATAACCACTCGATGTGCCGGGCGCGATTCAACTGTTCCTCCACCGAGCGAAGCCGCTGCCTGAGAGAAATAATGCACCCGGCCACAATGAGTTCCGTCACCCCTTCCGCCGATACCTGAAGACCTTGAATACAGGAAAGATCGAAATAGCCATAGGCTTCATCTCCGGGGATGAGGGCGGTGCGAACCTTGAGGGGCACCAGCAGAAATTGGTCGTGGAGCGCCAGGGGCACCAGCAACTTTCTGGCCACCTCCCGGCCATAAATTTCGCGCACTTGTCGCAGATCCACCGCCAGGGAGGCGGCCAGACTCTTGAGCAGCCGGGAAGCGGAGGTGGGAAGGAGGTCGAATTCTCCATTCTTCCAGAGGACAAGGGTGACATCTCCCATTTGGTTGTAGACCGGCCAGAACGCCCCGAGTTCCCAGACTTCCCGACCCAAATCCAAAAACTGCATGTTCGATGAGACCCCCTTTACTTGAATGAAATATTATCAATACAACCATAACGAAATACTCAATACTTGTCTAGCGATTAAAACTGATTCGCCTCTTCATTAACCATTTTTAAAAACTCATTCTCCACTTGTAAAAATTCAGCCCCCTCTACCCCGAGAAGTTGGGGAAACTGACAACCTGACCCCGGGGTTTGCCCGCTTTATCCTCAAAATGCGCGCAATATCCACCGGAGGCCTCCGGGGAAAGGACTGGAGAGATGATTCCACCCATTCCACCGGATCTGCTGAGCGAAGCCCGGGCCGGACGCCCGGCTGCTGTGGCTGAGCTCTGGCTTCACCTGCGGCCCCTGGCCGCCATGGTCGCAAGGAAATACCGAAGCATCGATCGGGAAGACGCCGAAGGGGAGGCGGCCCTGATTTACCTTGAAGTACTCCAGATCTGGGACCCGAATCGCGAAGTGCCCTTTCCGGCTTTCTTCGCCCGAAAATTGCACCACCGGCTGTGGACCCTGGTGAGGCGGATGTCCCGGGAGACGCAAAGACGGGCGATGTCTGGAGGGCAAGCGGAGGATGGGGGACCCGGGGACATCTTTGCGCTGCTTCGGGACCCCCGCTGGGCCGAGCCCTTTCTCGAGGTGGAAATCCGGCTGCTCTTGGCGGGACTCGCGCCCCGGGAACGCCGGATTCTCGCCGGCCTTCTGAGCGGGCTGCCCTTGTCGGCACTGGCGGAACAAGAAGGGGTCACCCGCCAGAGCGTCACGTATCACTTGCACCGGGCGTTGAAAAAGTTGGGGCGCGACTGGGGAAGATAAAGAGGACAAAGGGGACCTGAACATGCGGCGGGCCGGGCGGCCGCCCGGGCGGCCCTCCGGCCCTCGTTCATTCCGCGGGGGGATCTCCCACCGCAAACATCAACTCACCCTCGGCCACAACCCGGTCCCCCACCAGGGCCCGGCCTTCGCCCTTGCCCACCGACCCTTTCAAGCGGGTCATCTGGACCTCCAGGCGCAGCTGATCCCCGGGCCGGACCTGCCGCCGGAACCGGAAGCGGTCGATCCCGGCAAAAAAGCCGATCTTCCCCCGATAGGCTTCGGCGGAAAGGATCGCTACCGCACCGGTTTGGGCCAGGGCTTCCACGATCAGGACCCCGGGCATCACAGCGTATTGGGGAAAATGCCCGACAAAGAACGGTTCGTTGACGGTGACGTTCTTGAGGCCCACCGCCCGGACGCCGGGTTCCACCTCCACAATGCAGTCCACCAGCAAAAACGGCGGCCTGTGCGGCAGGATTTGTTGAATCTGCTCAGTATGAAGCAATGTGTATCACCTCCAGGGGCTAGACGGAGAACCACCCATTCCCGAACATCCGGGGGCCTCGGGAGCGCATGATGGGAGGCCGGCGGCCCACACTAGTCATACCGCCCTCTCCTCCGCGGAACCGGGCGTTGACATAAAAAGCACCTTCCCTTTCCGGGAACGGTGCTCCGGTACATAATCCGGCCCGGCGGCGGATCATGCGGAGGATTGGTTCACTTCGCGAATCTTCAACAAATAAATGAAGCTCGTCAGAAACGAGAACCCCACCGTCAGCCACAACAGCTCCGTCATCACCGACCACTCGAACAGAACCGCCACCACGGTGATGTAGTACAAAACGGTGGTCGCCTTTCCCCAAATCATCGCGGGAACGATCTTCTTGCCCCGGCGGTGGAGCACCCCGGCGCTGACAATCATCGCAGCCTCCCGCAAGGCCAAAAGCCCGGCCATCCACCACTGCAGCCGGCCGTCGACCACGAAGGAAACGAGAACCGCCACCATCATCAGCTTGTCCGCCAAGGGGTCCAGCATGATCCCCAGGTCCGTTATCTGGCGATGCCGCCTCGCCCAATACCCGTCAAGTACATCCGTCAGCCCGGCCATCATGAGCACTACCAGGGCGCCTTCCATATTCCAGGGCCGAGGCGAAAAAAACACGATTACATACACCGGGATGAGCATAAACCGGACGATGGTGAGGGCATTGGGTATGTTCACGGGGTGACCTCCTCGAAACAATCCAAACATCATTATACTGCCCCGTGACAGGCCCGGCAATGAAATTGCACCCCCAAAATCCCAAGTATCCCGGTTAGCCCCGCAGATTGTTCGCCATGCTCATCATCTGATCCGCGGTGAGCACCGCCCGGGCACTGAGGGCGTATAAGCGCTCCGCCTCCATGAGTTTGGTCATCACATCGGTGAGCTCCACATTCGAGGCCTCCAGATACCCTTGCCGCAACCGTCCAAAGCGCAAAGGATCCGCGATGTCCGCCGGGGTGAGGGGAACCTCGGTGCCGGCGTCGTAAAGATTGTTCCCAGCCTTGATCAACCGCTGGGGGTGGTCGAACACCACCCGACCGAGCACGGCAATATCCGTTGGCGTCCCTGCCACAGACCCTGTGATTCGCCCGTCCGGCCCAATAGCGAGGGTCGAGAGATCCACCCCGGTCAAATCGATGGGCGCCCCGTATTCATCCAGTACGACATGGCCGTCCGCCGTCACGAGAGTGGCTTGACCTGCGGGGTCCACCGACACTTGAAAAGACCCATCCCGAGTGTAGCGCATGCCCTCGGGCCCAGATACGACGAAAAATCCTTCCCCTTCCCAGGCGACGTCCAGCTTTCGCCCCGTCTCTTGCAGCGGCCCCTGGCTCCAGTCGGATACCCGGGCCGCCGCCCGAACCCCGCTTCCCACCGGCAGCCCCGGCGGCGTGTCCGGGGCGGGGATCCGAACCCCCGGAGCGTAGTGAACGGCCAATAAATCTGAGAAGGCGAGATCCTCGCTTTTGTACCCCGTGGTGTTCATGTTTGCCGCATCGTTCGCCATGGCGTTCACCCAATGGCTCGCGGCGCTCATCCCCGATGCGCCGGTCCACAGGACCCTCATCCTCCGAACCCCCTTCTGCGTCCCCCGGATCAAAAGTTTTTGGCACGGGGCCCATTACCCGTCCCGCGAAAATTATGCGTTTACCCGCCCGACCTGGTTGACCAGCTTGTCCATGCTCTGGTCCACGGTGCGAATGACCTTTTGGTTCGCCTCATAGGCTCGGACCACGTCGATCATCTGGACCATCGTCTGACCGGGGTCCACGTTCGACTGCTCCAGGAACCCTTGGCGCACCTGGGCCAACGAGGGAACCAACCCGCCCGCCGCGCCCGGTGTGAGCACATAGACGCCCGTGCCCTGTTTCTGGAGCGCGGCCACCGGCGCGTCCAGCACCGCCAATCCTCCGAACACTTCCGCCCCGGTCCCATCGTAGGTGTGCACCGCCCCCGAAGCGTCCAGCGCCACCGAGGAGCCCGGGATCACTTGACCGTTCGGCCCCGCCGCCAGCACCCGATATCCATCCCCGGTGTACAACTGCCCGTTCGGCCCTTCGATAAACTGCCCATCCCGGGTGAGCAGGATCTGCCCGTTCGGGCCCTCCACCGCAAAAAAAGCCTCCACCCCGCCGGGCCGGCTTTGCCTCCCCGGCGGATCGATCAAGGCAAAATCCTGGTTGCGCTTGGTCTCCACCAAGGGGCCCGGCGTAAACCGGGGTGGCGCGTCCTCCATCGTCGCCCCCAGGTTGAGCGGCCCGACCCCGGGGGCGAGGGGGAGAGCGGTGCCGGAGGCCGGGCTTCCCAGCCGGCGCAGAAACAGATCCCCAAAAGTTCGAAGGGAGGGCTCGTCCTGCTTGTACCCCGGCGTGGAGGCGTTGACGAGGTTATTCGCCACGATCTCCTCCCGGCGCTGCTGGGCGATCATCCCCGACGCCGCAATATACAAGCCCCGAATCATGCTCCGATTCCCCTTTCGCCCCGTATGTATCGCCTCGCTGCGAACACCTTGCTGCCTTAAGATGCGTCCGACGCTGGTGCGATTCCTGCCTGTCGTCGCCAACTTTCCGGCGACGAATCCCGGGCCTGGGTTGTGGCCCGGAAATCAGTGGACAAACCCGGTGCGACTCAGTGACCAGGATGTGGGGGGCATCGTCATCCCGAGTCGCCGGAAACCTTTGTCAGCCTCGTCAGCCTTGTCCCGGGACCTGCGAACAGAAGTGGCGACGACGGCGGACGGATGCAAGGCAAGTCGTCCTGCCACTCCCGTTTTCGCCGGCATGGCCGGCGGTGTCACAACAGCGTGTTCACCATCGTCCGGGGGGATGAACTTTGGCCGTTGCGGTACTTATTCTTCGTGGCCTCCCCGCCCCGCAGGTGCCGAATCGACTTGTGATATTCCAGGATCTCTTTGACTCGGCTGGCCAACTCCGGGTTGATCTCCGGCAGGCGCTCGGTCAGATCTTTGTGCACGGTACTCTTGGATACGCCGAATTCTCGGGCGATCGTGCGCACGGTGTTGCGGGTCTCGACGATATACTCGCCGATTTTGATCGTGCGCTCGCGGATGTAATCGTGCACGCCCTTCGCCTCCCCACATCTCAAAATGTCTGATACATTCTATGCGGAGAGGGGGGTGCTATGCCTAAGCTGTCGACACCTGAAGCATGATGAGGGGAGGACGGGCTCATGCCCACTCCCGGAGGTTGACAACCCCCCCGGGGGAGGTTCTCGCCCGGGACAAATCCGCACACAAAAAAAGGGGAAGCGACCTCGGCGGCCGCCCCCGTCATTCCCCGTCTCCAGGTTACGGAGTTCCGGGTTTGGGCAGCAAGGTTTCCGGATTCACATCTTGACCGTCTTTCTTGATCTCCAAATGCACGTGGTTCTTGTCCGCCGCTTCGAACTTGTTGAGCCCCGAGGTGCCGATGGGTTGCCCCTGGGTCACCGATTCGCCGGGCTTGACGGAAACATCCGCAAGGGATGCGTAGTACAGCGTATACCCGTTATCCGCCGCTATCTCCACCACTTTACCCATCAGCGGGTCATCTTCCACCTTGCTGACCTTCCCCGCCGCGGCGGCCAAAACCTGGAACGGCTTTCCGTTCTGGGCCGAAAGATCAATACCGTGATGCGGATAGTAGCTGTTGTCGAATTTCACCAGTGCCGCCGCCTGGGCGTCTTTGCTGAGGGTGTCGTCAAAATTCTTCATCGAAACGCTGACCTGGGCGGAAGGATCTGCCGGCCAGATGAACCCCGGCTGCGCTCCCACGGGAACTGCCGGCGGATTGTTGTTGTCAAGGGCGGTGGAGTTCGGCGCCGGCGCCGGCGTCTCGTGAGCAAAAGGCCAGACCTGGGCAGTTTTGGCGTACATGAGGGCGATGATTAGGACGGCGGCCGTCAAATAAATGGCTGGGTAGAACCACCGTGTCCGCAGAATATTTCGCCACGCACGTTCCCCAGGGCCGACTTGCGTCCCCTCGGCGACCATCCTCTCCCCGGGTTCCGCCTGCCCACCCACCGGGGCGGCCGATTCCTGACCCTTGTCGGGCTCGCTCGGTTCCGCATCCCGGGAATGCTCAAAATGTTGGTCTTCTTGTTTCACTTTCATCACCTCAGTAGGCCATTCTCGCCGGGGATGAGGTGAAATATACCAAGCGAGCCCAGGAATTGTGAGATTTTTAACGGTTCGGCCCTTTTGCCGCCGCCAGAACCAAAGTTTTGGACCAGGGCACCACTCGGGTCCCCCGATAGTAGTACTGTAAAATTTCCTCCGCCGTTTTCCCCTGCTGGGCCAGGGCTTCGGCGCCGTACTGGCTCATGCCGACCCCGTGGCCGTAGCCCGTCGTCCGAAAGGTCACCTCGCCGCCGGAGACCGCCCAGGTAAAGGAGGTGGAATTGAGCCCCAAGGCCGTGCGAAAATCGTTGCCGCTCACCACCCGGTCCCCGACGCGGAGCTGGGTGATGCGATGGGTCGGGCTCTCCTCGAGGACTTGGATAAAGGATCCTCCCGGGGTGGCGGGCACGGCCGTCAGGTGTAAAGCCGCCGCCAAGTCTTTAATGGAGACAGTTTTCGTGTCCTGAAATCGCGGGGCCACCGAGGCGTCCCAGGGAGATGGGACCGACTGAAGATACGGGAGGTTTTTCCCCCACACTTCTTGGGCGCTGGCCGTATAGCCATTGCTTGTGGAGAAAAAGGTCGCGTCAATGGGCTGGTCCCCGTAGACGAGGATTTGGCCCGCCGTTTCCTTCACCGCCTGGCGAATGCGGTCGTATTTGGCCGTAAACTGCGATCCCCACCGGCGGCGAAGATCATCGGGAGAAAGAAACGCTTGATCCCGGGTATGGTCGTCGGTGATATCCGCCCCTCCGGCGGCCCGGCCGGGATGGGCCAGGGCCCGGACGGCGTTGGTGCGGGCGGCGACGGCCTGGGCTTTGAGCGCCTCCATGTGAAAATTCGCCGGCATTTCTGCCGCGACGACCCCGGTGACATAGTCTTCCAGGGGCATGCGAGTGACCGAATGGGTTGCGGCCCGGTACACGCGGATCACCGGCCCGGGATCAGCCGCGGGGAGGGCGGCCGGCCCCGGGCGGAGGGCGATCACGGCGGCCGCCGGTATGAGAAAGGCGAGGATCACGGGCAGTACGGCCGACCACGAAAAACGCTTCAACGCATTCCCTCCCTCGCAGTGGATGCAACCGGAGCGGCACTGCCGGACCGGCCTGGGTGGGATTTTGGCACCGCCCGGACAGGAGCCGCAAAGCGCTTCGGGCAATTCATGTTGGTTTTTATGCATCGGCCCGCTGCAGTATACCGATGCGATCACGGAATCGGCACTTGGGCCCTCAGGATCCCTTGCCGCGAAAAGGAATGTAAAGCGCACATGATGAATGTTTGTGAGAAAGGAGTGATGGGCATGTCGCTGTTGGAGTCGATCGTCGCATGCGCCCCAGTGATCCAACAACTTCAACGAGAACCCGCGGCCGTCGTTGTGGCCGATACCCAACAATTGGTGGCCGTGTTGCCTCATCCGCGAATCCCCATACCGGGTCAACCGGGAGATTCATTGGAACAATACGATAAGACAGCCATTTACCGCGCCATCGCTACCGGGCAACCCGTGTTTACACCTGTAAGTAAGGAGGTTTTCGGATTTCCTTACTTCAGTGCCACACAGACGCTTTATGAGAACGGCAAGCTCATCGGAGCCATTTCGCTCCTTACGTTGACAGAACGGGAGGAGCAACTGAGAGACCAGGCCCATGAATTGTCAGCCTTGGTGGAGCAGTTGTCCGCCAACGCCGAATCTCTGTCCCGTGCCGCGGCCGAGGTGGCGTCGGCGAACGACGACATGAGCCAGCACGCGGCCTTGGCGCAGGAACGAATCCAGCTGACCACCGGCGTGCTATCCTTCATCCACGAAGTGGCGGCCCAATCGAACCTTTTGGGTCTCAACGCCGCCATCGAGGCGGCCCGGGCGGGGGAATCCGGACGGGGCTTTGCCGTGGTGGCGGATGAGATCCGGCGCCTGGCCCAGCGCAGCCAGTCGGCCTCCAAGGAGATCGAGGACAGCCTGTCGCAGATTCGCACCGCTGTGGAGCGCATGGTCACTGATATTCAAACGTCCAGTCAATACACGGAATCTCAGGCCAGTGCCGCCGAAGAACTGGCGGCTTCCCTCGGACAGATCGCCAGGGCGGCGGAAACCCTGGCCAGACTGTCCCGGGTGGAAAGCGATGACGCGTTCCTCGCCTCCACGGGGTTGGCCGTTGCGGGAAGGTCGGCCGCGCCGAGGGGAGAAGCCGGCCCGGCGGGTTCATAAAAATCCCGGACCAGGTGAACACTAGCGCTAACTGTCATCAGTGGGAGTGTTCGCCTATGTCGCTCCAGCGGAACACTGTATGTCGGCACCCGTTCTCTCCCGCCCCCTCCCCGCGCCGGTCAAGGGGCCGCTGGGCGGGGTGGGTGCTTTTCTTGTGCCTCGTCGGAGGGGCGTTGCCGGCTTTGTCCGCAGATGCCGAAGCGGCGGGAGCGGCCGAGGCACAAAAGCCTCAAAGGCCGTTGGTGTCGGTCATCCGGGAAGGGGCCGTCTGGGTGCTCCAGGCGGATGGTCGGTTCGCGCCCGTTCCCAAAACTGAAGGGGCGGACCGGGCGATTTTTTCACCCGACGGCCGGTTTCTCGCCGTTCATAGATCCGAGGGCTCTCTTTGGCTGACCACCCCGGACGGCAGGAAAGGATGGCTCCTGGCCAAGGATCGAGTGAGTCCCGATATGGCCTGGTCGCCTGCGGGCGGACGGCTTGGCTACATCCGTTCCGGAGCTTTGTGGGTGATCCCCTGCGGTCCGGAAGGCCCCAGCGACTGGAGCCTGGCCGCCCCGGAAGCGGAACGGTTTGCTTGGAGCTCCGATGGCAGCCGGTTGTACGTGGCCACCCCTGCTTGGTCCGTGGCAACCCCGCCGAAGCCCACAACCCCCACCGTTCCCCGGAAGCCTGCAGGTCCACCCGGGCGGCCCGGCCCCGATGCAGGCACCCGGGGCGCCGGGCAAGAACCGGGAGACTCCCCGGGAAAGGGCCGGCATGAGGCGTCGGCAGCAACAACGAATGGCACCTCGCCCTCTCCGGCCCTCGGCGAGGCCGCGGGGGCCACAGGAACGCCGGTCAGGCGGCAGGTGGTTCGCATCCTGGAAGTGAAGTGGCGGGGAGGCACGCCCAGGGTATGGGGAGAGCTTCCATTGCGAATGGTTGAGGATTTCCAGGAGTTCACGGGTGTGCGGCATAAACTCCCTGAGCCGAAGAAGGTGGAAGGGATTCGCGTGTACGACGATCAAACGCCTTCTGCGTCTCAAGGATCCCGGGCACCCGGCCGGTCCGGGTGGCCAATCTGGGGCGTAGAGGGGATCTACCCATCCCCGGGTGGTGAAGCGGTAGCTTTGGTGGTGCGGGATGCACCGGATTCCCGCCGGGCTCTCCACCGGGGCCTCATCAGCTTCACCGGCCGATCCGCGATTCCCCTTGTGGTCTGGCAGGCGGGACCAGGCTCCCGCCTCGAAATCGCGGGTTGGACCATACAAGATCGACGCCTGTGGATCGGTTTTTTGACGGATCGTCGTCGAGAATCCGGACATCGAACAGAGGGGCGCTCTGAAGCCTTTGAGGGGGAATTCCTGGCTTGGAAGGTGCCTGAAGGAGCAGTTTCGTCGGTGGACCGACCCGTCATCCTGACGCCGGAAACGGCAACGGACCGCAGGGCATCGTCAGATCCCCAGGCTCAGGGGTGGTTGGTGGTTCGCGCTTTTGCCCATCCGTGGATTCAGGAGCGATGGAGGCCGGCCTCCTTATGGGCCGTTCGCCCGGACGGCCGGGCCATTCAACTGAGCCGTCCGCTTTTCGGGGCGGAAGATCTGGCCGGGTGGTGGGGACCCGGTGAACAGTGGGTGGGGTTGCGAAAGACGTGGGGCCGCGCCAGGCTCTGGTGGTCTTCCCGGCCCCTTGGCCGCACCGAAGTGCTGGTGGACGGCCTCGGCCGGGACGTTGCCCCTGGGGTCGTTGATATCGGCTTTGTCCATCCCGGGCCGGATAAAAGCACCCGGGTGACCGCCGGCGCAGGACTTCCCCGCCCCACCGGCCGGACGGGCGCGGACAAAGGAGCCCCGGGCCTCGGGTGATACCGTGGGCGATGCCACTGCCCCCGGCTCTTCCAGCGCCGTCACTCCACCCGCTTGATCGCCGCCCCGAGGGCGTGGAGCTTCCCGACGATATCTACGTATCCTCGGTCGATATGGTGAACGCCGTGCACTTCTGTTTCCCCTTCAGCGGCCAGGCCCGCCAACAGCAGGGCGGCACCCGCTCGCAGGTCTGTCGAATTCACCCGGGCGCCGGTGAGTTTCGGCACCCCTTCGATCACTGCAGTCCGCCCTTCCACCCGGATGTCCGCCCCCATGCGCTGGAGCTCGGCCACGTGCATGAAGCGGTTCTCAAACACCGTTTCCGTCACCATGCTGCTCCCGGGAATGATTGTGAGCAGCGCCATGATCTGCGCCTGCATGTCTGTGGGGAAACCGGGATAATAGTGCGTCTTGATGTCCAGGGCGCGCTGTCCGGGGCCCCCCGCCACAAAAATCCCGTTCACATCGTCCTCGACGTGAACCCCCGTTTCTTTGAGCTTCGCCAATAAGGGCTTTAAGTGCGTGCTGATGGCGCCCTCAACATAGATCTCTCCGCCGGTAATGGCACCGGCCAACAAAAAGGTGCCGGCTTCGATTCGATCGGGGATCACCGTGTGCTCCACCCCCCGCAACCGATCCACGCCCTCCACCCGGATGACGTCCGTGCCGGCCCCCCGGACCCGGCCGCCCATTTTGTTGATAAAATTGGCCAGGTCAACAATCTCCGGTTCTTTGGCCGCATTCTCGATGATCGTCAGCCCGTCTGCCAGGGCGGCCGCCATCATGATGTTTTGGGTCGCTCCAACGCTTGGGATGTCGAGATACACGCGATTGCCCCGCAGGCGACCCCGGGGGGCCCGGGCCTCGACATAGCCGTGCTCCACGGTGACATCGGCACCCAGGGCTTCGAATCCCTTAATATGCTGATCCACCGGCCTGGCCCCGATGGCGCACCCGCCGGGCAGGGCCACCCGGGCATGTCCAAACCGGGCGAGGAGCGGACCCATCACAACAAAGGAGGCGCGCATCCGGCGAACCAACTCGTAAGGAGCTTCCGTGTGGGAAACCTCCTCGGCATTGAGCCGGACCACGCCTCCAGGCTCGCGCTGGACATCGACCCCAAGCGCCTGGATCATGTCACACATGCAATCGACGTCCCGGAGGATCGGTACATCTTCCACCACGCACCGGCCCTCCACGGCCAACAGCGACGCCGCCAGAATGGGAAGGGAGGCGTTTTTCGCCCCGCTTACCCTGACCGTCCCCTTAAGGGGTCGACCGCCTTGCACGAGAATGGTCGCCAATGGTTGTTACCTCCGTCCTAATACTCCACGGTGACGATCGGAGTCCCCACCACTACCCGGGTCTTGTTCCCGTACGCGTCATCGTGTACAGCGATCTGCAAATTCATCTTTTTGCCGCCCGTTAGTATGTACTCTTTCGTTTGGGGAGAATAGGCAGAGACGCTGGTCACCAGAGGCGTGCGCAGGGCTTCGACCTCCTTGGCCCGGACCGAAGCCAACGCTTGAGCAATCCGGTTTTGGCGCTCTGTCTCGCTCATTCTATCACTGAGGCTTCCGTATAGACAAGAGTCAATTCGAGGGGTCTGGCCGGCGGATGCAACCGTCTGTTTGACCCGATCGTAGGCCGCCGCCAGGCCGTCGGTGCCCGGTCCGGTATGCTCAACCCGGAGCACCAGGGTTGTATCGGGCTGGGAGTCCGTTTTGAGGGACGTGATGACCAGCACGCCCGAGGTGCCGCCCGGCCACCAGCCCTGGAGCTGGAAGACCCGCTGATCGCCTTGGTCGTAAACCCACTCCCGGGTGTCGCGAAGTTGCAAGGTGGCATTGAGTCTCGCCGCCATTCGTTTCAATTGATCGGTGGACATCAGTTCATGGTTGAGGATGGACCAATGATGAACCCCGTATCCTTCCACCCGGGCGCCGGTGGCCGAAAACGCTTTCTCCAAGAACGCCGTGGGAGCCACCGACTCCGCCAGGGTAAACTGGCCACTATACAAGGAAATCCACGCCACCACCGCACAGACCGTCAAACCGAGAAAACCGATTTTTCGCATAATGGCTTCCCCTCCCTTATCCACAGTGTGGACGGGAGGCGGGGATTTTATAGCCATCCGGCCGGGGAAACGCAGACCCTCCCTCAGCCCGTGAACAGAGTTTTCAGCATGCGCCAGGCGAACATGTAGGCGCTGATGAATTGGACGAGTGTCCACGCCAGGGCGATGGCGAGGAGCAACCGCAGCACCTTGGCCTGGGGACTGCCGCCGTCTTTCAGGAAAATCCCCCATTTCACCTGGCCCAGGGCGTACCAGGCGATGACCAGGGCAAAAAGAAGGAGCAAGACGGCCAGGGCGCCCGAGGGCCCGGGCGAAGGCAAGAGATCCAGGGGCATACCGGCATTCCCCCTCTTTTGGGCGGTGGAATCGGCCCATTTTCTGTCTTCCGGCCAAGTGTCCCTTACGTCTGCCAGCAAAGGAGCATTGATTATATACGGGTACTCCCCAAAAACTAAAGGAACGAGGAGGAAGCGCAATGTACGGTGTCTTTGGTCCTGCCACCCGCTGGGCCGTCGTGTTCCTGATCATCTTTGTCCTGTTCTTCCTGATCGTGCCCCACGGCTACGGCGGCGCGGGGGGCGGTGCTGCGGCGCAGGCTGTCGCCTACTGAGAACTGACGCCGAGTGCGGGAGCCCCGGATCTCCGTCCGGGGCTCTCGCCATGGTTCTCTAGTGGTGGGGTTTTGGCGCCGGTCGGCCCCGGGGCGACAGGGGCCGGTCTTCAGGCAGCCACCAGGCGAGCACCGCAGCCAGCAAGGGCAACGCGGCAAGAATCTCGATGGCCGTGGTGATGCCGAACCTGTCGGCCACGTATCCCGCCAAAGAGGCGCCGACGCCCCCCATTCCCACCGCCAAGCCGATCATCAGCCCCGACACAAGACCGATGCGCCCGGGCATGAGCTCCTGGCCAAAGACGACGGTAACGGCAAAGGTGGACAGGACGATAAAGCCCAGGAGCACGACGTCCACCGCCGCCCATATGCCGTGGGCATAGGGCAGAACCAAGGAAAAGGGAATGGCCCCGGCCATGGAGATGAGGATCAGCCGGCGCTTCCCGATCCGGTCCGAAAGAGGGCCGCCGATAAAAGTCCCCACCGCCCCGGCCAGAAGGAACAGGGCGGTATAGACCTCCGCCACGGAGGTGGACAGACCCCGGACGTTCACGTAGTACAAGGGCAGAAAACCCGACAGCCCGGCCTGCATCCAGGATCGAAAGGTCACGACCGCGAGCAGAAGAACGACCGCCCCGGCCGCACCCGTCCCGCTCGCGGTGCGCACCACCCGGGGGACTTTGACCTTGGCCTTGGCCCCGTACCAGGGCACGATAGTCGCCAGCGCCCCGGCGGCGAGCATCGCCGGCACCAGCAGCCAAATGCTGCCATGAAGGCCGGTGTGAACAAACAAGAGGCTCACGACCAGAGGGGCGATGGCCTGTCCGGCGTTGCCCCCCACCTGGAAAATCGATTGGGCAGTGCCCTTTTGAGCCCCGGCCGCCAGGTGGGCCGCCCGGCTGGCCTCGGGGTGAAACGCAGCCGAGCCCGCGCCGAGCAGCGCCACCAGAACCAATAACCATCCGTAACTCGGCGCGAACCCCATGGCCGCCGCGCCGGCACCCACGACGAACTCCCCGGCGGGGAGCAGCCATGCCTTGGGGTGCCGATCCGTCCAAGCGCCAATGATCGGTTGCACCATCGAGGACGTCACGTTGGCGACAAGGACGAGCACGCCCAGCTCGATATAACTCAGCCCGAGGTGGCTTTGAAATAACGGCAGCAATGAAGGGACCAGGGTGGTCATGGTGTCGTTCAGGAAGTGGCCCAGGGATACGATCCACAAGGCCTTCCACACCGGCTGCCTAGCCAACGACTGTTCTGCGGTGCTCGGTTCCACCCTCTATCCCCCCTATTGCCCAAACCAATTCAAACTCGGCAGGCTGTGCATCATCACCCCCGGCGCCACCCCGAGACCGATGGTCCCGACCAAGGCGATGGCCACCACCAGGGCGACGGTGGCCGGCGTCCCCCACAGCTCGGGCGGCCCGTAGGGTTCTTGAAGATACATGCGCCTGATTAAGCCAAAATAGTACGCGAAAGCCATCACGCTGGTGAGAAACATCAGCCCCGCCAGCCAGTAGTACCCGGTGTTGATCGCCCCGAGAGCGATGAAAAATTTGCCCGTGAATCCCGACGTCAAGGGCATCCCGGCCATGGCCGTGAGAAAGACGGTCATCGCCCCGGCCAAAAGTGGGGACCGGCGAAAGAGCCCGGTAAAGGCGTCCACATCCTCCGACCGGGCGTGGTGCGCCACGACGGTGAGGACCGCAAAGGCGCCCGCCGTCATCAGGGCGTAGGCGGCGAGATAAAAGTAGAGCGCCGATAAGCCTTGGAGCAGATTCCCGCCGTGATAAGCCCCCGTCAATGCGGCGAAGGGAACCAGCAGGTACCCGGCTTGCCCAATGCTTGAATAGGCGAGCATCCGCTTGACGTTGCGCTGGACGATGGCGAGAAGATTCCCCACCACCATGGTAACCGCCGCGATGCCGATCCACAGCCCGCCCCATTCTGGAAAATGACTGGCAAATCCGTAGAGAAACACCCGGATCAGCATGGCAAAGCCCGCCGCCTTCGACGCCGCGGCCAGGAAGGCGGTGATCGGCATCGGGGCCCCTTCGTACACATCCGGCGCCCACATGTGGAAAGGCACCACTGAGATTTTGACCGAGAATCCCGCCAGCATCAAAAGCATCCCGATCACCACAATGGCCCGGTAGCTGTCCCAGGCCAGGTACAGGGCGTACCCCGCTTCGGCGAGGTTCGTGGTGCCGGTGACGCCGTAGATATAAGACATCCCGAAGAGCACACAGGCAGTGGCAATGGCCCCGAGGACCAGGTATTTCATCGCTCCTTCGGCCGATTTCGAGGTCTTCCGGACGCCCACCAGAATATAGGAAGAAACCGAAAGAATCTCTAACCCCACGAAGAGGGTGACCAAATCCACCGACGAAGCCATGACCATGGCTCCCACCGTCGCGAAGAGCAACAGGTACGTATATTCTCCCCGGGCCACGTCGATCTGTCCGTGCTCATCCACGGATAGGAGCAGAATCAAAAACGTGATGCCGATAAACAACAGCTTGAAGACCAGCGCATAATCGTCGAGCACATAGCTGCCGGGCCCCAGGGCCGCCGTGTGCCCAAACCGGCGAAAGACGAGCACACCCGCCCAGGCCAAAGCGATCACCCCGAGGCCGTTGGCGAGAGTCGCCCTCTTCACACCCGGCGGCAAAAGCGCATCGAGGAGCATAAGAACAAACCCTCCGCCGATCAGTACGATCTCCGGCCCCATGACCCACCAGACTTGACTCCAAGTGAACCCTTGCAGTATCGTCGACATCCCCCATCACCCCCCGATTCCCGCAGCCAGGGCAGCCAAGGTGCCGCCTGCGGTCTGGCCGATCACCGCGGGGAATACGCCGACGCCGATGACGGCGATGAGCAGCAGTACCATTGGCAGCACTTCACTCGGCGTCCCGTCCCGAAGGCCTTCCTTGGTCGCGGGGGTCGGGCCGAAGGTGGTGCGTTGAATGGCCCACAACAGGTACACCGCCGCCAGGAGGATCCCGATGATGCCAAAAGCGGAAAGTCGAGGGAACACCGAAAAGGATCCGCTAAAAGAGAGAATCTCTCCCACAAACTGGCCCATTCCCGGCAGCCCCAGGGAGCCGAGCGCCCCCGTCAACAACAGCCCGGAGACGTGGGGCATGGGCTTGGACAGCCCGCCCAGGGCCGCCATCTCCACGGTGCCCGCCCGCTCTCCGATAATGCCGACCCCGGCGAAAAGCAGTGCCGTGAGCAGCCCGGAGGAGACCGCCACAAACAAAGCCCCCTGGAGGCCCGCTGGCGTCATGGAAGCTGCGGCTAAAAGAAAGACGCCCATGTGGCTGATGGTCGTATAAGCGAGGAGCCGCCGCCAGTCCTCTTGGACAAAGGCGATGAGTCCGGCCCACAGAATGTTAATGACGCCGATCACCGCCACCAGCAGGGCGTACCGGGCCACCATGGCGGGCATCATCCCCCCGGCCACCCGGAGAAATAAGTACGCGCCGGTCTTTACCACCACGCCGCCGAGCAGCATATTGACCGCGGCCGGAGCTTGACTGTGTACAAAAGGGAGCCACGTGTGAAAAGGCACCAAGGCCTCTTCCACCAGGATAGCGGCAAACAGCAACAAGAACAACGCTCCGGCCACCGGCGCCAGCCCGGCCGCCGCTCCGCCGCTGTGAAGCTGCTGGGTGAGGGAGGCGATATCAAAGGTCATGCCTCCGCCGACTTTCCCCGACAGATAAGCAATCCCAAAGAACGCCACCACCAGGCCGACGCTGGACATCCCCCGGTATATCAGAAATTTCGTTGCCGCCTTTTTCCGCTCCTCCCCGCCCCAGATCCCGATCAAAAAGTACATCGGCACCAGGGTGAGTTCCAGGAAGAAAAAGAGCAGGAACAGATCCGTGGCGGCGAATACCCCGTACAAAGCGGCCAGGAGGATCATGAGCCAACCGTAATACTCATTGGCCCGGGTGCGGACACCGTGGGAGGCCCACACCGCGGCAAATCCCACCACTCCGGTGAGGGCGAGAAGGGGTAGAGAGAGCCCGTCCGCTCCAAAACCCAAAGTCACCTGTACCGGCATGTCCGCCAGGGCATCGCCGATGGTGAACCACGATTTGGTGAAGGCAAACTGCACGCCGCCCGCCGCCGGATCATACCCCAGATACACCACCCCAACCAGCAGGGCTGAGAGGAGACTTCCCAGGAGCGCCGCAGCCCGGGGTATGGACGAATTGTTTTTCGGAGCGAGCCAACTGGTGAGACCGGCTGCCAGCGGGATAAGAACGATCCACAACACGGCCGCATGCATCAGGAATGCACCCCCCACAACAACGACCAGGACACGGCGATGAGCGCGACGATCCCGAGCAGAGTGATCAGCCCGTAGGTCTGAACTTGACCGGTCTGGATTCGACGCAGAGCTGATGAGGCCGCCTTGGTGCCGCCCCCGATCAGGGTGACGATCCCGTCGATGATCCACCGGTCCACCCAGTCGAACACCCGGCCAAGGCCAAAGGCCGGACGGACAATCACCGCCTGATACAACTCGTCAAAATAGAATTTGTGAAAAGACAGGTTGTAAAGGGGGGACAGCGCCCGGCTCCAGGCTTCGGCGGAAATCGACTTCTTTCCGTACATCAGCCAGGCCAAACCGATTCCCAGCAGGCCCACCACCGTGGACACCGCCATCACCCCCGGGCCGGCCGAAACCGCCATGGCCCCGGTCGGTTCCCCGAGAAACCGCTCCAAAGGAAGACCCGCGAAAGGCGCGCCAACCACCCCGGCCCCCAGGGCCATCAGGGCGAGAATGATCAAGGGCAGCGTCATGACCCACCCGCTCTCCCTGGGAATCCGCTCGCCCCGGTAGCGGCCGGTGAAGGTCAGGAAGAACACCCGGAAGATGTAGAAAGCAGTAAAAAACGCCGCCACGGTGCCGAGGACGTAGAGCGCCGGCCGTCCCGCCGCCAGGGTCGCGGCCAGGATGTCATCCTTGGACCAGAACCCCGCGAAGGGTGGAATGCCGGACAATGCCAAGGCCCCGAACAAGAACGTCCACGCCGTCATCGGCATCCGCCGCCAGAGCCCGCCCATCTTCGCGAGATCCTGGGTGTCCACGGCGTGGATGACACTTCCCGCCGCCAGAAACAAAAGCGCCTTGAAAAAGGCATGGGTGAATAGGTGGAATACACCGGCCGTATACGCCGCCACCCCAAGGCCCATCATCATGTACCCCAGTTGGCTGATGGTGGAATAAGCGATCACCCGCTTGATGTCCCGTTGGGTCAAGCCGATGGCCGCCCCGAGAATCGCGGTGATTCCGCCAATATAAGCCACCACGTCCAAGGCCGCCGGCGACGCGGCAAACAAGGGAAACGCCCGGGCCACCAAATACACCCCGGCCGCCACCATGGTCGCCGCGTGAATGAGGGCCGACACCGGAGTGGGGCCTTCCATGGCGTCCGGGAGCCAGACGTGTAGGGGAAACTGGGCGGATTTTCCCACCGCGCCGAAAAAAATCAATAAAGCTCCCAACGTCGCCATGCCCTGGGCACTGATCCAGCCGACCTGGAGATTCCCGGACTGGACGGCTCGGGCAATGTCTTCGTAATCAAAGGATCCCGTCGCCAGATACAGCAGGATGATCCCCGACAGGAGCCCGACATCGCCGAGACGGGTGACGACAAAAGATTTTTTCGCCGCCGCCGCAGCCTCCGGCTTGTAGTACCAGAAGCCCACCAGCAGATACGAGCACAGCCCGACCAGCTCCCAAAACACGTACAGCTGAAGGAAATTCGGTGAGATCACCAGGCCGAGCATCGAGAAGACAAAGAGCAACAGGTACTGATAAAAGACCCCGAACCGGGGATCGCCGTGCATATATCCCCTGGAGAACAGCAGGACCAGGGTGCTGACAAAGCTGACGACCACGAGCATCAAAGCGTTCAGCGGGTTGACCTCGAACCCCACGTGCCAGGTGTGGGCCGGCCCCGGTCCGAAGGTCAGCCAGTTCCAGAGGTACGGCGGTTGTCCACCTCCCCGGGCCACGTCGCCAAAAATCATCAGCGAAAGGACCAGGGAGATCAGGGTGGCCACCACGCCGATACTCGCAGCGACCCCCTCGTGCACCCGGCGCCCCATGGCGAGAAGCAGAAGGTACCCGATCAAGGGGACAGCGGGCACGAGCCAGGCATGCGCGATCATACCATCACCCTTTTCCCGTCGGTGTTATCGGCAGCTCCCTATTAATGGATGGAGTCACCATTTCATCAGATTCATGTCCCGCACGTCGCTGCTGTTGCGGTTCCGGTACAGGGCGATCAAGATGGCCAAGCCTACGGCCACTTCCGCCGCTGCCACAGTCATGCTGAACAGACCGAACACCTGCCCGGCCACATTGGCGCTGGCCCCGAGGCGGGAAAAGGCGATCAGGTTCAGGTTGGCGGCGTTGAGCATCAGCTCGATGGACAACAGGACGATGATGATGTTGCGCTTGGTCAGCGCCCCGTACAGCCCGATACAAAACAGAATCGCCGCCAAAGCCAGAAAGGATCCGATCGGCGCCATCCGCTAGTCCCCCTTTCTCGCCAGGATCACCGCGCCCACAAGGGCCACGGTGAGCAGCACCGACACCAGTTCAAAAGGCACCACATAATTGGTGAAGAGCATCTCCGCCAAGGCGGTGACGCTGTTTTGGGCCGGCCACGGGGGCTGGGCCGGGGCTGCCGGCCAGGTCGTGGTGCGGATTGCCCAAAGCATCGCGGCCCCCAGGGCCACCGCCCCCAAACCCGCCAACCATTGCCGCAGGCCAGCCCGTTCCTCTTCCTCCACTTCATCGTGCCGGGTCAACATGATGGCAAAGAGCATCAGGATCGTGATGGCCCCGGCGTAAATCAGGATTTGGGCAAAGGCGAGAAAATCCGCCCCGAGCAGGACGTACATGCCCGCCATGCCCAGGAATACGAGGCCAATGGACAAGGCCATGTACATGACCTTGCGGAATTGCAGCAGCATCACCGCCGCCAACACGACGACGACGGCAAGCACGAAAAAGGCCACGGTCTGCCCGGTCCAGGCGAGCCCGCCAAACCAGTTAGTCACGGCCCTCACCCGCTTTCCCGACCAGGGCGGCAGGGCGCTCGGCTTCCGCAAGCTCTTTCGCCCCGTCGTGGCGGACATAGTTCTCATGGAGCCATTCGATGTTCTTGTACAACTGATCCCGGCTGTAGGCGGCCAGCTCGAACTCGTCGGTCATCTTGATCGCCTCGGTGGGACACACCTCGGTGCACAGGTCGCAGAGAATACAAATTTCAAAGCTGATATCGAAGGTGTCCAGGTGCAGTTTCCGATCTTCGCCCCGGGTCCCGGACAACGAGATGCAGCTCGTCGGGCAGATGCGGGCGCACTGCCCACAGACGATACACCGCTCGACGCTGAGCTGGTGAATCCCCCGGAAGCGTTCGGGCCACTGGGGCCGGACGTCGGGATACTGCAGGGTCACCTTCTTTTTTGGCAGTTGGCTGATGGTAACCGCCAAGCCCTTGAGAAAGCCGAACATGATCTCACCCCGCGTTCACCCAATATTTAATGACGCTGGTCAAAACGATGTTGACGAGCGCCAGGGGCAAGAGAAACTTCCAACTGAAGCTCATCAACTGGTCGGCCCGGATCCGGGGCATGGTCGCCCGAAGCCAGACAAAGAAAAAGATGAACGCCGTGACCTTGATGGTAAACCACAGCCACCCAGGCAGGAGGGGGCCCGACCAGCCGCCGAAAAAGAGGGTGGCCCCAAGGCAGGAGATGGCGAACACGTACAGGTATTCGGCGAGCATGTACAAGGCGAAGCGGAACCCCGAATACTCGGTGTGGTACCCCGCGACCAGCTCCGACTCCGCTTCCGGAAGGTCGAACGGGGTCCGGTTCACTTCCGCCGTGGCCGCCACAATAAACACGCAGAACCCCAGGAACTGCGGGATGATAAACCACATAAACCGCTCCTGGGCTGCAACGATATCGGCGATGTTGAGAGATCCCGCCAAAAGGATGACCCCCAGCAGAGACATCCCCAGAGGGATCTCATAACTGATCATCTGGGCGGCGGAACGCATGCCGCCGAGAAGAGAGTACTTGTTGTTGGACGCCCAACCGCCGAGCATGATCCCGACGATGGTGATGGACGACAGGGCCAGGTAGTACAGCAATGCCACGGAGATGTCTGCCGTAAACACGTGACTGGCCGACCAGGGAATGACCGCGAGCACCACGAAGCTCGGGATAAACGCGATGATGGGCGCGATGAGAAACAAAGGTTTGTCCGCCTCGGCCGGCACGATGTCCTCTTTGGTCAGCAGCTTCAGAACATCGGCAAAGGATTGGAACAAGCCCAAGGGGCCCACGCGGTTGGGCCCGATCCGCAGCTGCATCCACCCGATGACCTTTCGCTCGAAGTAGAGCATGTACGTCACCACGCCGAGAACAAAAAGCAGCACAATCACGGCACCGGCGACCATTTTGAGCACCGTTCCCCAGGTGAGGGCCTGATGGACCCAGTCGAAGAATTGGACCATGTCAGCAATCCACCTCCCCCAGAACGATGTCCACGGCGCCGAGAATCGCGATCAGATTGGCCATGCTCTGCCCTTGGAGCAGAGAGGGCAACAGCTGCAGATTGACAAAAGACGGCCGGCGAAACTTCACCCGGTAGGGCTTATCCTTTCCATCGCTGACAAAATACACCCCGAGTTCCCCCCGGGCCCCTTCGATGGCGCTGTAATACTCGCCGGCGGGAGGCCGGACGAACTTCGGAGCCTTGCCCATCACCGGACCATCGGGAATCTGCTCGCAGGCCTGCTCCACAATGCGAAGAGATTGTTCCATCTCGCGGAGATGCAGGATGTACCGGTCATAACAGTCGCCGTGCTCGCCCACGGGAATCTCGAAGTCAAAGCGGTCGTAGACAGAATAGGGCCGATTTTTTCGAAGATCCCATTTCAGTCCGGTACAGCGCAAATTCACTCCGGACAGGGAGTAGGCGATGGCCGTGTCCGCATCATAGGCGCCGATGCCCCGGACGCGGTTGAGAAAGATCTCGTTGCCGGTGATCAGGTCGTCGAGCATCTTCAAGCTTTCCCGCATGTGGGGCACAAACTCCCGCACCTTGTCGATCCAGCCCGGGGGCGCATCCCACTTCACGCCGCCGATCCGCATATAGTTGTACGTTAACCTCGCTCCGCTGATCTCGTTGAACAGTTGCACGATCCGCTCCCGGTCTTGAAATGCATACAAAAAGGGACTCATGGCCCCGAGGTCGAGGAGATACGTGCCGATAAAGAGCAGGTGCGAGGCGATGCGGTTGAGTTCCATGACGATGACCCGGAGGTACTCCGCCCGCTCGGGAACCTCCAGGTCCATGGCCTCCTCGACGGCGTGCACCAGGGCGTAATTGTTGAGCATTGCCGCCAAGTAATCCATACGGTCGGTGTAAGGGATGATCTGGGTGTACTGCAGATCCTCCGCCAATTTTTCCGTCCCCCGATGCAGGTAGCCGATCACCGGATCCGCCTCGACGATCGTTTCGCCGTCCAATTTTACGACCACCTGCAGCACCCCGTGGGTGGATGGGTGTTGGGGGCCGACATTCATCAGCATTTCTTCCGTTCGCGTATCCGCCATTGTTCACCCCACCTCAATCAAACGGGGAATAGTCCTTGCGCAGCGGATGACCCTGCCAATCGTCGGGCATCATGATCCGCCGCAAATCCGGATGGTCGGCAAAGGTCACGCCGAGCAGGTCATAAATTTCCCGCTCATCCCAGTTCGCTCCCGGGAACACCGGGACCAAGGAGGGAACCACCGGCGCTTCCCGGGGGGCACGGACTTTGATTCCCACCATGGTGGCTTCGGGAATCCGAGTCAGAAAGGCCGTCACCTCTATGTAGCCTTCCTTTGGGTAATCCGTGCCGGCGATGGCCTCCAAATAACGAAAGCCAAGCCCATCCCCCTCTTTGAGATAAGCCGCCACCTCTCGCCAGGATTCCCTTTTGATGAGGAGCATAGGAGTGAATTTTTTCACTTCCCCTGCCTCAACCGCATCGGGATAGCGTTCCTGAATCCGCCTGAGCACATCGTCCAACAGGGCTTTCGCCGGAGCTTCTCGGGGGTCGGGGGGCTTAGGGGCCGCCGATGGTTTCCCGGCCGCCTTCGTTGCGGGTCTCGCCGCCTCCGGCTTGGCCGAGCCGCCGTCTGCACCCGCGGGTTTGGCCCCGGGGTGTCCTCCCTTCGGCGGCACCGCCCGGGGCGCATCGACGGTCTCCGACGACGCCTCGCTGGAAGCTGCATCCTTCTCGCCTCCGCGGCTCGGAGGCACTCGGCCCTCCCCTTGGATATCCGAAGGTCCGGCCTCTGTCCCTTCAGCCTGACCCCGCTCCCCGGGGCTCGCATCCTTCGGCTGCGAGTGTCTCCGACCCGAATCTCGCTCCTCCCGTCTGTCCTCGGTCATGCCCGCCCCACCTTTCTCCTCGCCTCCATGCGAATCTTCTCCTGCAATTTGTTCAGCCCGTAGATCAGAGCGGGCGGAGAGGGGGGACAGCCCGGGATATAAACGTCAACGGGAACCACTTGGTCGACGCCCTTCATCACGGCGTAGGAACGTACGTAGGGACCGCCCGCCGTGGCACAACTGCCCATGGCCACCACCCATTTTGGATCCGGCATCTGGTCGTAGAGCCGCCGAAGGAGCGGCCCCATCTTTTTGGTGACCGTTCCGGCGACGATCATGACGTCGGACTGCCGGGGTGAGGCGCGAAAGATAATGCCGAATCGGTCAAGATCATAATGGGACGCCCCGGTTCCCATCATCTCGATGGCGCAGCAGGCCAACCCAAAGGTAAGGGGCCACAGGGAGTTCGACCGGGCCCAGGCTTTCAACTGTTCGATGGTGCTGACCAACACCCCCGCCCGGGTGAGATCGGCGGATTCCTCGTCACTGAAACCTTCGAATTCCACCCGGCCCGCGGGCCGCGAGCCCGGCACCGGATTCATTTCCATTCCAGCACCTTCTTTCGCCAGGCGTACACCAGGCCGATGACCAACATGGCCATAAAAATCAGCGCCTCCACCAACCCGAATAGACCGAGCTCGTGAAACGCCACCGCCCAAGGGTACAAGAAAAGGATTTCGACATCGAATACCACGAATAGAAGCGCAAAGAGGTAATAGCGGGCGTTATATTGGACCCGCGCGTCCCCCACAGGCTCCACGCCGCTCTCGTAGGGTTCCAGCTTCTCCCGGGACGGATGAGCGGGCCGAAGCCACTTCCCCAATGTCAAGGCCACCACCGCAAGGGCGATGGCAAGAACGACGAAGATCACGACAAACAGATACGAGTTCCAGTACGCCGTCACGGGCAACCCTCCCGCCTTCGGCTCGGCGGCTGCCTTCGGGCCCCGTCCTCACCTCCGGTCAACGGGCCGCCGCCGTCCGTTATTCATTATAGCAGACCCCTGATAGGGGGGCAAAAAGAGCGGGAAGACCCCCTCCGGGCCTTCCCGTATGCGGTATTCTTTTACAGCCGGCGCGGCCTGCCTGGCTCAGCGCAGGGAAACTTTCGCTTCCTCCGCCGCCCGCAGCCGATTCAACGCCCGTTTGAGAGCCAATTCCGCCCGGACATAGTCGATGTCGGAGCGCCCTTTCTCTGCCAAACGCCGCTCGGCCCGCTCCCGGGCGCGCTCGGCCCGGGCCACGTCGATCTCCTCGGGCAGCTCCGCAGCCTCGGCCAGCACCGTGACCCTGTCCGGCCGAACTTCCAGAAACCCGCCGCTGAGCGCCACCAGAGACCACCGCCCCTCTTCCTTGATCCGGACGAGGCCGATGGGCAGGGTGGTGACAAGCGGCATGTGTCCGGGGAGAATGCCCAGGTCACCCTCGGCTCCCCGGAGGATCACCATCTCCACGGGCCGACTGTACACGGTCCGCTCCGGCGTCACGATGTCCAGAATCGTGGTGCTCATCGATCAGCCTCGCTCCTTTTTGAACCGCTCCACCACATCGTCGATGGTGCCGGCGTAGCGGAAGAGGCTTTCCGGAATCTCATCGTGGCGACCTTCAAGAATCTCCTTGAAGCTGCGCACCGTCTCCTTCACCGGAACATACACCCCGGGGGTGCCGGTGAACTGTTCGGCCACGTGGAAGGGCTGGGACAGGAAGTTTTGGATCTTCCGGGCCCGGGCCACGGTGAGCTTATCCTCGTCCGTCAACTCATCCATACCGAGGATGGCGATAATATCCTGCAATTCCCGATAGCGCTGCAACACCTGCTGCACGCCCCGGGCTACATCGTAGTGCTCCTGGCCCACCACATCCGGCGACAGGGCCCGGGAGGTCGATGCCAGAGGGTCCACCGCCGGGTAGATGCCGAGCTCGGAGATCTTCCGCTCCAGGTTGGTGGTGGCATCGAGGTGGGCGAAGGTCGTCGCCGGCGCCGGATC
Source organism: Kyrpidia tusciae DSM 2912 (assembly GCF_000092905.1). Lineage (GTDB taxonomy): Bacteria > Bacillota > Bacilli > Kyrpidiales > Kyrpidiaceae > Kyrpidia > Kyrpidia tusciae. The sequence goes on from NC_014098.1 coordinate 3,299,345, forward strand.
GGTGTAGTCGTCCGCCGGCACGTAGATCGCCTGGATCGAGGTGATCGATCCTTTTTTCGTCGAGGTGATCCGCTCCTGCAATTGCCCCATCTCCGTGGCCAGGGTGGGCTGGTATCCCACGGCGCTGGGCATCCGCCCAAGCAGAGCCGACACCTCGGAGCCGGCCTGCACGAATCGGAAAATGTTGTCGATAAACAACAGCACGTCCCGGCCCTCAACGTCCCGGAAATACTCCGCAAAGGTCAGGCCTGTAAGGCCCACCCGCATGCGGGCGCCGGGGGGTTCGTTCATCTGGCCGAACACCATGACGGTCTTATCGATAACTCCGGACTCCCGCATCTCGTGATACAGGTCGTTTCCTTCCCGAGTGCGCTCGCCGACCCCCGCGAACACCGAAAAGCCGCCGTGCTGTTTCGCGATATTGTGGATCAGCTCCTGAATGAGCACCGTCTTGCCGACCCCGGCGCCCCCGAACAGGCCGACCTTCCCGCCCTTGATGTACGGAGCGAGCAAATCCACCACTTTGATCCCCGTCTCAAAGATCTCCACCTTGGTGGATTGTTCCTCGAAACTCGGGGCCGGCCGGTGAATCGGATGGGTCAATTCCGTCGCAACGGGCCCCTGCTCGTCAATGGGCTGGCCCAGGACGTTGAAAA